>JASLLZ010000173.1 GCA_030746775.1 Rhodospirillales bacterium | reverse complement strand
CCGGCTGTAAACCTGGACAAAGGGTAGGGGGAGGATGTCCCGTCATATCCATCGATGCTCAGCCCGTGCACCGCTACGCGATCAGGGAACCCACGCTACGTTTGTCCTTCATCATCGTCCATGGGCAGGGCTACGTCCCCTCAGCGCCGCCCAGGCGACAGATGCCCAGCCCACAAGAAAGGCAAAACCGCCAAGCGGCGCGGCGCCGGGCAGCAACGTTTCGCCGCTGATCCCGAGGATGTAGAGCGAACCGCAAAAAAGCAAGATATCGACGAGGAAGCCCCATCCGGCGATAACCACGGCGAGAGTCGCTTGATCGTCCCGCGAGGCCAGCCAGGCGACGGCAAGCAGGGCCAGGGCATGCCACATATGATAATCGACGCCCATCATGAAGATGTCGCGAATGCCCTGCTCGGTCACCTCCAGCCAGTGGTAGCCATAGGCTCCCGCCAGAACCGCCGCGAAACCGTTCAAGGCCGCTATGAAGAGCCATAACCGCATGGCTCGGACTCCGCCTTCGGCCCGGTTCACTGGCCGGCCGCCGAAATGTGCTCGTCGCCGCTCCGTCCGATCGGATGTTCCAACCGCTGCAGCATCTCCTTGGGCACCACCTGCCAGAAGCGCGCCTGTTCGCGGTCCCAATTGCGCACCAGGGCCTCGGCGAAGGCGGAGCGGGTCTCTCCGGCGTGCTCGGCGACAAGGTCACGGACCACGCCCGCCCAATGCTCGGTCGCGATGCGTTGCCAGTGGACCGTGTCGTCGTTGACCATGTGGGCGAAACTCTCGTCGGCGTCATAGACGAAAGCCATGCCGCCGGTCATGCCGGCGGCGAAGTTGTGGCCGACCGGGCCCAAGATGACGGCGACGCCCCCGGTCATGTACTCGCAGCCGTTGGCGCCGCATCCCTCGACCACCGCCTGGGCGCCCGAGTTGCGGACGCAGAAGCGTTCTCCGGCCTGGCCGGCGGCGAACAGCTTGCCCGCCGACGCGCCATAGAGCACCGTGTTGCCGATGATGACGTTGTCCCTTGGGACCAGGGGAGAGGACGGTGCCGGGTGCACCACGACGATGCCCCCCGACAATCCCTTGCCGACGTAATCGTTGGCGTCGCCGAACACTTCCAGTTTCAGCCCCTGGACGGCGAAGGCGCCCAAGGACTGGCCGGCCGAGCCGCGCAGGCGCACGGTGATTTGTCCCGGCGCC
This sequence comes from Rhodospirillales bacterium, assembly GCA_030746775.1. Taxonomy (GTDB): domain Bacteria; phylum Pseudomonadota; class Alphaproteobacteria; order Rhodospirillales; family JASLLZ01; genus JASLLZ01. The sequence continues at coordinate 1,679 of JASLLZ010000173.1, read as the reverse complement.
AGCCCGGTCATGCCGAAGCGCCGGGTGATCATGGAGCTAAGCTTGGTGCCGATGGTGCGCTGGGTATTGCGGATGGTGTAGGTGAGCTGCATCTTCTCGCCGTCGTCGAGGGCGGCATGGGCGTCCTCGATCATCCGCGCATCCAGGGTATCGGGCACCTCGTTGCGCCCCTCGACGGTGCAGTAGGGCGCGAAGCCGCCGGTATCGGACTTGACCAGCAGCGGATTGAGGTCGAGGTCGTCGAGATGGGCGCTGCCGCGGCTGGCCTGAAACAACAAATCGGTGCGCCCGATGATCTCTTCGAGGGACGGCACGCCGAGCGAGGCCAGGACCTCGCGCACCTCTTCGGCGATGAAGGTAAACAGGTTGACCACCTTCTCGGGCGAGCCCGAGAACTTTTCGCGCAGGGCCTCGTCCTGGGTGCAGACGCCGACCGGGCAGGTATTGGAATGGCATTGGCGCACCATGATGCAGCCCATGGCGACCAGCGCCGCGGTGCCGACGCCGAATTCCTCGGCCCCCAGCATGGCGGCGATGACCACGTCGCGTCCCGTCTTGATGCCGCCGTCGACCCTGAGCCGGACGCGGTGGCGCAGGCGGTTGAGGGTCAGCACCTGATGGACCTCCGACAGTCCCATCTCCCACGGCAGGCCGGCGTACTTGATGCTCGATTGGGGGCTGGCGCCGGTGCCGCCGGAATGGCCCGAAATCATGATGACGTCGGCCATCGCCTTGGCGACGCCGGCGGCGATCGTGCCGATGCCGGCGCGCGCCACCAGCTTGACGCAGACCCGGGCGTCAGGGTTGACCTGCTTGAGGTCGTAGATGAGCTGGGCCAGGTCCTCGATGGAATAGATGTCATGGTGCGGCGGCGGCGAGATCAGGGTGACGCCGGGAGTCGAGTGACGCAGGGCGGCGATCTCGGCGGTGACCTTGAAGCCGGGCAGCTGGCCGCCCTCGCCGGGCTTGGAGCCCTGCGCCACCTTGATCTCGATCTCGCGGCAATGGTTGAGATATTCGGCGGTGACGCCGAAACGGCCCGAGGCGATCTGCTTGATCGACGAATTGGCGTTGTCGCCGTTGGCGCGCGGCTTGAAGCGCTCGGCCGCCTCGCCGCCCTCGCCGCAGTCGGATTGGGCGCCGATGCGGTTCATGGCGATGGCCAGTGTTTCGTGGGCTTCACGCGACAACGCCCCATGCGACATGGCGCCGGTGACAAAGCGCTTGCGAATCTCGGTGATCGACTGCACCTCGTCGACGGATACGGTCGTCGCGTCGGAATCGAAGTCCCACAAATCGCGCAGATGGATGGGCGGCATTTCACTGACCGCCCGGCTGTAGAGCTTGTAGGTGGCGAACGAATCGGTGGCGACGGCGTTCTGCAACATGTGAACTTGTTGGCCCTCGAAGGCGTGAAGCTCGCCGTCGCGGCGGCTGCGGTAATAGCCTCCGACCGGCAGGGGCGTGATGTCGGCGTCGAAGGCGGCGGCGTGCCTTTGGACCACCTGATGCTCGATACCGGCAAGTCCGATGCCGGAGATCCTGGAAGGCATGCCGGGGAAAAACTCGGCGACCAGGGCGCGCGACAGGCCCACCGCCTCGAAGGTATAGCCGCCACGGTAGGAACTGATGACCGAGATGCCCATCTTGGACATGATCTTCAGCAGACCGTCGTCGAC
>JASLLZ010000172.1 GCA_030746775.1 Rhodospirillales bacterium | reverse complement strand
CCTCCTTCTCGTTAGAGACTTTGAATCACATCAAAACCAATTTGTGAATCCCCTAATTGAGTACAGAGCCTAGAGCAGGCGGAGAAAATCGGCTGCCGACTCGATATCATGCTGGTGCCGGTGGGTGGCGGCGGTCTGATCGCCGGCTGTACCCTGGCGGCGCGGCGCGCCGATCTCGGCATCAAGGTCTATGCCGTGGAGCCCGAAGGCTACGATGACATGGCCCGCTCGCTGGAGCTGGGAGAGCGCCAGGAGAACCTCTCAAGCCCGCCCACGCTGTGCGACGCCCTGCAGGCGGCAACCCCCGGCGAAGTAACGTTTGCCGCCGCCCGCGAGACCCTGGCCGGCGGCTTCGTGGTCAGCGACGCCGAAGTGCGCACGGCCATGGAAAGGGCTTTCCAGGACCTCAAAATCGTCCTCGAGCCGAGCGGCGCGGCGGCCTTGGCCGCGGTGCTCGCGGGCAAGATCGAGGTTCGGGAAAAATGTGTCGGCGTCGTCGCCTCGGGCGGCAATGTAGCCCTCGAAGACTTCCGCCGCGCCACCGCCTAACCGATGACCGAGAAGCTGCTTTCGGGGTTGATCTCGCGGCGGCGCGAATAGAAGCCGACGTCGATTGTCTGGCCGCTATGGCGCAGCGCGAAGCGCAGGGGATCGGCGTCGTGGTCGTGGCCGTGCTCCGAGCGGTCGATCAATTCCGCCATCATGGCGCCGGCCACCGGCGCGTTCTTGTATTGATTGCCGCTGGTGCCGATGGCCATGTAGAAGCCCGCCAGGTCGGACTTGTCGTAGATTGGAATCCAGTCGTCGGAAACATCGTAGAGGTCGACCACGCCTTTGGCCCGGTTGGGGATTCCCAGGCTTGGGATGCGTTGCGCCAGGCGATAGACCTGGGTCTTCCACTGGTCGGTGAAATTACGGTTGAAATCGTCGGGGTCGGCCCATTCCAACTCGTCGCAGTCGGGGTCCTCGCTGCCGACCAGGATGTGGTTGCCGACCTCGGGCCGGTAATAGCAGCCGATGTCGCCGTCCGAGGTGACGCAGCCGTTGGTCTCGAAATCGAAACCCGCGGGCGCCGGGACGTGCGCGACCTCCTGGCGCAGCGCCCGGGTCTTGATCTTCATGCCGTCTTCGACGCCGGCCATGCGGTTGATGAGAAAGGAATGGGGGCCGGCCACGTTGACCACCACCGGGGCGTCAATGCGCTCTCCGTCCTTGAGCGTCACCCCCGCCACCCGGCCATGCGCCTGTCGGATCTCGACCACCTCGGCGTTGAAGACGAAATTGCCGCCCCTGGCCTCGGTGGCCCGCTGCACGTTGTGGGCCGAAAGCTGCGGGTCGCTGACGTAGCCCGAATGGGGGGTGAAGATGGCGCCCGCGAGATTCTCTTTCGCCGCCTGGCCGAAGGCGGGGTCGCTCAAGAGACGAACGGGCGAATAGCGGCCCGGGTCGTAAATGGGTATTTCGTGGCACAGCTTGTCGGCGTCCCAGTCCTCCCACTCGATTCCCAGTTCGGTGAGGTTGCGGCAGACCGTCTTGAGGAAGTTGTTGCGTTCGTTCTTGGTGACGATGCAGCCGACGTTGCGATAGACGGCAAAGCCGCTCTCGTCGTCGACCTCGAGATAATTCTCCCAATCCTTCCAGTAATGAACGCCCTCGCTCGCCATGGCGGCGCCGTCGAAGGTCGAGTAGTGAACCCGGATGATGGCGCAGGAATTGCCGGTCGAACCTTGGCCGGCGGCCGGCATTTTGTCGATATTCAGGGTCCGCAAGCCTTTCTTGGCAAGCTCGAAGGCGGTGCAGCCTCCGATGATGCCGGCCCCGATGACAATAGCGTCGTAGCTCTGGCTCATCTGCTTGTCTCCCTGATCGACGGCAATCGGACGGCGGCGGAGAATGACGGTGCTTATTGGGCGCCGCGCAGGGCCTCGATCTTGACCGCCGCCGCGGCGGCACCATAGCCGTTGTCGATGTTGACGACAACGACACCCGGGACGCAGGACGCCAGCGCCGCCTTCAGGGCCGCCCGCCCACCCTCGGCGACGCCATAGCCGACCGAGGTCGGAACCGCGATCACAAGGCCCGGAACCAGGCCCCCAAGGACGCTGAACAAGGCACCTTCCATGCCGGCGACGGCGATCACCACCCGATGCCGCCGGATTTCGTCGATGCGTTCCATCAGGCGCCACAGGCCGGCGACGCCGACGTCGCAGACAAGGGGCGCATCGATGCCGTGAAAGCCGAGCGTCCGCCGCGCCTCGGCCGCCACCGGCATGTCCGAGGTGCCGGCCGCGACGACGCAGACGCCCTTTTCCGTTGCCGGCGCCAAGCCGCAATCCAAGATGGCGGTGCCGGAAAGGGAGTCGTGATCCAACCGGGCGCGGATTTCCTCTGCCAGCCCTTCGAACGCCTCCTCCGTCAGCTTGGTGAGAAGAAGCGAGTGCTTGCGGCCCAGGGCCAGGTTGACGATCTCGCCGATCTGGTCGGCCGACTTGGAGGCGCAAAAGACCGCCTCGGGAAGGCCGCTCCGTTCGGTCCGCCGCCAGTCGAAATGGACCGAGGTCATGGTCCGCTCCGCTGCTTGAGAAAGGCGCTGCCGCGCCGGTAGGGCGCCGTGCCGAGAAACGCCTTGCCCGCCGCCCGGCACATGCGCTCGATCTTGTCGAAGGGCGAGGCGGCGGCCCTTTCCAGAAGCGCCGGCGAAAGCTCGACGCGAATGCCGTCCGCGACGACGCGGCAGCGGATGTCGCCGACGCCCAGATCGTCGGCTAACGCGCCCTCGATGCGTCTCACCAGATCCAGGTCACTGGCCTTGATGGCGATGCCCGTCTCGACGCGGCTGGCCAGGCAGGGCTGGGCCGGAAGCTCGGCGACGTCGGTCAGCCGCAGCCGCCGGGCAATGGCGCGCACATCCGCCTTGGCGCCGCCGGCCTCCACATAGGGGTGCACGACGCCCTCCTCCTCGGCAGCCCGCAACCCGGGCCGGAAGTCGTCCAGGTCGTCGGTGTTGGCGCCCGTCGCTATTATCGCGTCGGTCTCGGCGCGGATGCGGCGGAAAAGGTTCGACTTGCAAAAATAGCAGCGGTCGACCGGGTTGCGCAGATAGTCGGGGTCCCTGAACTCCCCCCCGTCGATCAGGGTCAGAAGCCAGCCCGCGCCCGCCGCGTGGCGCTGGACGCGGGCCGTTGCCTCCGGTGTTACGGCCGGCGAGACCGCATGCAGCATGCGCGCCCGATGGCCCAGGACCTGGCCGGCGACATGGGCC
>JASLLZ010000171.1 GCA_030746775.1 Rhodospirillales bacterium | reverse complement strand
GCCCGTCCCCGTCGCGTAGTCCTCGCCCAGGGCCGCCGCGTCGCTCACCTTCAAGGAATCCGACAAGGCACGGTAGACCTGGCCCCCCGCCACCGGCTGTTCGTCCAAGATCACCGTCTCGACGCCGCACCGGCTGGCCTCAACCGCGGCGCCGATCCCCGCCGGGCCCGCGCCCAGCACCAGAAGCTCAACCGCCCGGCCTTCCGCGTCTCCGCTCACGCCAGTGACCCTCCAAGCTCGATCGCCATGCCCGCCCGTACCGGCTCCTGGCACGCCGGGGTCAAACGACCGTCGATCCGCACAACGCATTCCTGGCACACGCCCATCAGGCAGAACATCCCCCGCGAACCGCCCGCCGTCGGGCTCTTGCGCAACTCCCGGACACCCGCCGCGTAAAGCGCCGCCGCAACGCTCTCGCCAACAAAAGCCTCGACCGGGCGGCCGTCAACCATTACCTCGACCGGCGAACCACGATCAACCGAGCCCTCTATGCGGATCGACATCAGCCCCAAACTCCATTTCTTGAACGCTCAAATAGATTGACCGCGACACTATTGGCTCGGCGAACCATCGTCAACGCCGGACGGCGGCAACCTGCTATGCTCGGCGCGCGTCCGAGGAGAGATGCCGTGCCGATAGCGACGTCCAGACCCGACCCCTTTTGCGGCGAGCGCTTATTCGCCGATGTCGAGACCTATTCGGGCTTCGGCGAGCAGCGAACCGGCGGCACCGCCGATGCCCGGACAGCAGACTGGATCGCCGGGCGGTTGGCGACCGCCGGGCTGACGGTCCGGCGCCAACCGTTCCAGGTACGGCAGTTCTTTCCGACGACCTGGGGCCTAAGCCTGGGCGGCGTTCAAATACCTTGCTTTCCCCCGTGGTGGCCGGCAGGCGGAGGAGCGGAAGCCATCAACGCCGCCCTCGTCGATGGCGGTCGAGCGGGCCCCGATACTTCCGTCCGCGGCGCCATCGTGCTCTTCCGTTTCCGCCTTGGTCCCCGGGTCCTGGTCAGCGACGAACAGAGGACGCGGATTACGGTGATGGCCCAGGCCGGCGCGCAGGCCGCGGTAATCATCACCGAATCGCCGACCGGCGACCTGCTGATCCCCAACGTTGCCCCCGACGACGAGCCATGGCCTCTGCCGCTGCTGGCCGTCGGCGAACGCCACGCCGGCTTCCTCGAAAAGGCGGCGGCCGAAGGGCGGCCCGCCCGACTGGTGCTTGATGGTTACATCGATGAGCGGGCATCGACGTCGAACGTCGTCGCCCATACCGGAGGGGGCCGGCGCCGCATCGTCATCTCGACGCCGCGCACCGGGTGGTTCGCCAGTGGCGGTGAGCGGGGTCCTGGAATCGCCTATTTGCTGGCGCTCGCCGAATGGGCGGTCGAAAGGCGCTCCGGGGTCGGCTTCGTGTTCGTGGCGACGGCCGGCCATGAACTGGACCACCTGGGCATGACGCACTTCCTGAGCGACTACCCGCCGACCCCCGAACAGACCCTTTGTTGGCTGCATCTGGGCGCCGGCATCGCCACCCGCCGCTGGGCCGCGACGGCCCGGGGCCTCAGCCCCACCGAAGAAACGGACGGCGAGAGATCCCTTTATTGCAGTCCCGATCTGGTGGAGGTGCTGGGCGATGTCTTCGGTGAATTGCCCGGCCTCGAACCAGTCGTGCCCGAGCCGCCGTTGCGCGGTGAATTGGAGAACGTGCGCCGCGCCGGTTACAAGGATTACGCCACGGTGGTCGGGCTGCATCCCTTTCACCATGCGCCGAGCGACGGACCCGGGACGACGACGGGGGCCATACTGGAAGCCACCGGGCGGGCCTTTCCGCGCTTCCTTGAGCGGCTCATCGGGAACGCCCGAAACGGCGATCTTCGCTGACGTTTGCTTAAAGAAATTTTAAGCTTGTTGGACCACCATGGGTGCCGGGATTTGGGGCAGACTGAGAGTGGGAATCTGCTTTGTCGGAAAACGATGGGGACGCCCGGAAACCAGGTGAGGCGCCCGAGAAAAAGACACCGACCGCCGTGGCCCTTCACCACGAGAGGCTCGACGATCGCGCGCCCAAGGTGGTGGCCAGCGGCAAGGGATCGGTCGCCGAACAGATTCTGGGGATCGCCTTCGCCAACGACGTCAAGGTGCGCGAGGACGCCGATCTGGTCGAATTGCTGAGCCACGTCGACATCGACACCGAAATTCCCCTGGAAGCCTTCGCCGCCGTCGCCGAAATCCTGGCCTACGTCTACCGTGCCAACCGCGAGATGGCCCCGGCGCCGCAAGAGGCCCCGACGCCCGGTCAATAAGGAACCTGCATCATGACCAACCCCCAAGCCCCCACCCCCCGCGACCCGGAAGTCGGCGCCGAGGTGGACAAGGTGACATCCCTCATCGCGGGAGCGCGCCAACTCATCGGCGAGGGCAAAAGCGTCGATCTTTCCGCCCTCGAAAGCCGGGTCACCGGGCTGTGCGAGACGATTAACGGGATGGAAGACGACGACGCGCGCCGCCTCAAGGATCCGCTGGCCGCCATCCTCGCCGGCCTGGACCGGCTGGAGGCCGACTTGAGACGCCAGCACGCGACGGCCTCCCAGGCGGGCGAGGACGGAATGCGCCGCCGGGCGACCAGCGCCTACCGAACGCCGGCCGATCGATCGTGATGCCAATCCCCCTTCACCCAGAATCCCAGCGGCGAACCGACGAAAATGGAATTTGAAGGATATATCCGGTTTTTCCTGGCGCTGATCTTCGTCCTCGCCTTGATCGGCATCCTAACCGCCGTGGCGCGCCGTTTCGGCTTTGGCTACCGAATGGCGACCAAGGGAGGCGCGGCGCGACGCCTTTCCATCGTCGAGGTGATGCCGGTCGATGCCAAGCGCCGGCTGATTCTGCTGCGCCGCGATTCCACCGACCATCTGGTCCTGCTGGGCAGCGGCCCCGATCTTCTGCTCGAGGGCGGCATTCCGGCGCCGGCCGAGGCCCCGACCAGCGCCGAAGGAGGCCAAGAGTGAAGCGGGCGCGGCGCTGGTCCCTCATCGGCGTCGTGGTGGGCGGCGCCATCGCGCTCTCCCTAACCCCCGAAGCCGTCGCCCAGACGTTTTCGCTCGACATGGGCGAACAGTCGGGTTCGGCGACGGCGCGCATCATTCAGTTGATCGCCCTGATTACGGTATTCAGCTTGGCGCCCTCGTTGCTGGTCATGATCACCAGCTTCACCCGCATCGTCATCGTGCTGTCGTTTCTGCGCACCGCCATGGGAACCCAACAGACACCGCCCAATCAGGTCTTGGTCAGTTTGGCGCTATTCCTCACCGCCTTTATCATGATGCCGACCCTCGAGGCCTCCTACGACGCCGGCATCAAACCCCTGATCGAGGGAGAGATCACCGAATTCGAGGCCTTCGACCGCAGCGTCGTCCCGATGCGCAAGTTCATGATGAGCTATGTGCGCGAACAAGACCTGATGCTGTTCGTCGACATCTC
>JASLLZ010000170.1 GCA_030746775.1 Rhodospirillales bacterium | reverse complement strand
TGTGATGCCCTCCTTGAACAGGGACATCATCATCGGCCAAAATAATGAAGCGAAGATTAATGGGTCCTGACCCTAATCCCGCCGAAGTCCTGAAAGAAATGCGACGCCTAATTTATGGAGGGGCCAAGCCGCGTCTCGACCTATTGAGCAGGGACGAGCTGGTTGCGATGGCTGCTCTTATTAATGAGGGTGAGGCTGAAATCATCAGCGAGGCTTGCAAGCCCTTTGTAGCCCGTGTGGTGAAGCCTTAACCACAACGGCGTAGTGTGCCATCGGGGTTGAGTCGGACGCGCCCCGGGCGGTGGCAGGGGACGCCGGCAAAGGTATGGGGTTCCGCGATGGTGCAGCTCTCGACGGCGCCGTTGGGGTATTGGTCGACCCTGTGGCCGCTCTTGCAGATGATTTTATCACCTTGAGCCGTAAAGAATTGGTGGTCGGCGTCGATACGGCAACCCTTGAGACCACCACCGGCATGAAACGCAAGAGTGCCGGCGCTGCACTGGAGCTGTGCCCTGGCCGGTCCGGCGCCGAGGGATAAACAGGCGAGGGCCATAATGAACGTTGCGAACACCGGCTTCATCTGACATCTCCCGGCCAACATTCAAGTCCTCTCCGAAGATACCATAATCCCGCTGACACAAGAACTGATTGCCCTGCAAGGCCTTTTGAAAGCCCAATTTGGGCAGGCCCGTTCTCAGGCGATGCAATGCCGCCTATCGGCCAAAGCCGCAGTTCAGGCAGATATCTATTTTTTTCCGCGGGCGAAAAGCGGGCAACGTTGGGCCGGCCATGGTCCATAAAGGATGTCGTTGTTGATGGCACGCTCCAGTGTCCCTATTCACAAGCATAATCCTACTGTCATTGGGGGGACTAATCATAGCCCGGTGCTGGCGTGAAGCCGCCCAGTTCCTTGGCCATCAGCTTGGCGAAGTGGATGGTACCGAGATCGCCCAGGTGCGGGCCGATGATCTGGATGCCGACGGGCAGGCGCGACGCCGTCAGGCCGATCGGCGCCACCGTTGCCGGCAGATAGACGACGGTGGCAAGCCCGGCCCAGAATAGTTCGTTGACCTCCAACATGTCCTTGCCGTTGACTCGAATGGCGCGGTCGCCCCGGGTGCCCTCGTGGTTGTGCGGCCAGGCGGCGGCAGCGGCGGCGGGACAGAGAAGGACGTCGAAGTCCTCGAAAAACTCGGCCCAGCGCCAGCGCATATGGGTGCGCTCCTCGTTGGCCGGTACCCAGTCGCGGAAATATTGTGTCGCGGCGCGGGCCACCTCGGCGGCATAGCTTTTGTCGTCGGGCGCCACGCTCGCGGCGATGGCCTTGGCCTCGTTGAACGCTTCCATCGGCTGGCGCGCCGTGGTCACGGCGCGCAGCAACTGGATGTAAAGCGCGTGCGAGCGCGTCAAGTCGATGGCGGGCCGTGCCTTCTCGTCGATCCGGGCGCCGGCCTTGGCCAGGCCATCCACGGTCGCCTGAAGGCGGTCGGCGAGTTCCAAATCGACGTCGCAATGAGGGTCTTCCAGCATCACGGCGACGCGGTAATCGGCAAGGCTTTTTTGCCGCGGCCGGGGCAGGCTGAGCGACCAGCCGGCGGCGTCGAGCACGTCGGGACCGGCGATGACCGACAGGGCGAGGCGCAAATCGTCGGCGCCGCGCGCCAGGGGTCCGACGACCGAGAGATCGTTGGCCGCCAATATGCCCGGCAAGGCCTGGCCGCGTGGCGGCACGATGCCGTATGTGGGCTTGAGGCCGTAGACGCCGCAGAAGTGCGCCGGATTGCGGATCGAGGCGCCGATGTCGCTGCCCGCCTCAAGGCCCGTCAGCCCGGCCGCCAGGGCCGCCGCCGAACCGCCCGACGAGCCGCCTGGAACGCGCCCAACGTTCCACGGGTTGTTGGTGGTGCCGTAGACATCGTTGAAAGTCTGCCAATCGCCGAGCAGCAAGGGCACGTTGGTCTTGCCGAAGATGATGGCGCCGGCGCCGATCAGGCGATCGACGACGACCGCGTTCTTGGCCGCGATGTTGTTGGCGAATTCGGGCTTGCCCCAGGTCGTCGGCAGGCCGGTCACGTCGTAGGACTCCTTGACCGTCATGGGCAGGCCGTGCAGCGGACCCCAGTTTTCGCCCCTGGCCAGGGCCCGGTCGGCCTCGTCGGCGCGCCGGCGCGCGCCGTCTGAATCGAAGGCGATGATGGCGTTGAGGGCCGGGTTGTGGCGTTCGACCCGATCCAGGTAGTGCTCAAGAAGGGCGCGGCAGCCAATTCGTCCGGCGCGGAGTTTCCTGAGCAACTGGACGGCGGATTGAAAGGCAAGGTTCGTCACGTTCGATCTCCCTTGTAGCTGAACCAGACCCGGCGGCCGGGTGATTATCGGGGCTGGCGGGCGCCCTGTGAAGGGCGTTTCGCAAGCGCCATCGGGTTCTTGGCGCGGACCAAAATCGCTTTTCGTAGCTAGGGCTTAGCCGCCCCGAAAGATTAGCATTCCTGGGCCTTTCTCTTGCCCCACGCTGGGAAAAGGAGTAACACACGGCATCGATGCTGCGCTGCGGCATGAGGCGCGGCGATTCCTTTTGACGCATGACATTCGGGGGATTTTACGATGGCACGCAATAAGATTGCTCTGATCGGGGCCGGAAACATCGGTGGCACGCTGACCCAGTTGATTGGCTTGAAGGAACTGGGGGATGTCGTCCTGTTCGACATCCTGAAGGGAATTCCCCAAGGCAAGGCTTTGGATATCGCCCAATCCTCGCCCATCGAAGGTTTCGATGGGCGTTTCGTCGGGGCGAACGGCTATGCGCAGATCAAGGGCGCCGACGTGGTCATCGTCACCGCCGGCGTCGCCCGCAAGCCCGGCATGAGCCGCGACGACCTGATCGGCATCAACACCAGCGTCATGATTTCCGTCGGCCAGGGCATCAAGAAGAATTGCCCCGGCGCCTTCGTTATCTGCATCACCAATCCGCTGGACGCCATGGTCGGCGTCCTGCGCCAAGCCTCGGGGCTGCCCCACAACCGGGTGGTGGGCATGGCCGGTGTCTTGGATTCGGCGCGCTTCCGCTATTTTCTGGCCGAAGAATTCAAGGTCTCCGTCGAAGATGTCACGGCCTTCGTGCTCGGCGGGCACGGCGACACCATGGTGCCCCTGGAGCGCTATTCCACGGTCGCCGGCATTCCGTTGCCCGACCTGGTGGCGATGAAGTGGACGACCCGCAAGCGCCTCGACGCGATCATCCAACGGGTGCGCGACGGCGGCGCCGAGATCGTCGGTCTCTTGAAGACGGGTTCGGCCTTTTATGCCCCGGCCAGCGCCGCCGTGGAAATGGCCGACGCCTACCTCAAGGACAAGCGCCGGGTGCTGCCTTGCGCGGCGTATCTGAAAGGCGAATACGGGGTCAAGGGCCTCTACGTCGGCGTTCCCTGCATCATCGGGGCGAAGGGCGTCGAGAAGATTATCGAGATCAAGCTGGACCGCGCCGAAAAAAGTCGTTTCAAAAAATCGGTGGCGGCGGTGCGTTCCCTGGTCGCCGCGACCCAAAAACTGCGCCGCGCCGCGGCCAAGGACAAATAAAAAAAAGGGGCTGTCCCAGATAACCCATTT
>JASLLZ010000016.1 GCA_030746775.1 Rhodospirillales bacterium | reverse complement strand
TTGAGGCGATAGCTGTCGCCATTCATTTCCAGGATGTGCACATGGTGGGTCAGTCGGTCCAGCAATGCTCCTGTCAGACGATGCAACTTCGCCAACCCGAACATTCTGATGACCGTGGACGATCACCCCCTCACGTTCATTGGGGCGCTGAGGAAAAGCACGCCGCCACCGCGCAAAATCATCATCCTGGAGGAAACCTCGTTCCACCTCTTTGCCAGGCCCGACGACCGCATCCGGCCGGGTTTCGCCGCCAATGAGCCGCCAGGTGGACGTACGGAGGATGCTCAATCTCGGGATTACTACGGCTATCTGGCCGACAAGCGGACGGTCGTGGACCGAGAAGACCTGCGGTTCCGCGACGATCTGCGGGAGACCGAAAACCTGTGGCGCAAACCGGCGCTGCTGCGCCGGTTCATGTCCGAGACCATGGGTCGATTTGCGCACCGCATTCTCCCGACGCGCGTCGATCAGGGTGTCGTGCTGAGCAATTTTCTGGGCGGCTACCTGCGCTACTTCATCGATGGAACGGTGGTTCACAAGCTTTGGCTGTGGAAGAACTACCGACAGCAATTCTTCCTCCCCGAGTTCGGGCGGGAACTGCGCCGCAAATGGTTTGAATTCGAAAGCCTAAAAAACACCTCCCCCACCGCGAACTACAACTGCATGCGCTATGTCTACCCGACGGGGCCAATACCCTCGGTCGCCGAATTCGCCGAGTACCCAGCGATCAAGGGACTGAAACGGGCTCAGAGCCAGGGCAGCGAGATAAGTATCGCCTTGATGCCGTTCAATCCGAAGTTCGAGAAACTTTGCCGCCCGAAGTACGAGCCCTATTACAAGGTGCTATTCGAAATGGCCGCGAAGTCGGGTTGGACCATCCATGACCTGCGCGGATTGACAGTCAAGGACATCGGTGACTTCGGTGTCTTTCGCAACCACCTCCATCTTTGGACCAATGATTATGACGCCTTTCACCAGGCGATCGCCCGTCGTCTCGGAGAGGCCATCGGCGAGGAGTTTGTGCAATGCGGTCGGCAAACTCAATCGGTTCGTCCCCTTGATGTCGGACGATTTGTGGCGGTGGCTCAATGATCGAGCAACGCATAGCCGTGCACGCTCGCGGAATGCTGTAGGCGGGGTGGACTGGTGGGGCTGGGCGGTCATCTCATGTGGACGGCGGTCTTGCGCACCGTGACGGAGGAAACGGGAAAGTCCGCTCTGGTCACGCACATGCCGGGGCTCACCGATCTGGCGCGCGGGCGGCTCTATCGGGGCGACGTCAGCCTGTCCGACGATCCCATCTTCCGCCACAACCCACGGCTTGCCTTCAACGAGACACGGGCGAAGACCGCCGCGGAACGGCGGATCGACCGACTCTTCTTCGCCGCCCTCCGTCGCGACGGCCTGAAGACGGCCTACGAGGGGTTCCTCCTGCGCGCGACGGCGCGCCACTCCAGAACGAAGCGTTACGTCCTGGTGAACCTTGACAACCCGCGCTATTCCTATGCCGCGTCGGTGCTGGACGACCGTATGATCTGGAAGACCGGTGGACACGCGGCTGACATCATGGCCCGCCCCTTTGGCGTGGTGGTACGCGACCGTGGCGGCGAGATGCATTTCGACGACGAGGAACGCCAAGCCGCCCGGCACCGGCTCGCCGAACGAGGTATGACGCCGGGTCGCTACGTAACCATCGACCCCGAAACCAAGACCGAGTATTTTGGCGATCTGAGGGGATGGCCATTCGAGCGCTGGCAGGCACTCGTCGATCGGCTACGCCAACGATTTGCCGATGTTCCGGTGGTTCAGCTCGGCCTCGATAGATCCCGTCGGCTAAACGGCGTGGTCGATCTTTGCGGCCAAACCTCGGTTCGCGAAGTCGCCTTGGTCATCGCCGAGGCTGGACTGTTCATGGGTACCGAAAGCGGATTGATGCACGTCGCCCGGGCGATGAATACCGAGGCCCTGATCCTCTGGGGCGGCGTCACCTTGCCTGAGTTCGCGGGGTACGCGGACCGCCACACGATCATCTGCAAACGTGTCGAGTGCGCCCCCTGCGGACTCCTCGGCCGCTGTCCCAACGCCCACAAGTGCATGGACACCATCACAGTGGAGGAGGCAGCAGTCGCCGCCGAAGCCGTCGTCGAGCAGTTGGCCAACCGTCCCCGTCGGGCAGCGGGGGACGGGGACCGGGGCCAGTGAAGCTCGCCCTCGGCATGCGCTTGCGCCAGGGGCCGTGGGGCGGCGGCAACCGGTTCGCACAATCTTTGGTCGAGGGACTTAGGGCCGAGGGGATCGACGTCGTGGATAGCCTGGATGCGCCGGACATCGACGTGATTCTCCTGACCGATCCCCGCCAGGGATCGCAAAGCGCCTCCTTCGAGGACAGTGCCATTGCCCGCTATCTGATTTTTAGCAATTCGCGCGCCATAGTCATCCACCGCGTCAACGAGTGCGACGAGCGCAAGGGAACAAGCGGCATAAATCAGCGTCTGATTGACGCCAATCAGCTTGTCGATCACACAGTTTTCATCTCGTCCTGGCTCCGCGACCTTTACGTCGCCCAAGGGCTGCCGTGCCGCTCCCTCAGCGTCATCCTCAACGGCGCCGACCGGCGGATATTCCACCCCGGCGGGCATCGTACTTGGGACGGCAAGGAACCATTGCGCCTAGTGACCCATCACTGGGGCGGAAACTGGAACAAGGGCTTCGACATATACCAGCGGATCGACCAGCTAATGGCCACCGAGCCATGGCGCAGCCGTATTGCTTTCACCTATGTGGGAAACCTACCCGAAGGTTTTGGGTTCGAGAACGCGGTTCACGTCCAGCCCCTCGACGGCACGGCGCTGGTCGACGAGCTGTGCCGGCACCACGTCTATATCACGGCGACCCGGAATGAGCCGGCCGGCATGCATCATGTCGAAGGGGCGAACTGCGGGCTGCCGCTTCTCTATCGCGACAGCGGCGCCCTGCCGGAATATTGCCAGGGTTACGGGGTGATGTTCTCGGGCGACGATTTCGAGGGCAAACTAAGCGAGATGATGGCATCCTACGCGACGTGGGAGAAAAACGTTCGGACCTACCCCCACGATGCGGAATTAATGGTGACGGGCTATCTCGACCTGATCAAGGGCGTTTACAAGGAGCGCGAAGATATCCCGCCTCGCCGGCGTTTTAGCCGGTGGCCGCGCTGGGTCGACGCCCGTCTGGCTCGCTGATCGGACCCGTGAAATGGCGATAAATCATGTCCTTTAATCCTTGGATCTCATGAATCGAATACTTGAGCATGTCTGACCAATTTGATACCCCTATCGCCGAACGAACGGCCGATGAGACCCTCCGCCAGCGGCTGTCTATGCGCACAAAAATTATTCTCGATCATACTAACAGCGTGGCGGCCCAACGCGACCACCGGATCGAGCAAAACCGTTTTTATTACGAAGATGACTGGCGCTATATGCGATTTCTCGTGCCCGAGGGATTGCGCGTCCTGGAACTGGGGTGTGGAACGGGTCAACTTCTTGCCAGGTTGAAGCCGGCGATTGGCGTCGGCGTCGACTTCAGCTCTGAAATGATCGCCATCGCGCGCCGCAACAACCCCCAACACACCTTCATCGTCGCCGATGTCGAGGACGGGAATCTGGTCTCGAAATTGGTGGGACCGTTTGATTTCATCGTCATCTCGGACACCATGGGCAGCTTCCAGGACTGCATCACCACGATCGAGAATTTGCTGCCGCTATGCACCCGTGATACGCGCCTGATCGTCGCCTACTATTCCCACCTATGGGAACCAATCTTGAAAGTCGGGGAATGGCTGGGAGCCAAGACCACCGAGCCCGAGCTGAACTGGCTTTCCAGCCACGGCATTGTCTCCATACTCGAACTCTCTGGCTTCGAGGTCATCAAACGCGAATGGCGCCAACTGCTGCCCAAAAAGTGGTTCGGGCTGGGAACGCTGGTGTCGCGATATATCGCCACTTTGCCTGGAATCCGGCGGTTGGCACTACGTAATTACGTGGTTGCCCAACCGTCGAGAGAGCGGCGACTGGGCACCCCGTCGGCGAGCGTCGTCATCCCGTGTCGTAACGAGAAGGGAAATATCGAGCCCGCCATCAGGAGGCTGCCGCGATTCTGCGACGATCTCGAGATTCTGTTCGTCGAGGGAAATAGTGACGACGGCACCTTTGCCGAAGTCCTCCGTGTCCAAGCGGCGTATCCGGACCTCAACATCAAGGCGCTCCAGCAAAAGGGCACTGGCAAGGGAGATGCGGTCCACTTGGGCTTTGAGAAGGCGCGAGGGGATATCCTCATTATCCTCGATGCCGATTTGACTGTGGCACCCGAGGACCTGCCCAAGTTCTACGCCGCGATCACCAGCGGCAAGGGCGACTTCATCAACGGAACCCGATTCGTCTACCCCATGGAAACCGGTGCCATGCGACTCTTAAACAACTGGTCCAATCGCGCCTTCGCGCGCATCTTCTCGTACCTTTTGAACCAGCGCTTGACGGATACCCTGTGCGGAACCAAGGTCCTGTCGCGGACGAACTACCGGAAGATCATAGCCAACCGCGATTATTTCGGCGATTTCGATCCGTTCGGTGATTTCGATCTGATCTTCGGGGCGGTGAAGCTGCATCTCAAGATTGTCGAGATTCCAGTGAGTTATGCCAACCGTCGCTACGGCACCACCCAGATCTCGCGCTTCAGCGATGGCTGGCTTCTGCTCCGCATGGTTCTGTTCGCTTACAGGAAACTGAAGGCCCTGTGACATACCATGGCACGATCCTTACGCAGCACCGCAAGGCCTGGGATGCCAAGGCTGTCCTGCGGCATATCTACGGTGATTTTCACCGCCGCATCCTGGGTGCTTGCAGACCCGGTCTGACCGTCGAGATTGGCGCCGGGCTGGGGTGCCTGAAAAGCGCCGCGCCCGAAGTTGTCTGCATCGACATCCAGATGGCGCCCTGGCTCGACCTCACGGCCGACGCCCAGAGGCTGCCCTTCGTCGATGCTCGAGTCGACAACATTGTCATGATTGACGTCCTCCACCACATCGAACGGCCATACCGCTTTTTCACCGAAGCGGCACGCGTGCTCAAACTCGGTGGCCAACTGGTCATGCTTGAGCCCGCCATTACTTTCGGGAGCTGGCCGTTCTATCGCTTTTTCCACCACGAACCAGTAGACATGGCTGCCGATCCCCTGGCCGAGGGCAAGCCGAGTCCCAACCGAGATCCCTATCATGCAAACCAGGCGATACCGACGCTCCTCTTCAAGGGCCGCCCGAGCCCATTTGAGACGGCCTTTGCCGAGTTCGAGGTCGCAGAACGCACGTGGCTGAGTTTTCTTGCCTATCCCCTATCGGGCGGCTATCAGCCGTGGTCGTTGATACCGCTCTGGATGGTTCGCCCACTGCTCGGACTTGAAAGCTTGCTAGAACCGTTGCTCGGCCACTTGTTTGGCTTTCGACTTTTCCTGGTGTTGAGAAAACGATAACATTCGTGACCAAATAATTTGGCTGCGACGGTCGAGCGGCTTTGATCGTGCCACGGGGGAATCGTTGGCGCTGTAACTGGAGACTGCGACATTGATCACCCTGATTAACCCACCCGGCATCAAACCGGTGGCTTCGCTCAATATGAACTCGCCGAGCCCGCCCTTGGGCTTGGCTTACATCGCGGGCACTTTGCGCGGGGCTGGATATGTCTTCCATGTCATTGACGCGACCGGCGCTGCGTTCGATCAGATTCGTCCCTATCCAGAACGCAAGGACTTTCTTGTTCAAGGACTCACGGTGGACGAGATCGTCGCCCGGATTCCCTCTGATACAGATATCGTCGGGTTCAGCTGTATCTTCAGTTCCGTGTGGCCGTTGACCCGCGGCGTGGCCCATGCCGTTCGGCACCGGTTCCCTAAAGCCCTGCTCGTGCTCGGCGGCGAACACGGTACGGCGGTTCCCGAGTACTCGTTGCGCGAAGGGCCCTTCGACGTAATCGTTCTGGGCGAAGGCGAAGAGACCTTTGTCAAGCTGGTGAAGGCCCACCGGGCAGAACGGCCGCTGCGCGATGTCGGGGGATTGGCCTTGATCAGTAATGGCGAATACGTCGAGACCGGACTTTCCGCGCGCACTCGTGCCGTCGACGATATTTCTCTCCCTGCCTGGGACCGGTTTCCCATCGAGGAATACATAGCCCGCCATCAGACCAACGGCATTAACCTCGGGCGCTCTATGCCGCTGTTGGCGACGCGAGGATGTCCCTATACCTGCACCTTCTGTTCCAGCCCCAATATGTGGACGACCCGGTACATCCCCAGAAATCCCAAGCTGGTCGCTGACGAGATGGAGAGCTACATTGCCGCCTATGGGGTCAGCAATTTCGACTTCCAGGATCTGACGGCGGTCGTCAAGAGAAGCTGGGTGATCGA
Organism: Rhodospirillales bacterium; assembly: GCA_030746775.1. Taxonomy (GTDB): domain Bacteria; phylum Pseudomonadota; class Alphaproteobacteria; order Rhodospirillales; family JASLLZ01; genus JASLLZ01. Next base: position 36,289 of record JASLLZ010000016.1, on the reverse strand, counting down.
GTTCTGCTGGGAACTTATCAATCGGGGCCTCCAGGTAACATGGCAAATGCCAAGCGGCACCCGTTGCGAGATATTCGACGAGGAAGTCGCGGATCTTTTGTATAGATCCGGATGCCGGGTGTTGGCCTTCGCGCCCGAGAGCGGCGCCCCAGATATGCTCGAACTAGTCCAGAAGAATGTCAACCTCGATCACCTGTTGCGTAGCGTTAGGATTGCCGTTGCGCGAAGGCTCACCTTGTCGTGTTTTTTTGTCATCGGCTTCCCGGGTGAAACCTCCGAGAGCCTGCGCAAGACTGCCAAGCTGGTGCGCAAGCTGGCATGGCTCGGGGTACACGACGTGGCGGTCACCAAATTTATCCCCTATCCGGGTTCGACTCTGTTTAGGACGTTCCTCGCGGAAAAGAAGATCACCCTAAATGACGAATTCTTTATTTCGCCGCTTGATTATTATTCAAGAAGGGCACCTTCTTATGCAAATACAATTACAGCAAAGCGTTTATATTGGACCATGATATGGATGTTTTTAAATTTCTACGTTCTTTCTTTTGCCCGTCGGCCCATTCGAACATTTACGGCCGTTGCCAAAGCCATATTCACAGGCATCGAGGCTACGCGTTACTCCAAATGGCTGGTCGACCGAGTCTATACGCGATCCCGATGGAAGGCGTTGGCAAAGCGGGCCAACTGACCTTCCGTGACGCCGGCTCCGGACCGTAGAATGGCGTCGATAGATAGACAGTGCTGTCAATCGGAGAGCGTCGCGAAGAGACATCGCGCCATAGTTTGTGGTCGTTGGCGTGGCTTCTCGTTGAACAGACAACATATTCCCCATGAGGAAAGCTGAAGTGGACTATAAAATACAGGTGTGGAAGAAGGACGGTTCCTACTACGGGCAAATTCGTGAGCTTTCGATCCTGGTCCGCGACGATGATCCGGCAATCCTAGTGCGCAAGGTGGAGGAAGCACGGGAAGAACTGGGCCGGGCCTACAAGGAGGCGGAACTCGGCGATCAAGAGCTGATCCAGCCCATCGGCGCCAAGACGCGACTGCGATGGCAAAATTTATCGTGGTTCGCGGCTAAGGCCGCGGTGGTCACCTTCGCTGCTTCCATCCTCATCGTCGTCACCCTGAGCCAGGCGGCAAATTCGGTGCGCGGCTTGGTCATTGGCGCGTTTGATGCCTCGGGCGGTGCCTATGTGCTGGTCGACAGGTTTGCACGCTACGTAGAGGGGTTTCCGCCCGAGCGTCGTCGAGCAACCCAGGAAAACCTCGCCACAATCGTCAAAGCGCTGCAACCCATGGCCGACACCATCCGACCACTGTTCGGGGACGGCAGCAAGAACGGCAGCACGAGGTCAAATGCCGGGCAACGATAGGGCCCGCACGCAATCCGCCGGAGCCATGGGTGCGCCGGAGACGGCCGACGGTAGGCATGCTGAGCGGCCATTCGACGCCGCCCGCGACAAACTAATTTCTCGCCGGCATGTGCTCGCCGTGGCAGGGCTCGGCGTTGCCCTGCGCGGCTACACGGCCTGGTGGTTCGACATCACGCATCAGGCGGACCCGTACTTTCACCACGCCTACGTGATCGCCATCGTGAACCTGCAGGGTTTCGAGTATTACGCGGCACCCTATTACTACCTCGTGGTGGCCCTGTTATCGTCTCCTCTTGCTGCCTTGTCTCGGTTCCACCTCATCGATGGGCCGGCGTTTCTAGCGCTAGCAGCCATGTGGTCGAACGCGGTGCTACTGGTGCTTTATGCCTTCGGCTGCATGGCCCTCGCCCGTCACCTGAGGTTTAGGCCTTCGGAACGCTTGATCTACGTGGGGCTCTGCTGCTTCGTGCCCATCGTCGAGAGAGCCTTCTCCTTCCTGCGGCCGGAGAACCTCATTCTTATGCTCGCCCCCTGGGCGACCATCTTTATCCTCATATGTTGGCGCGCGATGCGCTTCTCGGTGCCAGGGCTCCGCAATCCCGCGTTCTGGCCGGCGGTGGCCAGCCTAGGTGTCATGGCGACACAAAAGATGAGCGGTTTGGCGATGGTCGGGGGCCTTGGGATATTGTCCGTTCTCTTGATGCGAGGCCCCCTCGTCCGACGACTCGCGTGGCTGTGGCGGCCGGCGACCGTCCTGACCGTCGTAGTTGTTCTTTTAGCGACTGTCCACTGGTTGTATAGCGGCATCTGGTTCTTCGAGCATCCCGTCTACGAGCCGTGGCGCGTCAATATATCGGCGCCTCTTTCGGTATTCACCAATTTCGATCCAGTGGCAGCCTGGGACAATCCGTTCCGCAATACCCACAAAGAATCGATGTGGAACATCTTATTCATAGACTTGTTCGGCGACTACTGGGAGTACGGATACGCCAATCTGGGTTCCGAAGGTGCATTTGGCGTTCCCTTGGAATGGAAGCTCTATCGGGCCCGCTTTGGCATCCTCGCTTCAGGTGTGTTTGTCCTGCTCTACACCTTGTCAGTGATGGTCCTGTTGCTTTCCGCTTTGCGCATCCGAGGCAACGCACGGCCCGACGTGATCGACGAGAGGGCGGCCTTGTCGGGTCTGTTTTTCCTTGGTCTCATCATCTTTGTTCTCTCCGCTTTGGCCGGCTTGTACCATCCGGGCAAGGGGGACATCTTCAAGTGGGAATATATCGTGATGTTCGTGCCGTTCATGATGCTCCCCATCCCGCATCTACTCCAGTCGACAGAAAACCGAGCTGCGCGTCGGGCGATAGCGGTGGTTGCCGTCCTGATCATCGTCTGTAGCGTCTTGCAGAGCATGTGGCTTCCCTCGCCCATCGCGTTCGGCGCATGAAGCAAGAGTGCCGCTGGATCGAGCCCGCCACCCTCCTGGCCCTGGTGGGTCTGGCCCTGGTCCTAACGACGGCGGCTCAGGGCGGCGAGTTCTTCCGCGACGAGGACATCGACCACCCTTGGCGCTGCATCATCTATGCGGACGCTTTTTCCCCCCTCGGTTCCGCATCGTCGTGGGCCGGCGCCCTCTTCGACCGGGTCGCCAACTTGCTTTATTACACCGCCTTTTCCCACCACGGCGCCCTGCCCTACGCCGTCTGCGGCATGGTGTACCGCGCCCTCGACACGTTGGGGGTTCCCTTCGGCTACGCCGCCGTCCAGTTGCCGACGGCGCTCTTCGCGGTGCTCACCGTGGCCTTCTTCTTCAGCTTGCTGCGCCGCGCCGGTATCGATCTTCGGTTGGCCGCCCAGGGGACCGTACTCCTTTGCATCGCGCCTCTTTTCCTGGGGCAGGCGCGTGGCATCTCGACCCTCATCTGGGTGGTCATCCCGTTTCAGCACGTGTTCGCGCTTTGGGCCCTGCAGGGGCTGGCGCGGACACCCCATCGGCGGTGGCCGGTGGCCCTGGCCATGCTGTTCCTGACCTTCGGAGACCCGATCTTCTACCTGTTCTTGTTGGCCGTCCTGGTCGCCTTTGTCCTGCGCGACGTGAACTGGGCATCGGGCGCGCCGAAGGTGACGCTTTCAACCGTGATCAACGCGGCCGGGCCACTCGGATATTGGATCATCTTGGCACCTCTGTTCCTCGGCACCACGGTGCAGATCTGGGCCTACACCCGGTTTGCCATTCTCGGCGAACAGGTGCCAATTCCGATGCTGGCGGCATTGCACAAAAGAAACTCGTTCGCCGGCTGGCACCCAAGCTTCGACGACTTCTCCCAAGCCGTTCTCGTTCTCCTCGGCATGGGGGGGGTCGCCCTTTTTGTGGCGGCCATGGTAATTCTCGTCGTCAACCGAATACGGCCGAACGGTTTCGTCTTCACCTTCGCCATCCTGGCGACCTTCGGCTATGGCTTTGTTATGTATGTGATCACCATCATCGATTGGGGGAAGGTCAACGCCCATCAGGTCTACTTGATCGTTCCCACATTGTTGTTCATCGTCTTCTCTCTCGCTACGCTGGTCCAGCTTCGGCCACGTTTCATGGGGGTAACGACCATCGGGTTCATCGTTGGAATCGCGTTGACCGGCGTCTCGACGGCCGCCTATGTTTGGCACCGCCCGCTGCCCTTTCACGCCACGGTCTCCGGGACTTGGACTTGGGGAGCGGACCGGCCTATCTTCGGCGTCAAGGCGGCCGGGTACCTGGTCCGCCAGTACATGCTCTCGGCCCTTCGATCGGGCGATGCTACAGCCTTCGACGTCTTCATCTTCGAATCACCGGACAGACCGATGGACGTTGACCGCCGCGCTCATGCCTTCCGCATCTATCACTCGCCGATCCGCCAGTACGGGGCACTCATGGACGGTGGCACGTATTACGCCCGGGAGACGGGTGTCAGGCCGACCATCAAGACCGAGATCCTGGACCGGGACCTGCCGAGTACCGACCGCGCCATGATGTTGGACCAGTTGCCAACTTGTGAAACGTCGTTCTGTGTCGCCGCCGCGCCACAAGGCGACGCGGCACCCAAGACGGCATATACCATCCGCGTCACCGGCGAGGCCCGTGGCACTGTCTTCTTGCCCGTAGCGCGCATCGACGGACTAGCCGCTGGCATCCACGAAGGCGAAGCCCTGGGCGCCGCGTTCGATCGGACCTACACCCGGCTGGACGACTATTTCGCCACCTCGAACTTCCAAGCCGCGAGGCATAGCGGCGGGGGCAACTGATTGTGTCGTATCGGGCAACCTTCTTTCTAACCCTCCGGACGGTTTCTACGACAGGAATGAAGCCGGTGTCCGGCGCCAGCCGGACCTGTGGGAGTGTTTTGGCGCAGGTACACTCATGACCGATTCCGAAAACCGCTCTGACGACAATCGGGGCGAGGCGCCCGCCTTGCCTGCCTTCGATCTCAAAAACCAACCGTCGGTACCGTTCGATGGTCGCTTCCTCTCGCCTGGAAACCTCGCCGAGTCGCCCAACCCCCGCATGTCCCTTCTCGACGCCGTCCACACGCGCCGCACGTCGCGCGCCTATGCCGATCGACCGGTGGACCGGGCGACCCTGGAGTGGCTTGTCGGAAATGCCATGCATGCGCCGACGGCCTGCAACGAGCAACAGTGGAAGATCATTCAGATCGACGACGCCGACGTCATCGAAGACCTCTACGAACGGGGTTCAGCGGCGTTCTTGCAAGGCGTCCGCCAATGCGTCTTGGTCTGCTACAACCGCGACAGCGACAACCGGGCCTGGGCGGACGGTGTGCAAAGCGGCGCCGCCTTCGTCACGCTCTTTCAACTTTTGGCCCATTCGATCGGCATCGGCAGCTGCTGGATCTGCCACCTGCCAAACAAATCGGAGCTGCGGCGCCTGTTCGACATCCACCGGGCATACGAGCCGGTGGCCCTGGTGAGCTATGGCTACTATCGGAACAAGGTGAAGACCCATCCGCGCAAGCACGAGCCTGGCCGAGTCATCATGGAGAGCCGATTCCGCGCCGAGGGGCTGGTCTTCTCCGGCACGCGCCGCGTTCTTTGGCGCACCATTGGGCGTTATCTCTACTACAAGATTCCCCCATTCCTGCGCCGCCGACTGCGGCCCTACACGACACCGTTCGAGAAGAAGTTCTATTATGAAACCTTCGACTGAGCGCGCGTCCCCCTCGTCGTCGGAGCTCTTCGAGCTTGATTGCCTCATCGATTTGCTCGACCGTCTCTATCCCCGCTTCATCGGACAGATCGACCGCGATCCCCATTCACCAACCTTTGGATCGGGGGACCGTTCGTTCTGGATGTACCGCCTGCATGATTTCGAGTCAGGCGTCGTTCAGCAGTCCGGCCTTACCCTGGCCTTGCTGCGGGACCTAGCCCGGCAAGGCCATCTGGCGGGATGCCGCAACCTGGACGCCAATCATTCGGACTACTGGGAGGCCCTTGCCCAAGCCGCCAACCTGCGTACCGCCGGGCTGTTGGCCGCGAGCGGGTTCCTGGACGAGTACTTTCCCGGTGAGCGCTCGTTCCCGGGCACCGTGTTTGCCGCCTATGCCACCTTGAAGTCCGCGCAGTTGCTTAGACAGGCGCCGGTCATAGAGCACCCCGGCCTGCTGAAGACGGCGGAACGGCTCTTGTTCCGACCGCCCTCGGCGGCGGCCAACCAGGACGTGGCGGCGGCGGCCTTTCTCGCCCTCTACGCCAAGCTTCGCGATTGGCGGGCGGGTGACGTTTCGGCCACGGTCAAAACTCTGCTGCCGGGCGCCGACGGGAGCGGACGATTCTTGGAGTACGGCGGCGGCGATTTAGGCTACGCGTCGGTATCCCTGAACTACCTGGCCTTTATGGCCGATGACGGGAGCCACGCGGTAGCGGAGCCGTTGACCGATCTGGCTCACTTCGTCTCCGATTTCATCTCTCCCGGGGGACAGCTGGGCGGCGAGTTCGCCTCGCGCAGCACGGCTTATTTCCTGCCCTTCGGAGCGCTGGCCGCTGCCCGTCATGACCTGAACCTGGCATCGAAATTCGCCCGCCTCGATGTTGGAGCGGCTTTCGAGAAGCTCGATGACCGCTACTTGATGCACTATTGCCTGGCGTCCCTGGCGCGCGCCGCGGTGTCCCTGGCCGGCGAGGGCGTGCCGCCAGTGGCCGATATCGAAGAGCCCACGACCTGGCGCGTGGCCGATCACCGCAATCGCGGTCTTCTCGCCTGTCACGGCCCGGATGCCGCCCTGTTCATCGGCCTTGGCAAGGGCGGATCCTTGCAGGCGGAATGGGGCGGCAATACCGAAATCGATTGTGGTTATCGCGTGACCCGAGCGAGCAAGACCTTCGCCAGCTGCATCGTCGGCGACGATCCCGATATCGTCGTCGAGGCGACCGAAGCGGATGTCCGCGTCCGCATAAGCGCGCCGTTTGGCCGCCACCGGACACTTATCGCCAGCCGCCTCAAAACCATTGTCTTGCGGCTGTTCGGGATGTTCGGCCCTGCTCTCAACGCGTACTTCAAGCGGCGCCTCGTCACGACTGCCGAATGGCTTCCGTCGGTCACCTTGTTGCGCCGTCTGCACCTGGACTTCGCTGCCGGCACCTTGACCATCGAGGACGAATTGACGGGCCTGCGACCGGACGACCGAGTCGCCTTCGCGCCTGCCGCCTCTCCCCGCCTAGTGCCCAGTGCCCGCTTTCACCAAGCCGGCGAGGCGGAGGCTTTTAATAGGATGAGCCGGAATTTGCCCGCCGCTTGCTCGACGCGCACCCTTCAGCTCGGCTCTTCATCGTCCGCTTGATCGAGCCAGATCGATTCCTTGGTCAGCCTGTGGGGAGGCAATCGGCGGCTTCTGAACAAGATCATTTCTGCCAACATGCCGAAAAACAGAAACTGCAGGGAGACGATCATCAGCAAGACTCCAAAGGTCAGGAGCGGGCGGGTCCCGATGGGGCCGCCGCCTACGAACCACAGGATGGAAAGGTAGCTGAGGATGAGGAAGCCGACGGTTCCGAGGACCGCCCCGATGCCTCCGAAGAGATGCCCGGGGCGGCTTGAGTACTGGGTGATCGCGACGATGGTCAAGAGGTCCACCGCACCGCGCAGGAATCGCTCGAGGCCGTACTTGGAGCGGCCGTGAGTTCGCGAATGGTGGATGACGGTCATCTCGCCGACCTTGAAGCCGAACCCATGCGCTAGAACGGGGACGTAGCGGTGCAGCTCGCCATAGAGACTGAAGTGGTCGAAGACCTCGGCGCGATAGGCCTTGAAGCCGCAATTGAAATCGTGGAGCCGGATGCCCGAAGCCTTGGCGGTAATGAAATTGAACAGGCGCGACGGAATGGTTTTCGTCAGGGGATCTTTCCGTGATTCCTTCCAGCCCGACACGACGTCAAACCCGTCGGCGATCTTCTCAAGAAAGCGCGGGATGTCGATCGGGTCGTCCTGCAGGTCGGCGTCCATGGTGACGATGACGGAGCCCCGGGCCGCGTCAATTCCCACCGAAAGGGCGGCCGCCTTGCCGAAGTTGCGGCGCAAGCGGAGAGCGCGGGCGCGAGGATTGGAGCGGGCAATGGCCGCCATCTCGGCCCAGCTTTCGTCGGTGCTGCCGTCATCCACGAAGATGATTTCGTATCCACCATTAACCGCATCGACAAGGGCGTGGTCGATCTTCTTGACCAGGGTCGCCAGGGTTCCGGCTTCGTTGAAGGTTGGAACGACGATGCTTACCTGAGGCCCGGCTGTTTTTGAATTCAAGCCATGCTCCTCGTAATATGATTGCTAGGATTTCACCGCTTTTCGATCCATCCACGGATGGCCCGGGAAAAAACGCGATCAGGTGCATCCTAGTCGAACAGGGTGATACCTCGTCTTACGCTTTCCCGACGCAGGGCCTCCGTAATCGCCTCAGCAACCACACTGTGGCCCCGTTGGGTATAGTGAAGATTGACCGGAAAATAAAGGAGATCCCGCGCCCCCAGCGCGGCCGCCGACCGCCGCAGCGTCGGCGTCAGGTCGATGAAGACGAGGCCAAGCGTCGCCGCCTTGCGGCGTAGATAGGCTCGCTGCGTGTTGCTAAATCTCTCCAAGAGGGGGGCCAGGGCGGGGTCGGCGAACTGTGCCTGTTCGGCGTAGGCCGTATGAGCCGACGGCGAATAGGCCAACACTGGAAGAAACGCGTGACGCTGTGCCAAATCGGCAAAGGACTCCAGGGGCGCATCAAGCAGCGTGAGCACCGAGTCGTCATCGATAAGTTTCCGGGCGGAACGGACTTCATCTTGGTCGGCGTTGTCCAGGTTAAACGCCACCTCGTCAGAACCGAAGACCAGTCGGTAACGAAAATCAATTTCGGATAGTTGCGTGCGTCTCTTGCCCTCCGCCGCGCCGTCGGACTTAAAGCGCTGGTAGAGGTGGTTGACCGTGGTCATGAGGGTATTGACGGCATAACTCGAACGACCCATCCAACCGTTCAATATCCAAAAATAAAGCCGTCCCAATTGAGACAGGTTGGCGGCTTGCGGCGGGCGCTCCGCTTGGCTCGGAGACGTTTTTACGAGGAGCGTGGCGTCCGCGAAGGCGCGAAACCTGAGAACATCACGAAGATCGTTGCCCTCGTAGAAGTTCATAATGACCACCCTCGGTCCCATCTCCACCCCGAACATCTTCAGCAGCTGCACGTCTTCGTGAAGGCCAATGGCGGGCCGGCTGAGGTTGTAAGTTCCGAGGTTCGTGATCTCGGCGATGCCGCTACTCCAGGTTTCCTCGGCCCCGACCCCCATACACCACGAAAAGGAATCTCCGACCGTCACAATGTCGACCCGATAGGCCCTGTCGTTGCGATCGAAAGGATTGCAAAACCCCTTCCAATCCATCGACACCCGCTTCACGGACCCAGCGTCGCGGTCATCGACGGTCATCGTCACGACCTGACCGGGCATGGTCACCCAGAGAGGCGGACCTCCGTCGTCGCGGAGAATGAATTTGTTGGTGCGCTGGGTCGGATAATTGAGACGGGTGGCGATCTCGGCGCGGATGTTCTCATTGAATTGTACGAGGAAAAATACGGGGACAACGTCGGGTTTCAGCCGCAATGAAATTTCCACGAGGACGAACGTAATCGCTGCCGAGATAATCGTTGCGCGCAATAAACTCACTAGCCGACTGAAAAGCATTCGGATGCCGATCTTGCCTGAGTTCCCGGTTGGTGGACAACTTCGTTCTACGTATCCTCGCATTGGAATCAAGGTTACACCTTGTGTCAAATTCTGTGACCGGCGACGGCCATGAGTAGCAATTTTCCGCCAACTCCGATCCGCCTTGGCTTTTTCATGACGCGCGGCATGTCGCTTGAGGCCTGGGAGCGGAACGGCCTCTTGGACCGCGAGGCGGCCCTCTATCGGCGCTTACAGGCAGACGGCGTGGAAGTAGGCTTCGTCACCTATGGCGGTCCCGAGGAGCGCAACTACGCATCGCATCTGTCCGGGATGCGTATCTTGTGCAACCACTGGCGCCTGGCACCGCGCCTGTACGAGCGCCTGCTTCCGTGCTTTCATGCTCGGTGGCTGCTGCGCTGCGACGTGGTAAAGAGCAATCAGGTGCAAGGCGCAATGGTGGCTCTACAAGCCGCACGTCTGTGGCGCAAGCCGCTCGTCGTTCGCTCGGGTTACTTGCTCTCGGATTTCCAGGCTAACAGCGAGGGAAATGAGGCGCCAAGCACCCACGCCGCCTTCAAAATAGAGGAAGAGGTCTTCAGCGCGGCGCAGCGCATCGTCGTCACCTCGCCCGCCATGGCCGCCACCGTCGGTTCGCGCATCGCCGGCGCCGCCGCTAAGACATCGGTGATACCCAATTACGTGGATACGGAACTGTTTCGACCCGACTCGAAGGTGCAAAAGGACATTGACGTCCTGTTCGTCGGCCGCCTGGCACCGCAAAAAAACATCGAGGCTCTACTAGCCGCAGTGGCGCGGCTGGACGTTGGGGTGACGATGGTTGGCGATGGCCCAAAATGCGATCTTGTCGAGAACGCCCGCGCCAGGCTGAACGGCCGCCTCCAGTGGATCGAGCGGGTAGACCACAGCGAGCTGCCGGCACTGATGAGGCGCGCCCGCGCCTTCATCCTGCCGTCTCTCTGGGAGGGCCACCCCAAGACCCTCATCGAGGCGATGGCCTGCGGTGTCCCCGTCATCGGCGGCGACGTTGCCGGCATTCATGATCTCATCCGCCACGGCGAGGACGGTTGGTTGTGTGACATCCATCCCGAGGCGATCGGCGCTGCCATTGAGCACATTTTGACAAACCCGGAGATGGCCCGCGAGTTGGGGCGCAAGGCACGGTCCCGCGCCAGCGCCGAATTTTCGCTCGACAGAATTGCCAAGCGCGAACTCTCTCTCCTGCGCGAGACGGTGGTGGAATGGAGCGGCCGATGACAACGTCTCAGGCCGACGACCACCGCGCGCTCTACGATGGCCTCTACCGCGAAGGCTATCGCAAGGGACTAGGGCCCCTCGATAGGGCGCGGCTCGATGCCCTGCGCCACTTTATCGTTCGCGTGGTTCAGCCGCGATCCCAGTCGCGCGTCTTGGACTATGGCTGCGGACCCGGAATCAACGTGGGGCTATGGAACGATATCTTCGCTGGCTCCGAGCTTTATTCCTGTGACATCAGCGCGGTCGCCATCGACGAACTTGAGCATCGCTTTCCCGGCTCGGGCGACAGAACGGCTGTAATCGCCGGAGACCGGGCGCCCTGGCCCGATGCTTTTTTCGACACGGTGGTCAGCGTTGAGGTAATGGAGCACGTGGCCGACCTGAAAGCCTATCTGGCGGATATCCGCCGCCTGCTTGTCCCCGGCGGGGTCTTCGTCTGGACGACGCCGTCGGCCAACGTTTTGTCCATCGAGCATGTCTACGCGGCGCTGACCGGGAACATCGAGCCGACCGGCGAAGGATACCGCCGCTGGCGGTTCGAGGACCCCACTCACATGCGGCGTCTGAAGACCGCTGAGATAAGGCGCATCCTCGCCGACATGGGGTTCGACGCCATCCGCTTTCGCCATCGGGCGCACCTGTTCTCTTTCCTCTGCTCGCGCATCCTGCCCGGGCGCCTGGCCAGGCTGGGCCGGTGGCTGATGCCGCTCGACTATACTTTCTTCCGCCGCCTGCCCAACGGAGCGTCGATGATCGGCATGGCCCGGAGGACATCCTCCTCATGACCCTGATGGGCCGCCTTCGAACGCTACCCGGCCGGCTGTTGGTCGGGCTGTTGAACCGCTTGGCGCGGGGCCGGCTCGAATCCCTGATCATCGGCCTCGCCGGGCGCCGCGCGGCTGATATCCCGGCAGATGAGGCGCTGCGCTTCCTGTTCCGTCTTGACGCCGCGCTCTATCCCCTGATGGGACGGTACGCTGTCGCCCATGGCGGCGGCACCCATACCAAGCACCGCCACACACGCTATCACGATTTCTTCGTCGACCGCCTGGAACCCGACGAACGGGTCCTCGACGTCGGCTGCGGCACCGGTCTGCTGTCCTTCGATATGGCGGCGCGGGCCGGCGCCCGGGTCGTCGGCCTGGACATCGATGCCGAAAAGATCGTCGAGGCGGGCGCGCGTCATGCCCACCCCAACCTGAAATTCCGCATCGGCGATGCCGCCGGCGCCACACCGGAGGGTCCCTTCGATACGGTGGTCCTGTCCAACGTCTTGGAACACCTGCGCGACCGGCCGGCGCTGTTGAAAGGTCTCTGTGAGAAGTCGCGGCCGGCGCGGTTTCTGATCCGCGTTCCCCTGTTCGAGCGCGACTGGCGCGTCCCCCTCAAGCAGGAACTGGGCGTCGAGTGGCGACTGGACCCGACCCATGAAACCGAATACACCCTTGACTCCTTCGACCGCGAAATCGCCCAAGCCGATCTCGTGATCACCCACCGAGAGGTCCGGTGGGGGGAAATCTGGGCCGAGGTCCGGCCCGCATAGCATCGATTGTCGCCAACAAATTTTAGATGATTCCATGCTCATCCTAGGCCTCGGCGGCTTCATGCACGATTACAACTGCTGTCTGGTCGATACCGACGGCCGGCGCGTCGCCATGGCCGAGGCCGAGCGGCTGTCGCGGCGCAAGCACCACACCATCGAGGCCGACGAGGACCTGATGGTGCCGATCCGCAAATGTTGCCGGGATCTTGGGGTGAAGCCCCGCGACATCGATGTCGCCGCGGTCGGCCATACGGACCCGTTCGCGTGTAAGGAACGTTTCCGCCGTGCGCTTCCCAAGGCTAACTGGGTGGAGGTTGACCATCACCTCTGCCACGCCGCCGGGGCCTTCTTCGCGTCGCCCTACGACGAGGCCCTGATCGTCTCGGTCGACGGCTTCGGCGACGGCTCCAGCGCCCTCATCGCAACGGGCCGGGACACCGCCATCGAAGAGTCGGTGCGCATCGACGAGGCCAACTCCATCGGCCTCGAATACCTGCGCGCGACCTTTCATCTGGGGCTCGGCGGTTACGGGGTGGAGGGCAAGACCCAAGGCCTCGCCGCCTATGGCGAGCCCACCCTGTTCGACGCCTACATGCGGGAAATCGACGTCACGGCCGACGGCGGCGTTATCCTGTCCGACCGGCTCAAGGGCCAAAGTTCGGCCCTCGCCGCCGAAGGCGGCTACCTCAATACCCAGATCCTCACCAACCGCTTTCTCGACAATTTGGGTGTCCGCCGCATCGCGCCCGAGCCGCTTGTTGAAGCCCATAACAACCTCGCCGCCAGCGTCCAGAAGATGCTAGAGCGCGTAGTCGTCGAGCTGTGCCTGGCCGGCCAGCGCCGCGGCGGCCAACGGAACTTGGTGCTGAGCGGCGGCGTCGCCATGAACTCATCGTTGAACGGGCGCCTGTTGAGCAGCGGCGCCTTCGATCACATCTTCGCCCTGCCCATGGCGTCGGACCGCGGCATCGGCCTTGGCGCGGCGCTCAATTATGCACACCAGACATTGGGCGTGGACCGCTTCTTTGCCCTCGACGACGTCTTCTTCGGCGGCGCCTTCGACAACCGCGCCGCCGTCCGGGCCATGCGCAAGGGAGGTCTCAAACATCGGCGAAGCGACGATATCCACGAATTGGCCGCCGAAGCCCTGGCCCAGGGCAAGATCATCGGCTGGTTCCAAGGCCGGTCCGAGATGGGGGCGCGGGCTCTCGGCAACCGCAGCATCCTGGCCGACCCGCGCGTGGCCGGGATGAAGGACGTGTTGAACGAACGGGTCAAGCACCGCGAATGGTTTCGGCCCTTCGCGCCGGCGGTGCTGGCGGAACGCGCCGCCGATTACTTCGAATTCCCGCCGGGCGTCGCCGATCTTTCGTTCATGACCTTTACCGTAAACGCGACCGAACGGGGAAAGTCCGATATCCCGGCAAGCGTCCACGTCGATGGCACGGCGCGGGTACAGACCGTGGACGCGAAGCGCCATCCCGACTTTCACCGCCTGATCGCGCGTTTCGCCGAAATCACCGAGGTGCCTGTCTTGCTCAACACAAGCTTCAACGACCAAGGCGAACCCATCGTCGAGACGCCCGACGACGCGGTCGCCACGTTCCTCAAGACCGACATGGACATTTTGTGCATCGGCGACGTGGTTGGGACCAAGCCGTGAACATGGGTAAGGGACTTGGGCGTGGCCGGCGGATTGTCCGCCGGATGCGCGAGGTCGGGCTGAAAGAGGCGGTGCGCCAGGGCCTTCTCAGGCTGCTTCTCACGCCGGGGGAGAGGGTTCCCCTGGCCGGGGTCGACCGGGCCGGCCTGTTCGCCACCGACAGCGAAGCCATCCATGCCGCCGAACGTGAAAAGATCCGCGCCACTACGCTTCTCTTCGATGCCTCCAACGTCGAGGCAACCTACCCCGAAGTCTTCGAACAAGAAGGACGATTTCTGCGCCATGCCTTTCTTCCGGCCAGCGGGGTGTCGCGCGGCCTGGTTGTCCTATTCCACGGCCACGACGCCTTTCTGCATCTGGGCCCAGTGCGGCCTTGGGCGCATTTCGACATCCTGGCGCCGTGGGACACCTTTGGCTGGCGGCGCCAGGGAAGCTGGTTCTGGGGCGAGAAGGGCGATGATTTCGTGGCCCGCATGGTGCGGTCGCTGATCGGCGAGATACGCGCGCGGCAGCCCGGTCGTCCGTGGTTTTGCATGGGAAGCTCGATGGGTGGCTTCGGGGCGCTCTACCACGGCATCAAGGAGGGATGCGACGGCATCTACGCCATGTGCCCGCAGGTCGACCTGGCGGCCAAGGTCGACGACTACGTCGGCGACGGCGAAGGCAACCCCTATGCCCATATCGGCACGGACGGACGCCATGGCCTTCCCGACCTGATCGACCTGGCGCGGCGCCGCGATGTGCTGCCGCCCCTCCATCTGATCCAGAACCAGTACGACCACGTCAATCCCTTCGCCCAACACGCACTGCCCCTGGTCGATATCTACAACCAAAAGAGCGCGTGGTACGGGCTGCGCGTGCATCCGTCAATCGGCCACGGCGGCGACGGCTCGCAGGCCGAGGCCGAGCTTTTCTTCTCGCTCATTCTCGACAGCAGCGAATCGGCGGGGAAGGACGCCGGGTGACCACGCCCGAGGTTTCGGTGGTGATGGCGGTTCACGACGCCCGCGACACGCTTGGCGAGGCGGTCGAAAGCATCCTGGGCCAGCAGGGACCGGCGTTCGAATTCATCATCGTCGACGACGACTCGACCGACGGCGGTTTCGATCTATTGCACCGATACGCCGATCCCCGCGTCACCGTGTTACGAAACGACCGCAACCTGGGACTGAGCGTATCGCTCAACCGGGGTCTCGGCGTGGCCAAGGCGCCGGTCATCGCGCGCATGGACGCCGACGACGTCTCGCTCGAGGGCCGCCTGGCATCGCAACTGGAGACCCTGGCGCGGGGGCGGGCGGATATCTCGTTTTGCCGCTGCCTGATTGACGATACCGAGACCGGAAGCGAGGGCGAATGGCGCGAAGACAACTGGACCGTGATGCGATGGCGCTGCCTGTTCGACAATGCCTTCGGCCCCCATCCCGCCGTCATGTATCGGCGCGACGCAATCTTGCAAGCGGGCGGGTACGATGAAGGGCTGCGCCGCGCCCAGGACTACGACCTGTGGGACCGCTGCCTAGCAAGCGGCCTGACCTTCGCCTATCTGCCTCGACCCTTGTTGCACTATCGGGTGCACGGCGCCTCGGCGTCGCGCCGGCACGCTTCGGACCAGGCCGCCGCCGCCCACCATATCAGCCGGCGCGCCCTGGCCCGCGTCCTGCCCGACGCGACGACGACGGAGATGGACGGACTGCGGTGGTTGATGCTGGGCCAGCCCAAGGATACATCGCCCGAGACCGCCCGGGCCGGCCTCGGTATAAGCGCCGACGCCGCGAAGCGGTTTCTCCGTCTCATCGGCGACGGCACCCCTCGGCCGGTGTGGAAATATGTCGCGGCGCGTCTGGCGCGGCGGCTCAAAGACTTGGAGGGACAGGCCCGCCGCCTTGCCCTGGCGCGCCTGTTCGACGCCAGCCTGCGTGCCGCCTCGCCCGCCGCGCTGGCCCGTTCGGCCTATGCCGCCGTGCTGCCGGAAAGGATCTAGCCATCTTCAAATCAGCCCTTCTCAAGTTACTCTCCGCCCTCGGCTACGAGCTTCGGCGCAGCGACCGGCGCGGGACACTGGCCGGTATTCTTGAGCGCGCCCGCGACCTTGGCGTGACACCCGGGACGGTGATCGACGTCGGTGCCGCCCATGGCGATTTCACAAGGACCACAGCGGCCGTCTTCCCCGACGCGGCCTACCACCTGATCGAGCCCCTCAAGGAGTATGATCCTTTTCTCCGCGACATCCGCGAAGGGCCTTCCAAGACCACGGTTCACCAGATCGCGGCGACCGAGAAGAGTGGTGAGATCGTCCTCAACGTGCATCCCGATCTGGTCGGCTCGTCGATCTTTCGCGAAGCGGAGGGGCCCGGCGTCGACGGCGTTGCCCGGACGGTCCCGGCGATCACCCTGGACGAACTGGCCCGGGACCACCGCCTGGCGTCCCCGTTCCTGATCAAGGCTGACGTCCAGGGCGCCGAACTGCGGGTCCTGGAGGGCGCTCGGGAAATCCTCCCGGCGACCGCGCTGGTCATCCTCGAGGTTTCGTTCCAGCCTTTCTTCGACGGGGGACCCGAGCACGCCCGGGTGATTTCATTCATGGAGTCCCAGGGGTTCGTCGTCTACGACGTCCTCGGCCTCTCGCGACGGCCTCTCGACGGAGCCCTGGCCCAGGCTGACTTGGTCTTCGCCCGCCACGACGGGCCGTTGCGCGCCGACCATCGCTTCGCCACGCCCGAGCAGAGGAAAAAACTGACCGAGCGCCTGAAGCGCCGATGACCGTTCGGCGCATCGCCATCGTTTCCGACAGCTTCCCGCCGGGCTGGGGCGGCGGCATTACCAGTGCGCATTATCAACTGTTTCGTGTCCTCCGCAAAAAGGGCTTCGACGTCCGGGCCTTCACCTTTTTCGATGACGGCCCGGCGGCCGACGGCGAAGCGGACATCGTGCGCCGCGGTCCTCCACGCGGAGCGGTGCGCCTCGTGCGCCGCCTGGCCAACCTGGTGTTTCGCCTGATCGATCCGGGCCGGGCCGCCTATCAGGTCGCCGACATCGTGGTTCGTGCCTGGGGGGCTTGGCGCCTCAATACCGCCCTTGCGCGTTTTGCGCCCCAGGTCCTGGTCTGCCCGGATCACGGCTCGCCTGCCCTTTTTTTGCGTCCCATCGCGGGCTGCCGCAGGGTCCTGGTCGCCCACCACAATCCGTCGCGCTTCGCCGACCTGCCGTTCATCGAGCCCCATTCGGCGACCGACGTGCGCCTGGCGGTTGCCGCCGAGCAACGCACCCTCGGGCGCATCGACAAGGTGATCGCCCCGTCGCACTACATGAAACGGATATTCGAGCGGACCTACAGTTTCGACGGACCGGTGGAGGTCATCCCCAACCTGATCGATCCGGATTTCCTGGACTCGGTCGCGTCTCACGACCCGCGGGGGCTCCTGGGTCTTCCTCCCGGGGCGCCGCTGGTTTACGTGCCCGGCGGCGGCAACAAGTTCAAGGGTGCCGGCTTCGTCCCCGAAATCTTGCGCGCCCTGGCCCAAGAGTCCGACGGTCCAATTGGTGTCTTTCTCTCGGGCGCCGTTCCCGAGGAAACGCAAAGCATGCTCGCCGGCCTGCCCGACGGCCTCCGCGTCCACGCACCGGGGCCACTCGACGGCTCGGCCAACCTGGGCCGGGTCAAGGCGTGCTCGTTCGGCGTTTACCCGACCTTGGCCGAAAACTATTCCGTGGCTCTCCTGGAAGCGGCGCTATGCGGCGTTCCCATGGTCACCTTCGACGTCGGCGGCAGTGGCGAGATCGTCCGCGACGGGACCAACGGTTTCTTGGCGCCGGCCCATGACGTGGATGCTCTGATTTCCCAGGCCCAGCGTCTCCTTGATCCAGCCGCAGCCCGCCGAATGGCCGAATCCACCCTCGACGATGCCGGGGCCCGCCTTGACGGCGCTGCCGCCGCCGACGCCTGGATCGCGGGCCTGACCCAATTCGATGGCGGCTGAGCCCATGCGCATCCGCCAGGTAAATACCTTCGATCGCGGCGGCGGCGCCGAGTCGGTGGTCTCGCGCCTGCATGGGGAATACCGCCGCCGGGGCCATGAGGCCCTGCTTTCGGTCAAGCGGCGGCGCGGTGGCGCGGACGGCGTCTCCGAAATCGACGAGACCCTGGGACACGGTGCCTGGGCAGGCTCGCTTCTCAAGCTTTCGCGCCGTCCCGGCGAGGAGACGGGACGCCCCCTCGGGGCGGGCGCCTGGGCAACGGGTCTGCGCGCCTTGGCCCGGCCCCGGGCGGCGCTGGAACGCTGGTGCGGCTGGGAGGACTTTCGCTTCGCCTCGAGCCGCCATCTGGCGGCCTGGGGCGACCAGCCGCCGGACGTGGTCCAGTGCCATAATCTCCATGGCAACTACTTCGACCTTGGGGCCTTGGCCGAGCTCAGCCGCTCGCTGCCGGTGGTGCTGACGCTTCACGATTGTTGGCTGCTCAGCGGCCATTGCGCCCATTCCTTCGATTGCGAGCGCTGGAAGACCGGTTGCGGCTCGTGCCCGGACCTTTCCATCTACCCAGCCATCCGCCGCGACGCGAGCGCCTACAATTGGCGGCGTAAGCGCGACATTTTCCGCCGTGGCCGTCTTTACGTCGCGGCGCCATCCGAGTGGCTGATGGCGCGCGTCGAAAAATCGATTCTGATGGAGGGCGCGGTCGAAACACGGGTCATTCCCAATGGCATCGACGACGCCTTTTTCGCCGACGTCGATGCCGCCCGGGCCCGGCGAACCCTCGGCTTCGAAGACGACGCGGTGGTCCTTCTCTTTGTCGCCAATTCGATCCGGGGCAACGAGTGGAAGGATTTTGCGATGTTGAAGGAAAGTGCTATGCGCCTCGCCGACCTTCTGGCGGACCGGAGGGTTCATCTTGTCGCCCTCGGCGAAGGGGGAGAAGACGAGCCGCTGGGTAACGGATCGATCCGCTTCGTTCCCTTCATCGACAAGCCCGCCCTGGTGGCCGCCTATTACCAGGCCGCCGACGTCTATCTCCACGCCGCCCGGGTCGAGACATTCTCGCTCACCATCGCCGAGGCCATGGCCTGCGCGACGCCGGTGGTGGCGGCGGACACAGGCGCGGTGGCGGAGCGCATCGTCGACCTCAACGATGCCGATTCGGATACGGCGACGGGGATCATGGTTGCGGCGGCGGACGCCAGGGCCATGACCGAAGCGACGGCGCGGCTTCTTGGCGACACCGATCTTCGCCGCCGACTTGGCGCCAATGGGCGGCAACGCGCGCTACGTGACTATCGCACCGCCCGCCAGGCCGAGGCCTATCTGAATTGGTTCGCCGACATCGTGGACTCACGGCCCAAGGAGGCTTCGCCATGACCCCGGCGGCCCCGCGCATCACCATCGTCACGCCGTCGCTCAACCAGGGCGCCTTCCTTGACGCGGCCTTGCGGTCGGTCGGCGACCAGGATTACCCGGATCTCGAACACATCGTCATCGACGGGGGCTCGACCGACGGCAGCGTCGAAATCATCGGCGCCCACGCCGATCATCTTGCCTGGTCGGTCAGCGAGCCCGACGGCGGCCAATACCATGCCCTCAACAAGGGATTTGCCCGCGCCACCGGCGAGGTCATGGGATGGCTCAACGCCGACGATGCGCACCTGCCGTGGACCCTGGCCCTGGTCGGCGAGATATTCCGCCAACTGCCCGAGGTGGAATGGCTGACGACCTTGGCGCCGCTGATCTGCAACGAGGACGGCCTGCCCATCCGTTGCCGCCGGCGTGCCCCTTTCAGCCGACGCGCCTTCCTGGCCGGCGACAACCTGCCCGGACAGGGTTGGCACGCCCAAGGCTGGATCCAGCAGGAAGCCACCTTCTGGCGCCGTTCGCTGTGGGAGAGGGTTGGCGGGCGGCTTGACGAATCCCTGAGCCTGGCCGGCGACTTCGACCTTTGGGCGCGTTTCTTTGCCGAGGCCGAACCCCACGCCACCGAGGTGCCGCTGGCCCGGTTCCGCCGCCACGCCGGTCAAAGGACGGCGGCCGGGGCTTCCGAATACCATGCCGAGGCACTGGCCGCCCTCGCCCGCCACGGCGGTCGCCATCCGTCACGCCCGGCCGCGGCGATGCGGCTCGCGCTGCGCCGGACCCTGCCCACTCGCCTCAAGCCCCTGGCCTTCCGGTTCGGCCTGGTGGCGCCGGGCAAGGTGTGCGTCTTCGACCTGGACCGAGGTCTGTGGGGGGTATCCGAGGAGTAGCACGCAGATTATTCCCCGCAAGTAGGTGCCGAACCCGGCGGCGAAAAGATTTCGGCCAGGGCAGAGCCTACCTCGCGACTGAGGCGATCCGCCCCCACCTTGTTCAGATGATCGGCGTTCCAATAGATATCGCGTTTCCGAGTGAAGAGCGCATCAGCACCCATGTTCAAGAAATAGACGTTGTCATGGTCTCCGGCAATCCGGGTAAATACGTCAACCACCTTTGTATAGTCGCCCTCATCGATGGCATCGAATATCTTGTAGCGAGGCGTCATCAACAGGGCCAACGTGATCCCACGATGTGCCAGGTCGCTGGCGAGTTCGTCGAACGCGCGTTCGCGGGCGGGTGAGATCAGGAACCGGCGATGCTTTCTGTCCGCCGGATCGAACGAGCGCGAACCTTTCTTCAGGTGGGCTCCCTTGATAATTACGTAGCCGTCCGTTTCAAGGGGATCCGGTCTGAGATACCCGCGAAGCAAATCGGGAATGGCATTGCGATAAGGAAACGAGCGAAACACTGTCCGCAAAATCCTTTGTGGTAGGTAGTCTTGTAAAAGGCCGTCCGGTTCGGCCAGCAGGCGGAAAGTATGGCGCGATTCATAGATATAGGGGCGGAACATCTCCTTGATGAAATCGAGGGGTCTTTCGTCGAGGGATTGGAGATCGGCCTCCATGACCACCGCCTTGGGCGGACGATTGTGAAGAAGATACTCGTAGATGGTAAACCGATGCTGCTCGAAGTTGGTGCCGTCGACGCCGAAGTTGTAAGCGGAACACCGGGTTGCCTGCTCGATCACCCGGGGATTGACGTGCAGCATCATGCGCGAGCTGCCGAAGAACGCGATATCGACATCCGCGTCGCCTGAATAAACCAGATTGAGGCTACCCGTCCGAAAGCTGCCGCCAGCCTGTAGATACCGGCTCGCGTAGTAGATCGCGTTGTCGAGGACCACGAACACGACGAGAAACATAGCCATCTTGAGAAGAAATTTTTTCATTCTAGAATTGGAAATAGATGAAAGCCTTGACGCCTTCACCGCCCGGCATCATGAGAATGGCGAAGACGGCGGCGAAGTAAGCCGGCCAGCGGACCCAAATCGGCGTCACCGTCAGCCGTTCCAGCCCTACGCCGGATTCCTTCAAGGCGTCGATGACGACCACAAGCCCGATACTGGCCACCGCAATGACCATCTGATAGGCTAAGAGTCCGCCGTCGATCACCAGGCGGCCGTCGCCAAGGACCGTCAGGTTGCTCAAAAGGACACCTACGTCGTCGAAGCTGGCGGCGCGGAACAATAGCCACCCCAAGCAGGTCACGTGGAATGTTAGAATTATGGCAATCGCGGAGCGGACGCGGGGCAGGCGGGCCAGCCCGAGACCACGCGCGACGGCTTCGAGGAAACCACCGGCCCAGGTTTCGAAGATGATGAAGGTTCCATGGTAGATGCCCCATACGACGAAAGTCCAACTGGCGCCGTGCCACAGGCCGCAGACCACGAATACGACCAGAAGATTAAAGGCATGGTGCCCGGATCCATGGCGGCTGCCGCCGAGCGGAATGTAAACGTAGTCGCGGAACCAGAGCGACAGCGTGATGTGCCAGCGCCGCCAGAAATCCCTAATCCCCTTTGCGAAATAGGGGTTGCGGAAGTTCTCGAACAAATCGATGCCGAACACCCGTCCCGCCCCGCGCGCGATGTCCGTGTAGCCCGAAAAATCGCAGTAGATCTGGAAGGCGAAGAAGTAAAGCGCGACGGCGACCGTCAGGCCTGTGTGGCGGCCCGGCTCGGCGAACACCTGATCGACGTAGACCCCCAACCGGTCGGCAATGAACATCTTCTTGAACAGGCCCCACAGCATGAGCCTGAGCCCGGACACCACGCGATCATAATCGAACCCGCCGAGGGCCTTCAGTTGGGGCAGCAAATGACCGGCGCGCTCGATCGGGCCGGCAACCAGTTGGGGAAAGAACGAGACGTAGAGCGCCAAATGGCCGAGATGCCGCTCGGGCTCGCGCTCGCCGCGATAGACGTCGATCGAATAGGCCAGCGTCTGGAAGGTGTAAAACGAGATTCCCACCGGTAGCAGCACTTCAAGCTCGGGAAGGGCGGTGAAGACGTTGACGGACTGCAAGAGAGATTGAACGGATTCCGAAAAAAAGTTGGCGTACTTGAAGAAGAACAGGACGCCGAGATTGAAGAGGATGCTAACCGAGAGAAGGGCCCGTCGGACGGCGCGCCTCTTCTCCCCCGCCATGCCCAGCGCCGTCACGTAGGCAACCAGCGTCGAGCCCGCGATAAGGACGGCGTACTCCGCCTTCCATGACATATAGAAAAAATAGCTGGAAAACAGCACAAGAACCCATCGATATTTTTTCGGAATAGAAAAATATAAAACAAATACCGTGCTGAAAAATATTCCGAATTCCAGAGAGTTAAAAAGCATGATGATTGCAATCGATATCTTGATTCAAATGCACGAGGGTTCGTCTTGCCGTCGGACTGGAACGTCGCCGATCATAACACCCCTCGGCGGCGGTCGGTAGCAGGACCGAATGATTAAGAAATCACACAATACAGCGATCTATATGTCGGCGTATGCGCTGCCGTTTCTTGTCGTCATGGCCTACGACTCCTTCATCATGGAGCGCGCGGTCATCCTGGCCAACAACGATTCGGTGCTGGCGATGATCGGCCAGGGATTGAATATCCTGACCGGGGAGGCGATCCTCTACTCGCACCATCCCGCTTACTTGATCCAAGAGTTATCGGCGGCACTCGTTGCCCTGTCCGGCACGGCCCCGGACGCCGCCACCGTCGAAACTTTCTATCGCCTTGGCGTTCTCACCCATGTGCTCGTCGTCCTCGTCGCGGCGTGGTGGACCGCTGTCCTTTCGGGGCGCCAGGGGATCGGACCCGGCTCGATCTTCGTCGTCGCGGTGGTCACGGCATCGATGCCGACGATGATCATTTACTCGACGCATTTCTCCATCTATTTCCTCCTGGCCGTTTTCTTTCCGCCGATGGCCATTGCTCTACGCGCGGTCTTTACGCAATCTGGCAATGACGGCTTTACTGTATTCACGGCCTTCTTCGGTCTTGGCCTGGCCATTTCCATCCTTCTTCTTTCGGTGGTGATCGCCGTTCCCGTAGTGGCCGCTCTGGTTGTTTGTCTGTTCCGGGATTCCTCGGAAGCCCTTGGTGATCGCTTCGCCCAACCGAGCGATCCGCGAGCGCGCTCTCGAAGACTAAAGGTTTTTCTGGGTCTGTGGTTTGCAACCATGTTCGCCACGACGATCGGCATGCTCAACATCATCCGGGGTTTTTCCCCGCGGTTTCTGTTGTCGTTCGAATGGCAGGCAATCAAAATCGCTCTGCTGGCCCTTGCGGTGGCCTTGTTGGTGACGGGCGTCACCTTTCTTACAATCAGGCGGCACGACACGTTCCGCATCCTCTCGACCCAAGTAGGCTTGTCGATCCTGGCCGGGATCCTGTTGGGAACGAACTTGTTCGCCGTGTACTTTCCGACCGTCCTCTACCGAGTCACGACCCAGGCTTCCCGAGGCTTCGAGCCAGATCTCTTGGTGGCGTTTCTTGGTCATCACTGGTGGCACGGTGCTATCCTTTTTTGCATCGGCGTCACGCTGTTTTCTCTGGCTTATCGGCTGGTCCGCCGGATGCGGCCCACGACAGACGACCGATTTCTGTGGATATTTGCTGGCTTTGGAACCTTGGGGGGCGTCCTCTTGGCGGCGGGACCGGCGGCGGACTACGCCTCACCAGAGCAGTTTGGACTGAGCTCTCGTTTCGCCATCGCCGTCATCACCATGGTAGTGGTGACCATATTATGGATCGCCGACAGCCAACGGGTCGTCGTCAGGAACCTTGCCTACCTTGGCCTCTTAAGCATCGCTGTCCTGTCCTTCCTCGAGTATGTGGGCACCATAGGGCCGGACGTGGAACGGCGACGCAGTATCATCGCTGATCTCGACGCGGTGACGGCGCAATTCTTGGCAAGCAACCCAAAGGGGGTGGTCCTGTGCCCGCGCAATGAAGTCTCAAGCGTCTGCATGGTCGGCTATGCGTTCAATCGGGCCAGAACGAGAGAGAGCCTGGAGAAACTCCCGTCGGAGTGGCTGTTCGGCGGACGGGTACGCTATCTCTACAGCGCCCGCAGCCTGCCCAAGGGGGAGTGGAGCGGTTTCGACACGGCCCTGCTCGTGGATTGGTCTCACCAGATCGACGCGATGGTGGACCCAGCGGTCGAAAACCGCCACGTGGTCTATTCGAAGGAGGGATATGAAGCGTCGATCATTGTGATCGGAGAAGCAATGCGGGTCCCCAACTCCTGATATTCTGTTGAGACGGCCCCTGTGTTGACGTCTCGTGAACGCAGATCAACCGGCCGTTGCCGCGTGTTTTAGGCGAGCGAGGCGCTGGCCGAAGCCGTAGGGTAGCGAACGCAGGACCCTTTTGCGTAACCTGAACAGGGGCGGGGAAACGTCCGGGATGGGGTGGCCAGGGGAAATCAGCCCGGCTCGCATCGTGTCGGGTAAATCGTCCAAGCTCGCGCGGTGGGCATAGAGAAATATGTTGTAGCGGTACCACGGCGCCACCCGCTGGTTGCCCCGCAGTAACGGCCGGATGCTGTCGAAGAGAACAAAATTATGCTTCGCGAACAGCTTCCGCCAATAGTCGTAGGGCCTTTAGTTGACGTGATTAAGGCCGCCCTGGCCCGGCGGCGCGGCGGAAAAGAGAACCAAGCGTCCATGGGCGACCAGGGTGGCAACGAAGGTCTCGGCGGCATCCGGCGGAAGGTGCTCCGCCACCTCTAGGCTCTGAACCAGGTCGAAGGTGCGGCCCAGCGAGACGCCCTGGGACAGGTCGGCCGGCGTAAAGGCCGTCTCGTCGATCAACATCCCATCACGCGGAACGTGGTCGCCATCGATGCCGTCGCAATCCATGACGCCCGAGTCGCGCCATGCCTTCAACCAAACTCCTTGGGCGCAGCCGACGTCCAGGACGCTTTCAAGGGGCAGCACGCGCCGCATGAGTGCCACGATGTCCCGTGCCGAGGACATGGTAATCCGCATAGTGTAGTTGAAAAAGGCCTCGTCGTAGGGACAATCCTTGGGATTTTCGGTCATTGCGCTGAACCGTCCGTGACCGTTAGATAGAACCGGATCCGCGATCCCCGGCGAGGGGTGCCACGTCCACTGGCTCCCCGGGCTGATCTTACAGAATCGTACGCGGCGGAGCGAGTCTAGGTCTTCGTCGTGAAACCGGATTATTCACGCGAATGCCGCGGCTGGGTGATACCTTGGTCGAATCCGAATATGGGGCCAAGCCATTGAAAATCCGATACTCTGTCTCTATGTTTAACCATCGTAGGCAGGGCGGATATTCCTGTGAAAGGGTGAGATGACACGTTCGCGCATCATCATGGTTTACCCTCTGCAGGGGTTCTCGGGCGCCTATGTCAAGCATATGCCCCTGAGCCTACTCTATGCCTCCATCGGCATCGTCAAGCGTGGTGTCGAGGTTGCCATCTTCGACCAGCGCCTCTGTCCCGATACCTGGCGCGATGATTTGGCCGAAAAGCTGGGCGACGACGTACTGGCCGTCGGCATCAGCGTTATGTCGGGCGCGCCGATCAATAACGCTATTGCCATTGGTCGCCACGTGAAGGCGCTTGACCCCGATATCGCCGTGGTTTGGGGTGGGCCGCACGTGACCTTTCACCCAACCTCGGTCCTCACTGACGAGGAGAGCTGCGACTACACCCTCAGCGGCTACGCGGCGGAAGCCTTCGATGCGCTGGTCGGCGCCCTGGAACGCGGCGATACGGTGGCCGGGGTTCCCGGCGTGGGATGGCGCGACGACGGCGCCATCCGTTTTAACCAGCCCAACGACACAACCTTTGAGTACGTGGACTATCGCGACATCCCTTATCACCTGATCGACGACTACGGCCCCTATGGCCAGCTTGAAGATGAGCGGCGCATCTTCTCCATGTACAGTGCGGTGGGCTGTCCTTATCTGTGCTCGTTCTGCTCGTCGCCGGCCCAGTATTCCAATATCAAGGGGCGGCGGTGGGTCATGTTGGACGCGGCCGAGGTGGTGGATCATGTCCAGTATCTCGTTGACCGATACGGCGCCAATTACATCTATTTCATCGACGACGATTCGTTTCCCAAACTGTCGCACGTCGAGGGCATTATCGACGAGATGGCGGCACGCGGTCTCAAGGGCAAGGTCAAGCTCGGCTTTCGGGGTGCCCGCATCAACGAAATCAAGCGGATGGACGACGCCTTCCTGACCAAGCTCGCCGAGGCGGGAACCGATATCATGCACATCGGGGCGGAGAGCGGCAGCGACCGCATCCTCAAGCTCATCCGCAAGGATTGCACGGCCGATGACATCATCGAATGCAACCAAAAACTAGCCCGCCACCCCGAGATCACGGCGGCCTACAACTTCATGATGGGGGTTCCGACGGAAACCCTCGACGAGCTTAAGTCGACGCGCGACCTGATGTGGCGTCTGGCGAAGGACCATCCCAACTGCATCATCTTTCCGCCCAACAAGTTCCGCCCTTTGCCGGCGACGGAACTCTACGATTTGGCCGAGAAGGAATGGGGTTATAAGATGCCCGAAAGCCTTGACGACTGGGCCAACATCGAGGTCGAGGGCGATGTCTCCGATCAGTGGTACGACGATAAGATGCGTAGTTTCTGCAACCTGATGCTGCTGTGCTCATATTTCATCGATAACAAGGTCGCGCGCGTCACCAAGGGCAAGACCTTGTTCTACAAGATGGTGCGCCTGGCCAACTATATTTACCGGCCGATCGCGCGATTCCGCTTGAAACATGGCCTGTCGCGCTTCCTGGTCGAGTATCACATCTACCAATTCCTTACCGGCGTCCTCGCCCGCAGGCAGTCCGCCGATTGACGGCAACTTTTGCCTCTCGCGCAAGGATGACGTAGTTTGTGCGGCATCTGTGGAATTCTAGCCCGAGACGGGATGACCGCCGAAGCGGGCGATCGAGATGTTCGCCGCATGGCCGAGACCCTGGTCCATCGCGGTCCGGACGCCAGCGGGTTCTGGAACGCCGATGGGGCCCATCTCGGTCATCGCCGGCTTTCCATCATCGACCTGGAAACCGGCGATCAGCCGATGGTCGGCGACAGCGGTTGCGTCATCGTCCACAACGGCGAGATCTACAACTACCGTGAACTACGCGCCGAGCTTGAGGCCAAGGGAGACCGCTTCCGCACCCATTCCGACACCGAGGTTCTGCTCAAGGCATTCGAGCGTTTCGGCGAGGACTGCCTGGAGAAACTTGTCGGCATGTTCGCCTTCGCCGTCTGGGATCCGGGGCGACGGCGCTTGTTCCTGGCCCGCGACCGGCTGGGCAAGAAGCCGCTTTTCTATTATCAAGGGCGCCGCTTCTTCGCTTTCGCCTCGGAAATCAAGGCCCTGTTGACCCTGGACGCGGTGCGCCGCGACGCGGCACCGGATTGCCGCGCCCTTAGCGACTTCCTGTCCCTCGGCTATGTTCTCACGCCGAAGACGGCGTTTTCGAACATTCACCAGCTTCCGGCAGCTCACTCGGCCGAATACCGCGTCAATTCCCATACCTTTACAACGCGCGAGTACTGGCACCTTGAGGATCACGTCAAGGCGCCACGCGAGGTCTTCGACGACAACACCCGGGACCGCTTCGGCGCGCTTCTCGACGACGCGGTGCGCATTCGCCTGCGCGCCGACGTGCCTCTCGGCGGTTTCCTCAGCGGCGGTGTCGATTCATCGTCCGTTGTGGCGGCCATCGCCCGCCAGCCGGTCCAGGACCTTAGGACCTTTTGCGTCGGCTTTCGCGAGGAAAGCTATGACGAAACCCCCTACGCCCAAATGGCGGCCGATCATCTGGGCGTCGAGCTCTCCGTGCTGGACCACGATGTTTTCGAAGAGGACGCCTTGCCCGGGCTCGTCTGGCACACCGACGAGCCCTTCGCTGACAACTCGATGGTGCCCACCTATTTGCTCAACCGCTCGACCACGAACCACGTGCGCGTGGCCCTTTCCGGCGACGGCGCCGACGAGATACTGGCTGGCTATCCGACCTATCGGGCGGATGCCCTTTATCGTTTCTACCGACACGTTCCCGGTGGGGCACAGCGGGCCGCCGCGTGGCTGGCCCGGCGACTTCTGCGGCCGTCCTACGGCAAGGTGAGCTGGGACTTCAAGGCTCGCCAATTTCTCGCCAGCCACGGCCTGTCGCGCGCCAAGGCCCATTATTGGTGGCGGGTCATCTTTTCGGAAAGGGAGAAGGCGCGCCTGATGGGGCCCGATCTCATCCGGGCCTGCGAAGGGTACAGCCCCTTCGACACCTTCGACGCCTGGTTCGGACGTGTCGAGGGGGCGTCATTCCTCGACCGAACCCTCTTCGTCGATATCAAGACCTGGCTGCAAGACGACATTTTGGTCAAGGTCGACCGCATGAGCATGGCAAACTCTCTCGAGGTGCGCAGCCCGTTTTTGGATCATCGTCTGGTGGAGTTTTGCGCCCGCCTCCCCACCGCCGCCAAGATCGACGGCCGCCGCCAAAAGGTCATCTTAAAGGACCGAATGCGAGGTAGGCTGCCCAGGCAAATCCTGGCAAGGGCGAAACGCGGGTTCAACGCGCCGACCCGCCGGCTGGGGCGCAATCGGATAAACAGGGATGTCGCGGGATCCCTGTTCAATCCGGATTTTCGACTCGACCCGAAGACCGAGGACGTTACCTTCAAGTCGTTTTCCCTTGCTATATTGGATATCTGGCTGGGCCTGTTCGCCGAGTACCAGCACAGTGGCAACTGGAAGTAGGTTTTAAATGGACGCCAACGCCCGGGGGCTGAGCTATATCGTTCCCGCCTACAACGAAGAAGACGCCGTCGTCGAAACATTGGAGAAATTGAACAATGTCCTCTCGCGGCTCGACGTGCCTTCCGAGATCATCTTGGTAAACGATGGCTCCCTGGACGGCACTCTCGAGCTGGCGAAACGCTGTTCGGACGTCCGCATCATCAGCCATCCGGTGAACACGGGGTACGGCAGCGCGTTGAAGACGGGGATACTGGCGGCCCGCTACCCGTGGATCGGCATCGTCGACGCCGATGGAACCTATGACATCGAACAGACCCCCAGCCT
Source organism: Rhodospirillales bacterium (assembly GCA_030746775.1). Classification (GTDB taxonomy): domain Bacteria; phylum Pseudomonadota; class Alphaproteobacteria; order Rhodospirillales; family JASLLZ01; genus JASLLZ01. Next base: position 6,839 of record JASLLZ010000016.1, on the reverse strand, counting down.
CGTCGAGAAGATGGAGGGGGGGTTCGACATGGCCGTTGCCGCGCGCAAAAACATTTACGAAATCGACAGGCCGGTCAAACGGTTCTTCCGGCGGCTGATGTTATCTTTCCTCAATCTTATCATCGCGGCGAAAATCGAAGATCCAAACAGCGGCTTCCGGATTTTTACCAAAGAGCTTGCCATAAAATTTTTTCCATTTCTGTGCAACTCTTTTTCCTTCACCACCAGCCTGACGGTTTTTGCCCTCGGCGAAGCCTATTTTGTCTGCTACGTGCCGGTTGAATATTCCCACCGTGCTGGCAAGAGCAAGGTCCGGCATTTCCGCGACACTCTGCGCATGGTGCAGTTGATCATACAGGGCGTCACCTTCACCAACCCGGTGAAGTTCTTCCTCATTTTGGCCGTCTGTTTGGTGTTGTTCGTCGGCCTTCCGGCCATGGCGCTGGCGTTGGCGGGCTGGGATATTCTTGCCCATTATTACCTTGCCGTGGGCGTGGCGGCGGTGTTTCTGGTCGGCCTTGGAGTCATCGGCGACATCGTCCGTATTTCCACCGACAATACCTTCGGGCGAAAGGCCATGGTCGGCGAAGGTTCGTCTTCGACAGGCACGGAGAGCGGGCAGAAACGGAAGAGCCATCGCGGCGGGAAACCCGCTTCACGCGGCCGAACTCCTCAGCAGCATGGCGGATGAGTGACAGAAATAGGCATACATCTGCGGGTCGCGGACCTTTGGAACAAGCGCGCGTTCCTCGGTCACTCCGACCTTGCGGCCGCCTCATAAAAAAATTTCTGCAGATAACGACCATGATTTTCCGGACAGGAAAGCTCTTTGTTGACCTGGCAACTCTGCGTGAAGAATTCACTCATTTCGCATGCAATAGGAAATTCGAAAATTGGTGATAACGATCGTCTTCACCTTAATACTTGCCGGGCTGGCATTGGCGGGCTATTCGCTCTTGGCGGATATCACAATCGGACATCCAGGATTTGGCCCCCTGCAGATCATGGGAACCACCGCCGGCGCATTGCTTGTCGCCCTGGGCGGCTCGCTCTCGTTTCCTCAGCTCCGTGCAAACTTAGGGCGCTGGACCAAGAGTCCGTTCGGACTGGTTTGTTTGGGGATCGTTCTCGGTCTGGTTTTGTCCGAGTCAGTTCTGCAATTCCTGGAAGGAGAAGCCGGCGAGGACGCTCTATACTCCCTGGAGAAGAAGGCGCTGCTCAATCTTGCTCCCGACCCCGTTCTCGTCAACCGGCTGCCTTCCGGTGCTGGTGGGCACGATGCCAATGGATATCGTAACGACCGCGTTCCCGACCGGGCCCACATCGTTGCCCTTGGCGATTCGTGGACCTGGGGCGTCAACGCGAAAAGAGACAGGGCTTGGCCACAGCAGCTGGATCGAATGACGGGGCGCTCAGTCTACAACATGGCTATGGGAGGGTTCGGGCCGGCTCAGTATCTAGCCTTGACGGACGAGGTGCTGATGCTTTCACCGGAAATAGTGGTCATTGGCCTCTATACGGGAAACGACATTATCAATGCGGAAACAGTTGTCTACGGGAAGGATTTTTACGCGGATTTGCGGGACCCCACGTACCGAACGACCGTCGGTGCTACGAAAGTGAGACAAGTAGTTGGGCAAACCCGTGAGCGCGAGCGCGATTGGAAGGCCCGCTACATGGCGCGATCCGCCAAGACGACACTTTCTGGCTGGACGAGCCTACTCCTCCGCTATACGGCGACCGTTCGGCTCCTCTACCGACTCGACCTGTGGCCTGGGAGAACACTGAAGGACTTGCACTTCGAGGCCGCCAAGGCATGGGCCAACGAGGCGCCCGAGCATTCCCGCGTCGTGGACAAGGGCAACCAGAAGACCATCCTCCACACGGCCGCCCGCTTGCTCGCAGTGAACCTGGGCGACGCCCGCGTTCGCGAGGGCCTGTCCTTAACCGAAAGAATCCTGGGGCGCATCCGCAAACGCCTGACGGCCCACGATGCCTGGCTACTCGTAGTGCTCCTTCCCAGCAAGGAACTTTCCTTCGCCAAAGCCGAAGCCGCGGATGGCACTCCTCTCGGTCCCATCTATACCAAGGCTGCCAACATGGAAACAGAAATCCTGCGCCGCCTGCGGTCAGACCTGAAGGCACGCGGAATCGCCTCTGTCGACCTACTACCGGCATTCCAGACGGCTATCGCCGAGCGCCGCCCCGTCTTTCCGACTGATGGTGATACCCATCCGACGCCTGAAGGCTATCGCCTGATCGCCTCTCGCGTCGCGGAGGAGATCGCGGCCCTCGGTTGGTGAGACGATCCGCCTCACCAACCGAGGGAGGGGAGCCTTTTCAAATGCTGCCCCGTCAACCGCTTTGTGAAATCGTCGGAAGGGCGGGGTTCCCAGGTGGCGTAGACAACATCGTAGCCCTCCCCCCATTTTTCGACCAGATCGGGAGTCAGCTCTGGTGGGTCTTGAGGGTCGCAGTCAATGGGGATGACTGCACGCCCACGGGCGTAGTCGAGGCCAGCGGTCAACGCCACCTCTTTGCCGAAATTGCGGGACAGCCGGATCACCTTGATGGCAGGGTTTCGTGACCGGTGTTCAAGCAACTTCTCAAGCGTTGAATCCGTGCTCCCGTCGTCAATGCAAAGGATCTCGAATGGTTTTCCCAGGCCTTCCAACACCGGCTCCACCCGGCGCAAAAAGGAATCGATGGAGGCCGCCTCATCGAAGCAAGGGACGATCAGGGAAAGGTCCGGCGTGTCGGTCATAGCTTCCATCTAGACAAATAGCCCACTTTATCTTGCCCATTATAGCCGCGATCTCTATGGGTCATTATCACTGATCCTTGGTATAGGATAGGGCAGACACGCGTTACAAGATCTGACGAAGGCTTCCAGCATGTACAAGGACCAAACCGTCGTCGTTCCCGCCTTCAACGAGAAGAAGCTGGTCGGCCGCGTCATCGAGACCATGCCCGAATTCGTCGACCGCATTGTCGTCGTCGACGATTGCAGCGCGGACGGAACCGTAAGCGTGGTCGAGGGCTATCGAAAGAACGACGGCGAACGAATCGAACTTATCCGGCACGACGAAAACCAAGGCGTCGGCGGGGCCATCGCCAGCGGCTACGAATGGGCGCGCGACAACGACTTCGACGTGGCCGTTGTGATGGCGGGCGACGCCCAGATGGATCCCGGCGACCTGCCGGCCCTTTTGGACCCGGTGGTCGAAGGGAAGGCGGATTACGCCAAGGGCGACCGCCTCACCGGCCGGGTCAACCTGGACGTCATCCCGAAGGCCCGGCTGTGGGGCAACTCGATCCTCAGCTTCCTGACCAAGATCGCCTCGGGCTACTGGCACGTGGTCGATTCCCAGTCGGGCTATACGGCGATCAACAAGCGCGCGCTCAACACCTTGGATTGGAGTCGGATGTACAGGCGCTATGGCCAACCGAATCACCTTTTGGTCATGCTCAACGTCCACAACTTCCGCGTCGCGGACGTCCAGATCGAGCCGGTCTACAACGTCGGGGAAGTCTCGGGACTCAATATCAAGAAGTCCATCGTGACCATCTCGTGGCTGCTGCTCAGGTCGTTTGTCTGGAGACTGAGAGAAAAATACGTCATCCGGGACTTCCATCCCCTGGTCTTTTTCTACCTGCTCGGGTTCGGGATGGCCGTGTTATCGATTTTCTTTTTCGGACGCCTCGTCGTCCTGTGGGCGCAGAACGGCTTCGTTCCGGGCATTACCTTTTTGGCCTGGATGTTCTCGTCCATCGTCGGGTTGCAGTCCATCTTCTTTGCCATGTGGTTCGACATGGAACACAACCGCCACCTGAGAGGTTAGGACATTTCAAGATTGCGCGGCACCGGCCCGCTCCCCCACCCGAACACCCAATGCCATTGTACGCTGTGGGTGGTCGGGTGGGGGAGCGGGCCGGTGCCGTAACATATCAGTCTTAGGAAATCGCCTGGCGCAAGGCCTGGGCGATGCGATCCTGGGTTTCGGCGTCGAGATAGGGGTGCATGGGCAGGCTGAGGACCTGGCCGGCGAGGCGATCGGCAACCGGCAAGCCCTCGGGCGCGGCGGGAAAATCGGCATAGGCGGGTTGCCGGTGCAGGGACTTAGGATAATAGACCGCCGTCGGGACGCCGGCCTCCTTGAGCCTCGCCGCCACCTGATCGCGGTCACCGTTCTCGACCAGCACGGTGTAGCAGGCCCAGGCCGAGGTAACCTCGTTGACCACGGAGGGGGTTCGGACGACACCTTTTAATACTTCGCCGTAGCGGGCCGCGATGGTCTGGCGGGCCTTGATCTCTTCATCGAAGACGGCGAGTTTTTCCAGCAAGACGGCGGCCTGCAGGGTATCGAGGCGGCTGTTCACGCCGATGCGCCGGGTATCGTATTTGTGTTCGCCCATGCCGTGCACCCTGAGCGAGCGGACGATTGACGCCAGGTCGGCATCGTCGGTGAGCAAGGCACCGCCGTCGCCGTAGCAGCCGAGCGGCTTGGAGGGGAAGAAGCTGGTCGCGGCGAGGCGGCCCAGGGTGCCGACGGCGCGCCCCCGGTAGCGGGCACCGAAGCTCTGCGCCGCGTCGGCCACGACCGACATCGCCGCATCCTCGGCGACGGCCGCTATGGCGTCGTAGTCGGCCGGCCGGCCGAACAGGTCGACGGGAATGACGGCCTTGGGTCGAAGCCCGGTCCTCTTCGCCTCCTCGACGGCGGGGGCGAGGCTGGCCGGGTCCATGTTGAAGCTCTCCGCCTCGACATCGACGAAGACCGGCGTGGCGCCCAGAAGCGCCGCCGCCTCGGCGCTGGCGGCGAAGGTGAACCCGGGCACGAACACCGCCTCGCCGGCGCCGCAGCCCAAGGCCATCAGGGCCAAGGTCAGGGCGTCGGTGCCGCTGGCGCAGGTAACGGCCTGGGCGGCACCCGAATAGGCGCCGAGGCGCCGCTCGAACTCGGCGACTTCCGGTCCCATGATGAACCGGCCGTGGCCGATTACCCGTTTAACGGCCGCTTCGATGCGCCCTTCCAGGCGCCGTCTCTGGGCCGCCAGATCGACGAAGGCGATTGGTTTCTCACTCATCGGTAATTTCTTCCAAGACGCCCGGCTGGGCCTCGCGGTAACGCCGCCCGCTGCGCGGGCAGACCAGGTTCGAATCGAGCCGCTCGCCGGCGTGACCGACCCAGCCCATGGGCTGGGCCGGAACCCCGGCGACCAGGGCGAAGGGGGCGACGTCGCGGGTCACCACGGCGCCGGCGCCGATGAACGAATAGGTGCCCAGCGTCACCCCGCAGACGATGGTCGCGTTGGCGCCGATGGTGACGCCGTCCTCGACGACGGTGGGCTGGAATTCGTCCTTTCTCGATATCTCGGCGCGCGGGTTGGCGACGTTGGTAAACACCGCCGACGGTCCGCAAAAGACGTTGTTGCCCAGGCGCAGGCCCTTATACAGACTGACGTTGTTCTGGATCTTGCACCCGTCGCCAATGGTGACGTCGGGGCCGATCATGACGTTCTGGCCGATGGTGCAATTGGCCCCGATGACCGAGCCCGAGAGGATGTGGCTGAAATGCCAGACCTTGGTTCCGGCACCGATGGCGCAGCCCTCGTCCACCCGGGCGGTTTCGTGGATCATGATCCCTCCTCGGCTATTGGAACGGTTCGACCCGTCCGCATGGCCTGCTCGGCGGCGTCGAGGACACGCAGCACGCGCGTCCCCTCCGCCCCGTCGGTGCTGGGCGTGGCGGCGCCGGCGACACAAGACAGGAAATGTTGACACTCAAGGCGCAGCGGCTCGGCTTCTTCCAGCGCGATCGCCTTGGCCTCGGCCTTGTTGGGGTGGGGTGGCCGTCGCGCCACTCGATCCGATGATCGTAGACCTTCAGCTTCTCGCCCCACTCCAAGCAGTCGTCGAGCACCGCCATGGCGCGCTCGCCGACGCAGACCAGCTTCTGCTCCTTGAACGGATGGAGCCAGGAAACGAAGACGTGCGCGTTGATGCCGTTGGCGAACTCCAGATGAGTCGTGGTCACGTCGGCGATGACGTCGTGGAGATAGCACGCGCCGGTGGCCTGTACCGTCCTCGGCATCGCGCCGGCCAGGGACAGGATCATGGAGATGTCATGGGGGGCAAAGCTCCACAAGATGTTCTCCTCGCGCCGGATGCGGCCCAGGTTGAGGCGCGTCGAGTAGATGTAGCGCAAGTCCCCCAGGGTGTCCGCCCGGACCAGCTCGTCCAACTTCAGGAACGCCGGATGGTACTGCATCAGGTGGCCGACCATTAGCACCAGGCTACGACCCCGGGCCAGGTCACAAAGCCGCCCGCCTCGGCAACGTCGAGGGAAAGCGGTTTCTCGACGAAGGTATGCTTGCCGGCCTCCAACGCCATTCTGGCCATCGCGCCGTGGGTCTCGGCGGGTGTGGCGATGACGACGCCGTCGATTTCGTCGGAGGCCAGTAGGTCATCGAGAGAAAGGGCCGCCACGCCGGCTTCGGCGGCGCTGGAACGGGCGCTGTCCGCATCGGCGTCATGCACCGCGGCGAGCGCACCCAGGGCCTTGAAGTTGCGTACCAGGTTCTTGCCCCAGGCACCGCAGCCGACAACCGCGATGCGGGGGCTGGCGGCGGCAGGTTTGCCGCTGTTGACGGGCATTTACGCTCCCATGCCGAGATCGCGGGTGGTAGACATCAAAATCTTCTCGCAAGCGCATGATACCAGACTCCGTGGCGCCGTAAACGATGCTCATTGAGAAGGGGCTAGGCTGAATCGACATTCATCGCATCCATAGCATAACGCACGCGAGGAGGATGAAGGCTTTGAAGTGGACGGCAAG
>JASLLZ010000169.1 GCA_030746775.1 Rhodospirillales bacterium | reverse complement strand
TTTGTACCTGCTGAGACGGCTCTTCCGCATAGCTCCCATGATAACCCCCCAAATGGGTTATCTGGGACAGCCCCAAACGCTTTAGCGCATACTTGTCAGGGCGACGCGGGCGGCGGCCATGATGCGGCCGGTCCGTTGGGATTGCAACAAGACCGCGCAGCTGTCGCCGCCGTCGGGCGCCAATTCCGAAATCATCATCGGCTGTTCCAGGGCCTGGCCGTGCCACATGGCGATGCGTTGAAGGCCGCGCACTACGTTGCGGTTGCGGATCGTGCGGCCCCGGTTCTCGCCCCGTTTGACCGCCGTCAGGTGCTCGTCGTCGTAGACCACCAGCCAAAGGGTGGCCGGATCGGCGTCGGCGGTGCGGGGAACCGAGACCGTCACCGTGCCGGCGCCGTCGTCGCGCATGGCAAGGCTGACCCGGTCCGGACCCGGCGCGGCGTCGATCCGCGCCAGGGACCGGGCGCGGTCGGTGCCGGTCATCTCGAAGGTTCCGTTGACGACCATCTGGGGCGTATAGACGTAGCGATTCCCGAACACCTGACGATAGACTTTCTGGCGCTGGGTGTGGAGCGGACTGGCAAACGGGTCCTTCCAGCCGATGTAATCCCAGTAATCGACGTGAAACGAGAGCGCCAGCACATCGTCGCGGTCGGCGAGATCGGCCAGCAAAGCGTCGGCCGGCGGGCACGAACTGTATCCTTGCGACGTGAACAGTTCGACCACCTTCAGCCCGTCGTCGGCCGCCGGGGCGGGCGCCACGGTCAAGCCGAGGCCCGCCGCCACGACGAGAACGAGAGCGAGATACTTGAGCCTGGAAAGCATGACCCAGGGATAGCGGATCGGCCCGCTCACCACCAATCACATGACGGTGAGGGGATTGTGTGGATTCGCGAACCCTACGCGCCGCCGGCCAGGTTGGCGAGGACGTGGGGGAGGATACCGCCGGCCTTGTAGTATTCGACCTCGTCGAGGGTGTCGATGCGGCACTTCAGCGTCACGGTATCGGTCGCGCCGTCGGCCCGGTTGATACGGCAGGCCACGTCCATGCCCGGTTCGATGCCGCCGGCGATGCCGGTGATGTCGAAGGTCTCCGTGCCGTCGAGGCCGAGGCTCTTGCGGTCCTGGCCGTCCGTGAACTGCAGCGGCATCATTCCCATGCCGATCAGGTTGGAACGGTGAATGCGCTCGAAGCTCTCGACGACGACCGCCTTCACGCCGAGCAGCAGCGGCCCCTTGGCGGCCCAATCGCGCGACGAACCCGCCCCGTACTCCTTGCCCCCGACCACCACCAGGGGCACGCCGTCGGCCTGGTATTCGACGGCGGCATCGTAGATCGCCATGACCTCGCCCGAGGGCATGTGGCGGGTCACGCCGCCTTCGGTGCCCGGCGCCATTTCGTTCTTGATGCGGATGTTGGCGAATGTGCCGCGCATCATGACTTCGTGGTTGCCGCGCCGCGAGCCATAGGAGTTGAAGTCCCGGGGCTCGACCCCGTTACTGGTCAGGTAAGCGCCGGCCGGGCTGTCGGCGACGATCGAACCGGCCGGAGAGATGTGATCGGTGGTCACCGAATCGCCCAGGATGGCGAGCGGCCGGGCGCCCAAAATGTCGCCCGCGCCGCCGTTCTCACCGCCGCCGCCGAAGAACGGCGGCATGCGCACATAGGTGGAACTGTCCTGCCACCCATAGGTCAGGCCGCCGCTGCTTTCGATGGCCTGCCATTCCTCGGGCCCGGCCGAGACGTCGGCGTAGCGGGCTCGGAACATGTCGGGCGTCAGCACGTCATCGAGGATCGCCCGAACCTCGTCATTGGCCGGCCAGATGTCGCGCAGGTAGACCGGTTCGCCGTCGGCGCCTTCGCCCAGGGGCTCGTTCAACAGATCGAGGGTCAACGATCCGGCCAGGGCATAGGCCACCACCAGGGGCGGCGAGGCCAGGTAGTTGAGCTTGGTCAGGGGATGGACCCGGCCCTCGAAATTGCGGTTTCCCGACAGCACGGCGGCGACCGCCAGACCGCCGGCTTCGATGGCCTCGTCGACCGATCCGGCCAAGGGCCCCGAATTGCCGATACACGTCGTGCAGCCGTAACCGACGAGGCCGAAGCCGAGCGCGTCGAGGTCTTCTTGCAGACCGGCCGCGACCAGATAGTCGGTCACCACCTGGCTGCCCGGCGCCAGCGAAGTTTTCACCCAGGGCTTGCTCGTCAGGCCCTTTTCGCGCGCTTTCCTGGCGACCAGGCCGGCGGCGATCAGGGCCGAGGGATTGGACGTGTTGGTGCAGCTTGTGATGGCGGCGATGACCACGGCGCCGGGGTCCAGCACGTCGTCGGCGCCTTCAAGCGGCGTTGCCTGGCCCGCCCCGGCCTCTTCGAGGGCCGCCGCCGCCGAGCGCGCCATGTCGGACAAGGCGACCCGGTCCTGGGGCCGCTTGGGACCGGCGAGCGACGGCTCGACATCGGCCAGGTCAAGTTCCACGGTGTCGGTGAACACCGGCTCGGGCATCGAGGCGTCGCGCCACATGCCCTGGGCCTTGGCATAGGCCTCGACCAGGGCGACCTGCTCGGGCGCCCGGCCGGTGAAGGCGAGGAAGCGGATGGTCTCGACATCGATGGGAAAGATGCCGCAGGTGGCGCCGTACTCGGGCGCCATGTTGGAGATCGTGGCGCGGTCGGCCAGACTGAGAGAGTCGAGTCCGGGACCGAAAAACTCGACGAACTTGCCGACCACGCCGTGGCGGCGCAGCATCTGAACCACCGTCAGCACCACATCGGTCGCCGTGGTGCCCTCCTTGAGGCGGCCTTCGAGGCGCAACCCCACGACCTCGGGGATGAGCATGGAGATGGGCTGGCCGAGCATCGCCGCCTCTGCCTCGATGCCGCCGACGCCCCAGCCGAGGACGGCCAGGCCGTTGATCATGGTGGTGTGGCTGTCGGTGCCGACCACGGTGTCGGGATAGGCGACGGTGACGCCGTCGGCTTCCTGGGTCCATACCGTCCGGGCCAGGTATTCCAGGTTGACCTGGTGGCAGATGCCGGTCCCCGGCGGGACGACGCGGAAGTTGTCGAACGCGGTCTGTCCCCAGTTGAGGAAGGCATAGCGTTCGCCGTTGCGCTGGAACTCGCGCTCGACGTTGGTGCGAAACGACGAGGCCTGGCCGAAGCTGTCCACCATCACCGAATGGTCGATGACCAGATCGACCGGCGACAACGGATTGACGACCTTGGGATCGCCGCCGGCCCGGGCGACGGCGTCGCGCATGGCGGCCAGGTCGGCGACGGCGGGAACGCCGGTGAAATCCTGCATCAGGACGCGGGCTGGCCGGTAGGCGATCTCGCGGTCCGAGCGCCGGTCGCCGAGCCACGCCGCCACGGCGGCGACGTCATCGGTGGTAACCGTGCGGCCGTCCTCCCAGCGCAGCAGGTTTTCAAGCAGGACCTTCAACGAAAAGGGCAGGCGGGTAACATCGCCCAGTCCCCCCTCGGCCGCCGCCGCAAGGCTGAAATAATCGTGGTCCTTGCCGTCGACGTTAAGCGTGCGGCGCGTCTTCAGGGTGTCATGGCCAAATGCGGACACGGGCTCTCTCCTGCCTGGGTGGGCGACAGCAAAGACTTAACCTTGCCGAGACGCTGTTACAAGTGCCCGGGGATGGGGCAAGGTCCACCGGTTTCGTTGCCCCGGGAAATGTTTTAACCGACATTCCCCAGATAGCCTCCTGGTTCGCGGAAATCATACCACCGTGCCACCGTCGGGGGAACGGAACCATTTC
>JASLLZ010000168.1 GCA_030746775.1 Rhodospirillales bacterium | reverse complement strand
GCGCAAAACTTTCTCGCCGCCCTATGTCTCGTTGCCCTCATCTGTTATTGGATTTGAATGAGTCTGGACCCTAGTTGCCGGCCCGCATTTCTCGACATTGCGCCCGGGTTGCCGCGCCTCGTGGAATGAACGGGAAGGGGGATTGCAGCCGGCAACGTCAACGCGGCGAGACGACGAAGCGGCAGTGCGCGGCGCCACAGGCCGCGCACTGAACCTCTTCCGCCTTGAGCGTCAGGGTCCGGCCGATGGATTGCGCCACGGCCTCCATGCCGCCAACCAGGGCACCGGTGAACATGTAGCAGACGCCGCGCCCAGCCTGGGTGCCATATTCGGCGACGTAGACCGAATGATCCAAGCGTACCCGCGCCGTCCCCGCATCATAATCGACGTCCTCAATGGTGAGGCGGCCGAGGCCCCTTTGCGTCATCCTCTTCAGGTAATGGACGAGGATGTCCGGGCCGGCCAGGCCGTGGGTCCGGGCCTCGCGCTCGCACCACAGGCGCGCCGCTTTGTAGGTCGCTTCGAACAGCATGGCCTGGAACGCCTCGACGCCGAACCGCTTCTCCGCCTCCATTTGGACGAAGGCCCAAAAATGGCGCGGCATCAGGATCATCGGTTGGCCGTCCACCGACCACGTCCCTGTCTCCGGGTCGACCTCGACGGGAACCGGCAGTTCGTGCATTGGACCTTTCCCCCGGGGTTGGCTATCCGTCTCGCCAGTCTCTACTCCCCGACACAGCGCCGCCGTCGTCGAGACGCGCGCGCCCCGCTGCAAGGGCGATTGATCGGACACAGGAATCCTGGCGGGCCGATGCGGCTCTAGTAGGGCCCCATGATCAGGTTGGGCAGCCACAGGGTCAACTGGGGAATGTAGGTGATCATGAACAAGACAATGGTCAGCGGTACCAGGAAGGGCAGGACCGCCATGGTCAGCACCTCGAATGGTTTTCGGGTGATCCCGACCATGATATAGACGCCGACCCCCATCGGCGGGGTCGCCAGGCCGAGCAGCAGCGCGTAGACGATGATGAGCCCGAAATGCACCCGGTCGATGCCGAAATGATCGGTGATCGGCAGCAAGATGGGGATCAAGATCAGCTTCGCCGGCACGCCTTCTATAACGCAGCCGATGGCAAGCAGGAAGAAAATCAGGAGCAACAAGAAGACGTTTCTGTCCTGGGTCGTGAGCAGGACCGCCCTGGCCATCGCCTGGGGAAGCTGTTCGATGGCCAACAGCCAGCCCATGACGTGGGAGAAGCCGATGATCATCATGATCATGGCGGTGACCTTCATCGAATTGGTGATCGCCGTCCACAGCTTCTTGCGGTCGAGGGTTCGGTAGACGGCGCCCAGGAGCAGCGAATAGGCGCAGGCCAGGACCCCCGCCTCGGTTGCCGTGGTATAGCCGGTGACGATGGCGCCGAGGATGATGCCGGGCGCGACCAAAGCCGCGACGCCGTCTATCGCATGGCTCCCGATCTCGCGCATCGTGGCTCGGGGCTCGCGCGGGAATTCGCGGCGCGACGCCAAGTAACGGTTCCACAGCATCAGCGAGATGCCGATCAGGATGCCCGGAATGATGCCGCCCAGAAACAGGCGCCCGATCGACGTGTCGGCCAGATAACCGTAAATAACCAGGGCGATTGAGGGCGGAATGATGGGGCCGATGACCGCCGTCGCGACGGTCAGAGCGCCGGCGAACTCGACCGGGTAGCCGCGGTCTTTCATCGCCTTGACCTCGACCGTGCCGAGACCGGCGATATCGGCCACCGCCGAGCCCGAAATGCCGGCGAAAATCATCGAGGCGAGCACGTTGACCTGGGCCAGGCCGGCGCGGAAGTGGCCGACCAGTGAGGTGGCGAAATTGAAGATCTTATCCGTCATGCCGACGGCATTCATCAGGTTGCCGGCAAGGATGAAGAAAGGCACCGCCAAAAGCGCCGCGTTCTCGACCCCGTCGGCCACATGGCGCGGCATGATGTAGAGCTCGCTACTGTATCCGGCGGCCACCACCGCCGCCAGGACAGCCGTTCCCATCGCCACGACGATCGGCACCCGCATGACGATGAGGAAGATGAAACCGAGGAAAAGAATCCAGGCCATGACCGCCGCCGCCCCTACATATCGCCCGTGGTGTGGGCGCTTTGCGGTTCGGGGTCGCCGCGCATCGCCTTCGCCGTATCCAGCAGCATGTTGACCATGACAAGAGCGCAGGAAAAGAAGAGCGGCAGGGTCTGCACCCAGCGGTCCAACTCGACGATTTCGATGACGTCGCCAGCCTGTTGCATCAGGGTCTGAGGCCCGTGCCACAACATAATCGCCATCAAGAAGACGACGACCGCGTTGACGAAGTAACGCGAGACCTTGCGGCCCTTGTCGCCGAGACGGTCGATGAAGAAATCGACGGTGATGTCGCCGGCTTGGCGGTAAATGACGTAAAAACCGAAGAACACCGACCAGGAGAAGAGGAAGACGGTCCACGGAAAGACCAGAATGATTCCCTGGTCGAACACGGCCCGTGTCGTGATCTGCGCCATGTTGCCGATCAACATGATGATCAGACAGATGTTTGCGAGCACGAGAAACGCGCGCTCGCAAACACCCATCACACGTTCAATGCGATCGATCATCGCTTATTGTTCAACTGACGGAAAAAATACGTCAGTTACTTCCTGCGAGTCTTTGCTACCGCGTCCAGATAGCCCTTGGGCAGCGTGCCGTTCTTGGCCTGTTCGGCGTAGAACGCCTTCATCCGCTCGCGGAACGGACCGGTGTCGAGGGAATCCGAATAGGTGACGCCCTTGGCCTTGAGCCGGTTGATCGACGCCATTGTGTCGGCGTCCAGAAGCCCCTGTTCGTAGTGAGAAGCCCCGGCGTGCGCCCGGTCGACGGCATCGCGCAGTTCGGCCGACAGGCCGTCATAGGCCTTGACGTTGGTCATGTAGCCGACGCTTTGCTCGTACTCGCGGTGCGCCGTGATGTGGGGCGCCCTCTCAAAGAACTTCATCGCCTCGACCAGGGCGGCCGGGCTGTTGACGGCCTCGACGATGCCGCGACCAAGCGACTCATAGACTTCGGTCCACCCCAGAACGCGTACCTCGGCGCCAAGGTGGGTCCACGACGCGACGGCCAGCTTGTCGGGGTGCATCCTGAGTTTGATGCCCTTGACGTCGGCCAGCGAGTTGATTTTCTTCTTCGACACCATGACCCGCCAGGAACCGCGCGGGAAGGCGACGTAATCGCCCATCAGGGTGATGCCGCCCTTTTTCTCGACGTTCGCGACCCAGCCCTTGACGAGCTTGGTGTTCATGAACCGCTTCCAATGCGGGCGGTCGTCGAACATGAAGGGGGCGCTGATGTACTTGATCGCCGGCTCCCATTTTTGCAGGTAGGCGGCGGTCGAGTTGTAGATGTGGATGGTGCCGGCTTGAAGCTGGTCGATCACCGCTGATTTTTTACCCAATTGCTCGGAGGGGAAGACCTTTACTTCCATCTTGCCGTTCGAAAACTCCCCGACCAGATCGGAAAACTTTTGATGTCCGCGGCCTTCCATACTGGTGGCCGGCTGCTCCGTGCTTTGGCGCCAAACGACATCGGCGGCCGACGACACGGTCGGGAAACCCATGACTACGGCTGCCGCAAGGGCGACGAGTCCGGTCCCATAACGATATGTGCGCTTCATTCCCTAAATCCTCCTTGTTTTGGATGGTCTAATTCGAATTCTTATGGTTCGAAGCACCGTATATGCCCCAACCGCAGGGGCATGGTCAACCGGCAATGCCGAATGGTTCGGGTCGGTGCTTGGGGGTACTGGGCGCAATGACGCGACTACCGCGACGCAACCGTTCAGGTTAGGATCGCTGTCTGTCTTGAGCTTTAGGCTCCAGACTCAATTAATCCACCATATGACGATTGCGGCGATGAGGACAGCAGAGAGGAAGTTTCGTGCGA
>JASLLZ010000167.1 GCA_030746775.1 Rhodospirillales bacterium | reverse complement strand
GTGCTGGTCAGCAACCACTACTACGCGCGCATCGCCAAGGAGGCGCGCTCCAAGACCGATCGCCAGTACATTCACGAATGCTTCCAATCGGCAAGCTGGCTGGTCAAGTCCCTGCACCAACGCGCCACCACCATCCTCAAGGTGGCGACCGAGATCGTGCGCCAGCAGGACGGCTTTTTCGCCAAGGGGGTCAGCCATCTGCGCCCCCTGGTCCTGCGCGACATCGCGCTTGCCATCGACATGCACGAAAGCACGGTAAGCCGCGTCACGTCGAACAAGTACATGGCGACGCCGCGCGGCATCTTCGAACTCAAGTACTTCTTCACCCCCGCCATTAGCTCCTCGTCGGGCGGCGACGCCCATTCGGCCGAGGCCGTCCGCCACCGCATCAAGGCCTTGATCGACGCCGAAGACGCGACCAAGGTGCTGTCCGACGACGCCCTCGTCACCCTTCTGGCGGGCGAAGGCATCGACATCGCCAGGCGCACCGTGGCCAAGTACCGCGAGGCCCTGGGCCTGCCCTCGTCGGTGCAGCGCCGGCGCGAAAAGACGAGCCGCCTGTAAACCGGTGCTCCGGCGGCGAGCCGGCTCCAACCCCCCTTTTGGAGCCGTTGACAGCGGCCCGCCGGCCTTTTATTGTGCACTGCGACATAGGCGCGGGCGAACGGATTTCCGACGCGATTACGGGCCGTTAGCCGGCCGGGCGGAGCGGATTACGATTTCCAATGTTACTCCTTCCTGAATTGGGTACCCGATGAAAGTTCTCGTCGCCGTCAAGCGGGTGGTCGATTACAACGTCAAGATTCGGGTCAAGGCGGACAACACGGGCATTGAAACGGCCAACGTCAAGATGGCCATGAACCCGTTCGACGAAATCGCCGTCGAAGAAGGCCTGCGCCTCAAGGAAGCCGGCATCGCCGATGAGCTGGTCGTCGTGTCGCTGGGTGTCCAGCAGTGTCAGGAAACGATCCGCACGGCGCTCGCCATGGGCGCCGACCGGGGCATATTGGTAGAGACCGAAGACGAACTTCAGCCCATGGCGGTGGCCAAGCTGCTCGGCGAAGTGGTCGGCCGCGAAGCCCCCGATCTGGTTATCGTCGGCAAGCAGGCCATCGACGACGACTCCAACCAGACCGGCCAGATGCTGGCCGCCCTTCTGGGCTGGCCCCAGGGCACCTTTGCGTCGAAGATAACGCCCGGCGACGGCACCATCGAGGTGGTGCGCGAGATCGACGGCGGCCTGGAGACCGTGACGTTGAAAATGCCGGCGGTGATTACCACCGATCTGCGCCTCAATGTGCCGCGCTATGCGTCCCTTCCCAACATCATGAAGGCGAAGAAGAAGACCATCGACGTTGTGACCCCCGCCGACCTGGGCGTCGATACCGCATCCCGGCTGGTCACGCTGAAGGTCGAGGAGCCGCCCCGGCGCCAGGCCGGCGTCAAGGTGGCCGACGCCGCCGAACTGGTCGACAAGCTGCGCAACGAGGCCAAGGTGATCTGATGGGCGTCCTCCTCATCGCCGAACACGACAACGCCGAGCTCAGGCCGGCGACCCTTCATACGCTCGCCGCCGGGCTGGAATTGGGACCGGTCGATGTGCTGGTGGCCGGTCATCAATGCCGCGCCGTCGCCGAGGCGGCGGCCAGCGTCGCCGGCGCCGCCAAGGTGCTTCTCGCCGACGACGCGGTCTACGCCCACGCCCTGGCCGAAAGCCTGGCGCCGCTGGTGGTCGGCCTGGCCCCGGCCTATACCCACGTCCTGGCCCCCGCCACCACCAATGGCAAGAACCTCATGCCGCGGGTGGCGGCGCTCCTTGACGTGGCGCAGATTTCCGAAATCAGCGCCATCGTCGCCCCCGATACCTTCGTGCGCCCGATCTACGCCGGCAACGCCCTGGCCACGGTCCAGTCCAGCGACGCCATCAAGGTCATCACCGTACGCACCACCGCCTTCGAGCCGGCACCGGCCGACGGCGGCGGCGCCGCCATCGAAGACGTCGCCGCGACCGCTGATTCGGGGCTATCCGCCTTCTCCGGCCACGAACTTACGAGCAGCGAACGCCCCGAACTGACCAGCGCCAAGATCGTCGTTTCGGGCGGCCGCGGCATGCAAAGCGGCGATAACTTCAATTTGCTAGAAGAAATCGCCGACGCCCTGGGCGCGGCGGTCGGCGCCTCGCGGGCGGCGGTCGACGCGGGCTACGTTCCCAACGACTACCAAGTCGGCCAGACCGGCAAGGTCGTGGCGCCGGAGCTCTATATCGCGGTCGGCATCTCGGGCGCCATCCAGCACTTGGCCGGCATGAAGGACAGCAAGATCATCGTCGCCATCAACAAGGACGAAGAGGCCCCCATCTTTCAGGTCGCCGATTACGGCATCGTCGGCGATTTGTTCTCGGTGCTGCCCGAACTCAAGGCGGCCCTCGATAAACCGGTATAAGCGCGGCGGAGACACGATATGGCTAAGAAAATAGGCAAAGTCGGCGTCATCGGCGCCGGACAGATGGGCAACGGCATCGCCCATGTCTGCGCCCTCGGCGGTCACGACGTTTATTTCATGGACGTCGAGAAAGATCGCGTGCAGGCGGCGATGCAGACCATCGACCGCAACATGGGCCGGCAGGTCTCGCGTGAGCGGATCACCGAGGCCGAAAAGAAGAAGGCCCTGAAAAGGATTGTCACCGGAACCACGCCCGACGGCTTCGCCGATTGCGCCTTGGTCGTCGAAGCCGTCACCGAGGACGAACAGGTCAAAAAGGAGGTCTACAAAGAGCTCTGTCCGGTGCTCGCGCCCGACTGCCTTTTGGCCACCAACACATCGTCGATTTCCATTACGCGCCTCGGCGCGCAGACCGACCGGCCGGGGCTCTTCCTCGGCATGCACTTCATGAATCCGGTGCCAGTGATGGAGCTGGTCGAACTGATTCGCGGCATCGCGACGGAGCCCGAGACCTTCGAGACGGCGCGCGAGTTCGCCGCCGCCCTGGGCAAGATTCCGGTCAGCGCCGAGGACTTTCCCGCCTTCATCGTCAATCGCATCCTTTTGCCCATGATCAATGAGGCCGTCTACACGCTTTACGAAGGCGTCGGCTCGGTGGAGGCCATCGACCATGCCATGAAGCTGGGCGCCCACCATCCCATGGGTCCCCTGGAACTGGCCGACTTCATCGGCCTCGACATCTGCCTCGCCGTGATGAACGTACTCCACGAAGGCCTTGCCGATTCCAAGTACCGGCCGTGTCCGCTCCTGGTTAAATATGTCGAGGCCGATTGGCTGGGGCGCAAAACCGGGCGCGGCTTCTACGATTACTCCGGTGACGAGCCCGTGCCGACCCGCTAAGGATGGTGCCGCCAGTGACGGGCAGGGTCGAACGATGACCTTCTCCATCGCCACGCCATCTACGGTCAGTCAACGGGTGGCGGCGACGTTTCACCGCGGCCGGGTGGCGCTGGCCGGCGATTCGGCGCAAGTCAACCATCCGGTCGGCGGCCTGGGGCTTAACAGCGGCATTCACGATGCCCTTGGCCTGTGCGACGCGTTGGGCCGTATCTGGCGTGGCGAGGCCGATCTTACGGCACTGGCGCGCTACAGCCGTCAGCGGCATGCGGCGGCGCATCGCTTCGTCCAGGCGCAGACCATCCACAACAAGAGGATGCTGGAGGAACGCGACCCGGCGGTGCGGCGCCGCAACCTCGATGAACTTGGACGCACCGCCGAGGATCCCGTGCGGGCCCGGCGCTACCTCCTCAACGCGTCCCTTATCGACAGCCTGCGCGCCGCCGAAACCGTTGCCTGATCGCGCCGTCGTTTAATACCAAGGATCAATGATAATGACTCATGGAGACGGCTTCCCAAGGTTTTCGGCAAGGAACGTGCGCAGCAGCGATGCCCAGCATCGCAAGGCGCGCGCGACGCTGTCCGAAAGCCTTGGGAAGCCGCCGTTCCGGTCGCGTATGCGGCCCGTCGGAGGGCGTCGAAAAGCC
>JASLLZ010000166.1 GCA_030746775.1 Rhodospirillales bacterium | reverse complement strand
GTGGCGCAGGCATTCTCGACGCGGGTCGCCGGCGCGAATCGAAATCCGTCGTCGGCCTGCATCACCAGGGACGCAGGAAAATCCTGGGGCGAGAACCCGGCGTTGAAATAGCCGACGAATATCTCGTCGATGTCGGCAGCCGCCAGCCCGGCGTCGGCCAGCGCCTCGCGGGCGGCGCCAACGATCAGCGATTCCGCGTCCTCGCCCTCGAGCTTTCCAAACGGTGTGTGGCTCCAACCGACGATACATGCCGTCATCTTGCCGTCCTCCTACTTTCGGTAGGCGTAATTGCAGCCTTCGTCGTACATGGCGACGACGTTTTCGGGCGGCACTTCGGGCTGGATGTTGTGCACGGTATTCAGAATGTAGCCGCCGTCCTTGCCCAGGATATCGATGATGCGCCGCGTTTCCCGGCGCACCTCGTCCGTCGTTCCATAGGGCATGATACGTTGCGTGTTGATCCCGCCCCAGAACGACATGCGGCCGCCAAATTCGTCCTTCAGCCGTTCCGGTTCCATGTTCTTGGCCGTCACCTGAACCGGGTTGAGGGCGTCGACGCCGATCTCGATCAGCTGGTCGACGAAGAAATAGGCGGCGCCGCAGCAATGAAAGCAGACCTTGGCATTCGTGTCGGCCTTCACCGTCTCGACCATGCGCCGATGATGGGGCTTCAAGTAGCGGGCATAGATGGCCTGAGGATCGAACATGGCGCCGTTCTGCGTGCCCAGATCCTCGCCGAAATAAACCACGTCGATGTTTTCGGGCCCGGCGGCCTCGATCACCTTTTCGGCGACGCCGACCCAATAGTCGGCCAGCTTTTCCATCATCCGGCCGACGAATTCGGGGTTCTTGTAAAGGTCCTTGAGAAAGGTCTCGAAACCGCGCATGGCATAGCCACGGTGGATGACCCCTCCCGGCAGGTAGAGGCAGATGGCGTAATCGCCCAGCGCCTTGATCTCCGCGATCCTTTCCCCCAAGCCCTTGACCAGGCCCGGATTGTCGGGGTCGGGCCATTCGAAGTTCTCGATCGCGTCGATGTCGGGCTCTATGTCGGTGAAGGGGCCGTCGACGTGGAGGAAATGGATGTCATCGGTTCCCACAGACCGCTTCCAGGTGACGCCGAAGATGTCGATGTAACAGTTCTCATCGACCCATTTCTGAACGCCGCCTTCATAGTCTCCGGGCAGCAGGCACCGCGTGTCGATGTCGAAGCGGCCGAGAACGTCCTCATCGGGGTGCACGACCGAATGGATGACCGACATGATCCGGGTCTCGTGGGAAAGGCCCAGGTGGCGTTTGAGGTTCTCGTAGGCTGGGTAGGTGATGGAGGTGAACTCGGCCCCTCCCAGGTCCATGGGAACTCGGTCGGGTTCCTCGTGATTGAGGGCCGCCAAGACCCGATCCCTATGTGCCCAACCCATTACGTGTCATCCTGCTGTTATAGGAGGTGCCGGGTCACGGGTGAACAAGGGTCCGGGCCAGAGCGACGGCGGCCGTGGCGTCGACGCCGTATCCATTGGCGCCGATCCGGTCGGCGAACTCCTGATTGACCGGCGGCCCTCCGACCATGACCTTGACCTGGAGGTTGCGGGAGTTGTTGGCCTGGGCAAGGGAAACCACGGCCTTTTCCATTTCAGGCATGGACGTGGTCAAGAGGCCCGACAGCGCAACGATGTCGGCATGGTTGTCGCGGGCGGCGGTGATGAAAACACCGGGGTCGACATCGGTGCCAAGGTCAACGAGGTGAAAGCCCGCGCCTTCCAACATCATTCCCACCAGGTTCTTGCCGATGTCGTGAAGATCGCCCTTGACGGTGCCGATGACGATCGTCCCCTTCGGCTTGGCGCCGCTCTGGGCGAGCAGGGGCTTGAGGATGTCGAGCGCCGCCTGGGCCGTTTCCGCCGCCATCAGCATCTCCGGCACGAACACCGTTCCTTGGCTGAATTTGCGGCCGATTTCGTCAAGAGCGCCGACGATGCCGTCGTTCAAAATCACCGAAACGTCGGTGCCGGCGCCGATCTCGGCCTCGACCAAGGCGCGAATCCCATCGTCATCATAGGTGATGACGGCATCGTAGATGTCCGCAACCGCCATAGTGGCCTCCCCCGTGATGCCTGGTCCCGCCTCCGACGATTTCGAACCAGGGCCGGCCGGCTGTCCGATTATGGCAGCCGGCCGGGCGGATTTCAATTGACGGCGGCGGTGCGCGCGATGGCGCCGGCGACGAGGGGGCGCACCCAGCTTGCGTCATCACCATAGGATTTCGCAACGTTCTCGACATGCGCCGAAAGGGCTTTACCGTCGAGGAGAACCGCACCATCCTGGGCTCAACGACGCGTAATCGAAACGGCCCGGGGGTTCGACAATGGAGAGGACCGCCAACCGAGCACGGCTCTATGAGGAGCAGGGCTACTTGTTTCCGCTGCCCGCCCTGACCACCGAGGCGGTAGGTCGCTATCGCGGCGAGGTGGAGGAGCTCCCGGCCAACCACGGCGAGGCCGGCCGCGAGGTGCTGCGCCACAAGGCCATCCTCTATGACGGCGTCCGCGCCACCGGTGTTGCGGCGCCCGACGCCGACCACTGACCGGCCGGCCCGTGGCCAGCCACGTGTATTTCCCTTTCCATCGGGCAACAGCGGCGTCGCCGCTTCCACCCCCAAGCGGCCATCAAACCGAACCGATCGTGTGCTAGAGAAAGTCAGGATTGATGATGGTCACCACCCATTCCGTCATTGCCGGGCTTGACCCGGTAATCCACGGACCCCCGGGTCAAGCCCGGGGGTGACGCGAGGGTCGGACGATTCCAATCAATCTAGAAATGCTCCAGCTAAAAAAACATTTCGATCTCAATTGACTATGGTTTGTCTCGCGCGTTAGCATCGCTTCCTCGACGCAAGGTGCTAAGGCGTGCTTAACGGCTTAGTATGTTGAATTTTCAACCGTATACGACAACTGCATTGGGAGGTTACCTACCATGAGAAAAATGGCATACCTGACCGGCTTTGCCGCCGCATTGGCGATGCTGGTCACCGTCGGACACGGAGAATCCAAGGCCCAGGAGACCTACAAATGGAACGTGCCCCTCATCTGGACCTTGCCGCACCACATCAGGGTCGAGCAAGAGGCGTTTCAAAAGCGCGTCCTGGAGCGCTCCGGTGGGAAGGTAAATATCTCGCTTCACCAGTTCGGTGAAGTCGGGCTGGTGGACTCCGACGTGCTCAGCATCGTTCGCGGTGGCGAGTTCCCGTTGGTCGAACTTGACCATTCGAAGACGGCGGGTGACGAGCCTCTCTTCCAGATCTTCAACCTGCCCGGCCTCGCCTTCAGCATCCAGGACGCGATAACGATCGGCAAGGCGACCGCGGGCCTGCGCAAGAAAGCGCTCGACGAGCGCAACGCGGTCGAGGTCGGCATGGCCCACTACATGCCGGGGCAGGGGGTCTTCACCAAGAAACCCGTGCGCACCATCGCCGATCTGAAGGGCGTCGGCATCCGCGTTTACAGCGGCGTGTTGCTCAGTTCCTTCAAGCTCCTCGGTGCCCGACCCCAGCTCATTCCCTGGGGTGATGCCCCGGCGGCGTTACTGCAAGGCGTGGTCGACGGTGCCATCACCAGCCCCAGTTCCGGCATCAAGGTCGGGTTTGGCGACACCACGAAGTACATGACGACCATGCCGCTTTCGAACCGCGTTTCGTGGATCATGAACAAGAAGGTCTGGAATTCTCTGAGCCCGGATGTCCAGAAGCTCCTGCAAGATGAAGGCAATGCCTCGGCTGCGCGCATGCAGGAGAAGTGGAACGCCGAGGAGGCCGGGGTGGCTAAGATGGTGCAGGACGCGGGGATGACCTTCGTCGCACCCTCGGAGGAGTTCAAGGCCGCGGTGACGAAGCTGCTGCGCCCGGTTTGGGACGAGTGGGCAGCGAAGACCAAGTACGGGCCCGAGGCGATCAAGCTGGCGCTGAAGGCTCTGGGACGCTGAACGCTCGTCGGCCACACGGCTGGGCTTCAGCGAAGAGTCTAAGGAGCGGATGGGGCAATATGTAGCACGACGCCCCATCCCTTTCCCTTCGAAGCGAGGCCGGTCGTGGGACGGAAGCGAACC
>JASLLZ010000165.1 GCA_030746775.1 Rhodospirillales bacterium | reverse complement strand
TGGCGGACAGGGATCAGGACATCAAGAGCGCCAACCAGCGGATCGAGGCGGTGAGGCTCACCTGGACCCTGATCCTGGTCAGCATCGGCAGCGTTCTGGTTTGGGGCTGCGGCCTCTTGCTGATCTTCCTGGGCGAGCAGTTTCTTGAGACCACGGGGGTGATCCCCAGGCTGTGGGGGGCGAACAACATGGGATCGATCGTCGTCGTTTCCACCTTGTTTTCCGCCCCCTTCATCCTTTTGTTGATCATCGGCCTGTTCCACCGGACCAAGGACAAGACGGAATCGGAGCCACAGCCTCCGGCGCGGGGGGGCACCGGCTCGGCACGGCCGGCCACGCCGAGCCGCGCCGACGAGCCCGGCCCGTGAATGCCGTCGTATCGAGGCGCCCGGGTTCTATCCGGACTCCTGAGCATCGATTCCATCACCGTGAATATTGAAAGACGGGTCAAATCATTCATTGTTGGGAT
The DNA here is from genome assembly GCA_030746775.1 of Rhodospirillales bacterium. Classification (GTDB taxonomy): domain Bacteria; phylum Pseudomonadota; class Alphaproteobacteria; order Rhodospirillales; family JASLLZ01; genus JASLLZ01. Next base: position 3,674 of record JASLLZ010000165.1, on the reverse strand, counting down.
TGGGCCTGTCAGTGGCTGGCTGAGTTGGGGGGGCCGAGGTGCAAATCGGCGAACCGGTCGATCTGTTGATCATCGGCGGCGGGATCAACGGGGTCGGGATTGCGCGCGATGCCGCCGGCCGCGGTCTGTCGGTGGTACTGTGCGAGCAGGGCGACCTGGGGGGCGCCACTTCGTCGGCGAGCACCAAGCTGATTCACGGCGGCCTGCGGTATCTTGAATTCTACCGGTTTGGGCTCGTCCGCGAGGCGCTGGCCGAACGCGAGGTCCTGCTTCGGCTGGCCCCGCACATCGTCAGCCCGATGCGCTTCGTCCTGCCCCACGAAGACGGCCGGCGGCCGGCCTGGCTCATCCGCCTGGGCCTGTTCCTTTACGACCACCTGAGCCACCGCACGACCCTGTCCAGGTGCCAGGGCCTCGACCTCGCCCGGCATCCGGCGGGCGCGGCGCTGAAAGGGGATTTCGGCAAAGGTTTCGCCTATTCCGACTGCTGGGTCGACGACGCCCGGCTGGTCGTTCTCAACGCCCTCTCCGCCGCCGAACGCGGCGCCGAGGTCCTGGTTCGGACGCGCCTGGCATCGGCCGAAGCGGTCGACGGCCAGTGGCGGGCGCGTCTGGTCCCCATCGCGGGGCCCGAGCGCACGGTTCGGGCGCGCGCCATCGTCAACGCCGCCGGCCCGTGGGCCGGGCGGGTGGCGGCCGACATCCTTGGACTGCCCGCTGCCGCGTCGTTGCGCCTGGTCAAGGGCAGCCATATCGTGGTCCCGCGCCTGTTCGGCCACGACATGGCCTACGTCTTCCAGCAGCCCGACCGCCGCATCCTCTTCGCCATTCCCTACCAGGACCGCTTTACGCTGATCGGCACCACCGAGGTCGACTTCGACGGCGATCCGGCCGGGGCGCGCATCGACAACGGCGAAATCGCCTATTTGTGCCAGGCCGCCGGGCGGTACTTCCGCGCCCCCGTCGACCCCGCCGCCGTGGTGTGGTCCTATTCCGGCGTGCGGCCGCTTTACGGGACCGATTCCGGTACCGCTTCGGCGGTGAGCCGCGAGTACCGGCTCGAAGTCGCGAAAGGCGCCGGCGGCGCACCGGCGCTGTCGGTCTTTGGCGGCAAGATCACCACCTATCGCCGCCTTGCCGAGCGCGCCCTCGACAGGCTGCGGCCCTTTGTCGGCCTCAAGGCGCCGCCGTGGACCGGCGAGGCGCCGCTGCCCGGCGGCGACTTGGGAGCCGACGGTGTGGAGGGGCTGCTGGCTCGGCTCGCCGACGCCCTGCCATGGTTGCCGGCGCCACTGCGACGGCGCTACGCCGGCGCCTACGGAAATCTGGTCTTCACGATACTCGACGGCGCCGGCCAGCTCGACGACCTGGGCGAGGATTTCGGCGGCGGACTTTACGCGGCCGAGGTCCGCCACTTGGTCAACCGGGAATGGGCGCGCACGCCCGACGACGTGCTGTGGCGGCGCACCAAGCTCGGCCTGTGCGTCGCCGAGGCGACGCGCGCCCGGCTCGCCGCATGGATGGCCGGCCAGGAGAGCAGCCGATGAAGCCGCTCGACCATTTTCCGCCCGCCGCCCGGCGCGCCCTGCGCTGGGTCCTGACCGATATCGACGACACCCTGACAACCGAAGGCCGGTTGACGGCGGAGGCCTATGGCGCCATGGAACGGCTGCGCTCGGCGGGGCTGGCGGTGATCCCGGTCACCGGCCGGCCGGCGGGCTGGTGCGACCACATCGCCCGCATGTGGCCGATCGACGCGGTGGTCGGCGAGAACGGGGCGTTTTACTTCCGCTACGACCACCAAGCGCGCCGAATGACGCGGCGCTTCGGGCTCGACGCCGACCAGCGGGCGGCGAACCGCCGGCGCCTCGACGACTTGCGCGACACGATCCTGCGCCAGGTCCCGGGAACGGCGGTGGCCTCGGACCAGCCCTACCGCGAGGCCGACCTTGCCATCGACTATTGCGAGGACGTGCCCGCCTTGGCGCCGGCCGAGGTGGAGCGCATCGTCGCCCTGATGACGGCGGCGGGGGCGACGGCCAAGGTCAGCTCCATCCATGTCAACGGCTGGTTCGGAGCCTACGACAAGCTGACCATGACGCGCACCCTGTTCGAAGAATGCTTCGCCGTCGATGTGGAAGCGGAGCGCGACTCTTTCGTCTTCGTCGGCGATTCCCCCAATGACGCGCCGATGTTCGCCTTCTTTCCCCATTCCGTCGGGGTCGCCAACATCCGCGCCTTCGACGGGCTTCTGGCGGCGCAGCCCGCCTACGTGACACGGCACCCGGGCGGCGCTGGTTTCGCGGAACTGGCCGATGCCGTGGCCGGGGCACGGCGCTAACTCCGCATGCATATTTTAGCGGCGCGGCGCAATTGATTTGTTGCACCGTACGTGGCAAAAAGAGATGATCTTGCAACAAATGGTGCCGGACGGCGAACGGGGACAAAACAGCCGGTTCGAATTTCGGTATCCAGGGAGGATCGCCCATCGGGCCCAGCCATCAACCATCCAGGGAGAATACCATGACAAGTTCATCGATTTACCAGCGCCTGTTACCGGGCCTTGCCGCCGCCGCCTTTTTGTGGGCAACGGCGACGCCCGCCCTTGCTCAGGATTGTAAGAACCGCGGCGATCTGGACGTTCGTTTCTGCGACGACGACAAGGATCTGGTCGCCGACACGCCGACCGATGCCAGCAAGTGGCTCGACCCCGACACGCTGATCTTCTCTTACACGCCGGTCGAGGATCCGTCTGTCTATGAGAACCAGTTCACCGAGTTCATGGACTATCTGGCCAAGAACACCGGCAAGAAGGTCAAGTGGTACGGCGCCGAGTCCTACGCCGCCCAGGTCGAGGCCATGCGTTCGGGCCGCCTGCACGTGGCCGGCATCTCGACCGGACCGACGGTGTTCGGCGTCAACCTGGCGGGTTACGTGCCGGTCGCCATCATGGGGCGGGCCGACGGCACCTTTGGCTACAAGCTGCAGTTGATCACCCACAAGGACACCGACATCAAGGAAGTCAAACAGATGAAGGGGCGCAAGATCGCCCACGTCACGCCGTCGTCCAATTCGGGCAACCAGGCGCCGCGAGCTCTTTTCGGAGCGCTTGGTGTCAAGCCTGACGAGGACTACAAGGTGATCTATTCGGGCAAGCACGACAACTCGATCATGGGTGTCGCCAATAAGGACTACGATGCCGCGCCGATTGCGTCCAGCGTCCTGGACCGCATGCATGACAAGGGCGTCGTAAACAAAGACGACCTGCGCATTATTTGGGAATCCAAGCTGTTCCCGACCACGTCCTACGGCTATGCGCATAATTTGAAGCCGGACCTGGCGCGCCAGATCATCTATTCGTTCGTCTCCTTCGACTGGAAGGGAACCGGGCTGGAGAAGGAGTTCGGCAAGCAGGCCGACAAGTTCCTCCCCATCACCTTCCAGGACCACTGGTCCGACATCCGCACCATCCAACAGGCGAACAAGACCGTCTACAGCCAGGACGCCCTGCGCGCCGAGGACGCCAGGGTGGCCGCCAAGAGAGCGAAGAAAAAGAAAAAGAAGTAGGCTCCAACCAAACCAACGCGGCGGGCCCCACCCCCCAGAAAAGCCGGGAACGCGGCCCAAGTGCAAAGGGTATAAAAGGATACAAAAAACCCACGTTGCAAAGTCTT
>JASLLZ010000164.1 GCA_030746775.1 Rhodospirillales bacterium | reverse complement strand
TTCAAGAAAGGGGACCAGGTCGTCGTCTTGAACGGCAAGGACAAGGGCAAGCGCGGCGAGGTGCTCAGGATGTTGCGCGAGGAAGGCCGGGCCTTCGTTCAGGGCGTCAACATGGTGAAGCGCCACACGCGCCCGAGTGCGGCGAGCGGCGGTGGGGGCATTGTCGAAAAGGAGGCCTCGATCCACCTCTCCAACCTTTCCCATATCGACCCCAAGACCGACCAACCGACGCGCGCCGGCTACAAATTTCTCAAGGACGGCCGCAAGGTGCGCTACGCCAAGCGCTCGGGCGAAGTCCTGGACAAGTAGGAAACCGGTGATGACACGCCTTCACGAGCATTACGATAAGGTGGTCCGCGCCGCCCTGGTCGAGGAGTTCGGCTATTCGAACCTCATGGAGGTGCCGCGCCTCGACAAGATCGTCCTCAACATGGGAGTCGGCGAGGCCGCCCTTGACCGCAAGAAGATCGAGGGCGCGGTCGATGACATGACACGCATCGCCGGCCAGAAGCCGGTGATAACGAAAGCCAAGAAGGCGATCGCCAATTTCAAGTTGCGCGAGGATATGGTGGTCGGCGCCAAGGTAACGCTGAGGCGCGGGCGCATGTACGAGTTCCTCGACCGCCTCGTCAATATCGCCTTGCCCCGAGTGCGCGATTTCCGCGGGCTTTCGCGGAAGAGCTTCGATGGGCGCGGCAATTTTGCCCTGGGGCTCAAGGAACAGATCGTGTTTCCCGAAATCGATTACGACGAGGTGGACGAAATTCGCGGCCTCGACGTCGTCATCTGCACCACCGCCAAGACCGATGCCGAGGCCCGGGCCCTGCTCAAGGGTTTCGACATGCCGTTTGGAAATTGACCGTCTGACGGAGAAAGCTATATGGCAAAGACAAGTGCCATCGAGAGAAACAAGAAGCGTCAACGCCTGGCCAAGAAGTACGCCGCCAAGCGGGCCCACCTCAAGGCCTTGGCCAGGGACATGACAAGCTCGCCCGAGGAGCGCTTCAACGTGCGCATCAAGCTTGGCGCGTTGCCGCGCAATTCGTCGCCGTCGCGGGTCCGGTTGCGTTGCGAACTGTCGGGGCGGCCGCGCGGCAACTATCGCAAGTTCCGGCTGTCGCGCATCGCGCTCCGCGATCTAGCGGGCAAGGGACAGATTCCCGGCATGGTGAAATCGAGCTGGTAACGGAGCGAAAGCATGTCCATGACCGATCCTCTGGCTGATCTCCTAACGCGCATCCGTAACGGTCAGCGCGCCCACAAGGAGGCTGTCACCGCGCCGGCGTCGAGACTGCGCGCCAACGTCCTCGATGTGTTGAAAAAAGAAGGCTTCATCCGCGGCTACTCCCAGTATGAGGTTCACCCCGGAATCAGCGAGATCAAGATCGAGCTCAAGTACCATGACGGCGATCCCGTTATCCGGGAAATCAACCGGGTCTCGACGCCGGGCCGCCGCGTTTATTCGAAGATCAAGGACCTGCCCAGGATTTACAACGGACTTGGGATATCCATTCTGTCGACGCCGCGCGGCGTGATGTCGGACAGCGAAGCCCGCGACGCCAACGTCGGCGGCGAAGTGCTCTGCCAGGTGTTTTGAGCGAGTTGGGCGAGGGAACGTCATGTCGCGCGTAGGTCAGAATCCCATAACCGTTCCCGATGGCGTCAGCGTCGAGATTTCGGGCCGGCACGTCACCGCCAAGGGCAAGCAGGGCGAGCTTTCGAGGACCCTGATGCCGGAGGTGGAAATCTCCCGCGACGGGGATCAAATTACCGTCAAACCGCGGGGTGACGGACTGCGCGCCCGCAAGATGTGGGGGACGGCGCGAAGCTTGGTCAACGGCATGATCGTGGGTGTCTCCGAAGGCTTCTCCCGCAAACTTGCGATCCAAGGTGTCGGCTACCGTGCCCAGGTGCAGGGCAAGGATCTCCTCATGCAGTTGGGCTTCAGCCACGAGGTGCGCTATCCGATTGCCGATGGTATCAAGATCGAGTGCCCGGACCAGACCCACATCAACGTGTTCGGCGCCGACAAACAGCGCGTCGGACAAGTCGCCGCCCAAATTCGCGCTTTTCGTCCGCCGGAGCCCTACAAGGGCAAAGGCATCAGATACGTCGACGAATACGTGCACCGCAAAGAGGGCAAGAAAAAGTAGATCATGGCCAGGAAATTGGATTTGTTCGCGCGCCGCACGAAACGTACGCGGTCCAACCTGCGAAGGCGTTCGGGAGACCGTCTGCGTTTGACGGTTTTTCGTTCGAACATGTACATATACGCCCAAGTCATCGACGACCGGCAGGGCCGGACACTTGCCGCCGCCAGCAGCTTGGACAAGGAGTTGCGCGCCAAATTGCGCAGCGGAGGAAACATCGAGGCGGCGGGCGCGGTGGGCGCGTTGATTGCCGAGCGCGCCGCCGCGGCAGGCATCAAGAAGGTGGTGTTCGATCGCGGTGGCCTCCGCTACCACGGCCGGGTCAAAGCACTTGCCGAGGCGGCCCGCGAGGGCGGTCTGAGCTTTTAAGGGAATTATTGCATGGGAAGCACACCCAGACGGACGCCGGGGCGCGGCAGCCAGGGTCCCCGCGATCGCGGCGATCGCGGCGGGCGCGATGAAAGCGAGCTGATTGACAAGCTGGTCAGCATCAACCGCGTCGCCAAGGTCGTGAAGGGCGGTCGCCGGTTCTCGTTCGCCGCGCTGGTGGTGGTGGGCGACGGCCGAGGCCGCGTCGGCATGGGCGGCGGCAAGGCGCGCGAGGTCCCGGAGGCCATCCGCAAGGCGACCGAACAGGCGAAGCGCGAAATGGTCCGCGTGCCGCTGCGCGAGGGCCGCACGCTGCATCACGACGTCAAGGGCCGATTCGGGGCCGGCAAGGTGGTGGTGCGCGCCGCGCCCCCGGGCACCGGCATCATCGCCGGCGGTCCCATGCGCGCCATATTCGAGACCATGGGAGTCCAGGACGTGGTCGCCAAGTCGATGGGGTCGGCCAACCCCCACAACATGATGAAGGCGACGTTCGACGCCTTGTCTCGCTGCCTGTCGCCGCGGGCGGTGGCCGCCAGGCGCGGCAAGAAGGTCGGAGAGATCGTGCAACGCCGCGCCGAGACGGCGACAGCCAACGGGGATTGAGCCATGGCCGAGGCCAAGAAGAAAACCTTGAAGGTGACTCAGATCGGCAGTCCCATTGGCCGCCCCAAGGGTCAGCGGGCGACGTTGGTCGGTCTCGGTCTCAACAAGATGCACAAAACACGGGAACTCGAGGACACGCCTGCCGTGCGCGGCATGATCAAAAAAGTCCACCATCTCGTGAAATTCGAGGAATCCGGGTAGGCTTCGCGGTCTCGCCCGAACCATGGGAACAGCAATCATGCGACTGAACGAGCTTAAGGATAACCTCGGCGCGCGGCGCCCGCGCACCAGGGTCGGCCGTGGGATCGGCTCGGGCAAGGGCAAGAGGAGCGGCCGCGGCGACAAGGGACAGAAATCGCGGAGCGGGGTCTCCCTCCTCGGCTTCGAGGGCGGACAGATGCCGCTCTATCGCCGTCTGCCCAAGCGCGGTTTCAAAAACCCTTTCCGCAAGGATTACGCCGAGGTCAACGTCGGGCGCCTGCAGAAAGCCATCGACACCAAGAAGCTGGACGCGGCGACGCCGGTGACCCTGGATACCCTGCGCGCCGCCGGCTTGGTTACGGGGCGTTGCGACGGGGTCCGACTCCTGGCGAAGGGCGAGATCAAGGCCAAGGTGACCATTGAAGTGAGCGGCGCCTCGGCGGCCGCCATCGCCGCCGTCGAAAAGGCGGGGGGCAAGGTCGTCCTGCCCGAGCCCAAGGCCAAGCCCGAGACGCGGGGCCGAGCCAAGGCGCGGGCCGAAGCAAAGGCCAAGGGTGGAGACAAGGACGGCTCCAAGAGCAAGAGCGGGGGCGAGGGCAAAGGCAAGGGCAAAAAAGCGAACAAGGCCGGCGCCGAGACCGCTTCCGACGACGCTCCCGAGACGCCGTCCGGGCAAGAGGCCGACTCAAAGGCGGGCCCCGACGACGGCCAGCCGGCCGCATAGGAAAAGGGCACACGCATGGCTTCCGCGGCCGAACAGCTCGCGGCCAACGTCAATTTCGGGGCCTTTTCCAAGGCCACGGAACTGAAGAAGCGTATCTGGTTTACGCTTGGCGCCCTCATCGTTTACAGGCTCGGGACGTACATCCCGTTGCCCGGCATCGATCCGGTCGTCCTCAGCGACGTCTTCAGCCGCCAAGCCGGTGGCATCCTCGGCATGTTCGATATGTTCGCCGGCGGAGCGCTCAGCCG
>JASLLZ010000163.1 GCA_030746775.1 Rhodospirillales bacterium | reverse complement strand
TCAGAAGCCAGCCCGCGCCCGCCGCGTGGCGCTGGACGCGGGCCGTTGCCTCCGGCGTTACGGCCGGCGAGACCGCATGCAGCATGCGCGCCCGATGGCCCAGGACCTGGCCGGCGACATGGGCCAGCGTCATGCTGTCAACGCCGCCGCTGACGGCCACGGCGAGGCTCGGCCGGCGCTGCAAAACCTCTTTCAGGCGGCCGAGGACGGTCATGGGTCGTGGCCGTCCGTGGCGGCGGATTCCGCGCTCGTCTTCAGCTTGCGCCGCCGCGTCAGTCCACGGCTGGGCGCCAGGTCGTCGCTTTCCGCCTTGACGGTCTTGCGGCCGCCCGGCCGGCTGGCTCTCTTCACCCCGATGGTCCCGTCCGCCACCTCGATCCCTTTCTCGGCGCGGGCCAGGACGCGGCGCCGCTCCAGCCGGTAGCGCAGGCCAAGCGTGGAGGTTTCCTCGAAGCATCGGTTGATGAGGCGCTCAAGCGCGTCGATGCGGGCCAGCAGGCGGACGTCGAAGCGGACGCGTCCCTTCTTGCCGAAGCCGATGCCGTGGCCGGCGTCGAGCACGCCTTCTTCGGTCCTCAGGTGATCGAGGGCGACCGCCAGTTCCTCCGGCGTCATGTCGTCGATCTCGAAGGAAAGGCGGGCGATGGTTTCCTCGCCGACGTCGCCCCGGTCGAGGACCAGGACGCGCAGGATGTTGGGCATGCCCTCGATGTCGCGCGTGCCGGCGCCGCTGCCCTGGGCGATCAGGGTGCCCGGCGGACAGGGGGCGTGGTTGTCGTCCAACAGGTGGCGCAGGATGGCGGCTCCGGTGGGGGTTACGCGCTCGCCCGCGATGCCGTCGTCGTGCCACTTGAAGCCCTTGAGCATGGCTACCGTCGCCGGCGCCGGCAGGGGAATTCGGCCGTGCCGGGTGGCGACGCTGCCGCCGCCCTTGGGCAGGGGACCACAGCTCCACGCCGCCCGGCCGACCCGGGTAAGCAGGCTAGCCGCGGCGACCACGTCGGCAATCGAATCCCAGTCGGCGACCTCGTGGAAGTGCACGTCGCCGATGGCGACGCCGTGCACCGAGGCCTCGGCCTCGGCCAGGCGGCGGAAGATGCCGAGCGCGTGGCCCAACGTTTCCGGGTCCAGGCCGGCGCCCCTCAGGCGCTTGACGATCTCGGGGTACGCACCGCTCGGCGGCGCGCCGTCGGCCGCGCCCTCAAGCGCGAACCGCAGCACCCCAAGACTGCTCGACTTACCGGGTGTAAAAGTCGGTGTCAGGCCGGGAGGCAATCCGACCGCGGCTATCGCCCCCGTGACCGCTTCGGCGGCGTCGGGAAAGGCGTCCAGAAGCGCGGCCGCGAACATGTCGCCGGCAATGCCGCCCAGGGGGTCCAGGTGCAGGTGACACAGGGGCCGGTCGTCCATTCAGCCCCTCCCGACCACCGGCACCACATAGGGGCCTTCGGGGATGACCGCCACCGCCGGACTTCCCGATTCGGCGACGGCCCGGTCCAGCGCCGCGTCCACCGAGTCTATCGGATCGACGCCGGTCAATCGCATGTCGTCGTCGGAGAGACCGCCGCTGAACAACTTTATGGAAGCGACACGCATGGGTTTGAGCTGCATCTCCGTCTGCCATTCATCCACGTCGGCGAACGACTTGGCCAGCAGCGTCCGCAGAAAGGCATCGGGTCCGAGGTCGACCAGGCGGCGCTGGGCGTCGCGAAAGGCGTCCGATCCGAATCCTTCCGAGCACTCCGAAGCGACGATCAGCGTTCCTCCGGGCTCCACGATGTCGAGCGGCGTTACCATGCCCTTGACGGTCTGATAATAGGTCTTGTCCAGCGGATAGCCGGCCGCCGAGGTGACGACGGTGCCGAATTTGCGCCCGACCGGCACCTCGGCCGTTTGCCGGGCAACTTCGACCGCCGCCAGATGGCTGGCGACGACCTCGCCGAAGGTGACGCTGATCAGGTTGCGTTCCTCGTCCTGCACCGTATTCAGGCCGTAGACCTCTCCCACCATGCCGACGACCTCCAATTGTTCTTCGTGCAGGGGGTTTCCGGCCAGATTGCACTGAACGGCGCCCGGGTCCTCCATGAACCGCGCGCTGTGGAAGGTGCGAATGGTGTCGGCATGGGCGACGCCCGGCGCCACCACCTTGCGCCCGCCGGAATAGCCGGCCATGAAGTGGGGCTCGACCAGGCCCGTGGCGATCCTCAGGTCGGCCTCGACGAAGCGGCGGTTAAGCTTGACCGGCGTGGCGCGCGTAGGCGTGACACCCAGATCCACGTGGTCGGCATCCTCGCGGGCGCGGTGGTTGACGACGCTGACGGTCTCAAGCACCCATGGATCGCCGACCAGTTCGGCAAGCTCGGCGCCTTCGTTGGGGCGGTGCAGGCCGGTGGCGACGAGGACCGTGATGGCTTCGGCCGACACGCCGGCGTCCATCAGGTCGCGGATCATCGGACCCAGGAATAGGTGGTTGGGAACCGGTCGGGTGATGTCGCAGATGAGGATGCAGGCGCTCGATCGTCCCTGCGCCAATTGGCGCAAGGGCTTTGCCTCGATCGGATTGTCGAGGGCGTGCCGTATGGCGGCGGCGGAATCGGAAAGAACCGGCGGCGCCCGCTTGCGGATCACCGTCGCCCGGGCAGCGGCGGGCAGCGAGACGGGCAGCGTGGTCTTTCCATAGGCAAGTTCGACGATCATGACGCGCGCCTATGCGAAGAAGGGGGTCTGCGGTTCGTCGGCGTGCATCGGTGGCCGTCCTCTCGTCGCGAAACAGCGGTCCGGGTATCCGATACTATCCCCGTTAGGGGGGCCGTTCAACGCGCCGGCCGATGGATGTTTGGCGATGGTTGCGCTAGTGTCCCCGTCCCGGGTCCACGAGACGGCGGAGGTTAGGATGACGATCGAGAAGCGTGCCTTCGGGCGCTGCGGGCACATGAGTTCGGCGGTCCTCTTCGGCGGTGCCGCATTGCGCGATGCCGACCAGGGAACGGCCGACCGGGTCCTTGACCTGTTGATCGAATACGGTGTCAACCATATCGACACAGCGCCCGAATACGGCGATGCCGAGCTTCGCATCGGCCCGTGGATGGACCGCCACCGGGATGATTTCTTCCTTGCCACCAAGACCCGGCTGCGCGACTACGAGAGCGCAAGGGACCAAATCCGCCGTTCCCTCGACCGCCTGCGCACGGACCGTATCGACCTGCTCCAACTGCACGGCCTGTACCACCCCGACGAGTGGGAGCGCGCCCTTTCCCCCGGCGGGGCGCTGGACGCGGCCGTCGAGGCCCGCGAGCTCGGTTTGGTCCGCTTCATCGGCGTCACCGGCCACGGCTGGGCCAGCGCGGCGATGCACCGGCGCAGCCTCGAACGTTTCGATTTCGACTCGGTGCTGATGCCGTGGAACTGGGTCGCCGCACATCACAAGACCTATCCGTCGGACTTCGAGGCGACGGCCCGGCTGTGCGCCGAACGCGGCGTCGCCGTGCAGACGATCAAGGCGGTGGCGCGGGGCGCCTGGGCGGCCGGCGCCGAACGCAATCGAACGACCTGGTACGAGCCGCTGGAGAACGAGGACGACATTCGGCTTGCGGTGCGCTGGGTCCTTGGCCGGCCGGCGATCTTCCTCAATTCGGTGGGCGACGTCGATCTGCTTCCGGCCGTGCTGAAGGCGGCGGCCGAGGGCGGCGAGCCACCCGACGCGGCGGCCATGACGGCGCTTGAGGAGCGGGCGGGCCTCACCACCATATTCGGTCTCTGAGGGCGCATCCTTCCACCACCGGTGATAAGGCCTTGCTTCGTCGGTGGCGATGCCCGTCGGTTCCTACGGACTTTTCCCTTCGACCAGGTCGCCGCGCTCGAACAGTTGTTGGCGGATGACGTTCTTTGGCACCTTGCCGTAACCTGACTTGGGCACCTGATCCCAGAAGAACACCCGGCGCGGTATCTTGTAGCGGGCGATCCTGCCCCCGAGAGCGGCTAGAAGGTCCGCCTCGCTCGGCGCCGAGCCCGGCGCGCGGACGACGACCGCCACCCCGGCCTCGCCCCATTTGGGGTCGGGGACACCCAGCACCGCGGCTTCTTCCACCGCGGGATGGGTGAGCAACGCCTCCTCGATCTCACGCGGATAGATGTTGGAACCGCCGGAAATGTACATGTCCGATGCCCGGCCGGTGATGTAGACGAAGCCCTCGGCGTCGACGTGGCCGAGATCGCCGGTATGGAACCAGCCGTCCTTCAACGCCTCCGCGGTCGCCTGCGGATTGTTATGGTAGCCGGCGAAGACGGCCGGACCGCGGGTGCACAGCTCACCCTGCTCGCCCGGTCCCAGGCGCCGGCCCGCGGCGTCGAAGGCGGCGATCTCCAT
>JASLLZ010000162.1 GCA_030746775.1 Rhodospirillales bacterium | reverse complement strand
AGGTGGGGCGGGGGGGGGGGGGTGTCAAACGGCCTGTAGCGGCGCCATGTACGAGTTTTCCCGCTCGGCATCGTCGGCTACACTCATCCTCCGGGACTGCGTAAAAAAAATTGGCACCCGGCTTGTGCCTGACCGGGATGAATGCAGGGAGGTAACCATGGAATTGGAATTACGGGGAAAGAAGGCCATCATCACGGGCGGCACCCGGGGAATCGGGCGCGCCATTGCCGAGGGGTTCGCCGCCGAGGGATGCGACGTCGGGATCTGCGCCCGCGATGCCGAGCAGGTGACGGCCACGGTGGCGGCCCTCAAGGGGCGCGGCGTCAACGCCGCCGGCGGCGCCTTTGACGTTGCGGACGCAGACGCCCTGCGCGCCTGGGTCGACGAAATGGCGGCCGCCTTGGGCGGGCTCGACATATACGTCTCCAACGTCAGTGCTCAGAGCCGATCCAACGACGAGGCCGAATGGCGGCGCAGCCTTGAAGTCGACATCCTTGCCACCGTCATCGGGATCGAAGCCGCCGTGCCGGTGCTCGAGAAGTCCGACGCAGCCGCCATCGTCTTTATCGTCACGGCGGGCGCCGTACAGGTCTACGGTCCGCGCAAGCCGTATCCGGCGGTGAAAGCGGCCGGCCTCGCCCACATGAAGCACCTCAGTCACGATCTGGCGCCGAAGGGGATTCGTGTAAACGCGGTCTCTCCCGGTTCGATCTTTTTCGAGGGTGGCGTATGGGACCGGCGGAGCCGGGAAGAGCCGGAAAAGTTCAAGAGGATGATGGAACTCAACCCCATGGGCCGCATGGGCAAGCCCGAGGAGATAGCCAACGCGGTGGTTTTTCTGGCCAGCCCGGCATCGGGCTACACCTCGGGCACCAATCTGGTGGTGGACGGGGCGTCGACGGTCCGCATCCAGAACTGAGCCGCCCGTATTCCAAGGGGGGGAACCATGTACGAGATCAACGAGATGCCGCCGCAGGTGGAACCGGAGCTTCTGGAGCTGCTGGCTCAGTGCCGCACCGAGTCGATCGGTCACCACCGGCACTGGGGTTTTGTCCATGGCTCCATCAAGGCGGTGATGCCGGAGCGCCGGGTGGTCGGGACGGCGGTGACGGTGGCCTGCCCGGGTCACGATTCGGGGATGATCCCCTATGTCATCGGAATGCTGCGGCCGGGGGACTTCCTCTGCGTTGACCGGCTGGGCGACGACCACAACGCCTGCTGGGGCGGCGGGACGACCCTGGCAGCGCAGATCGCGGGTGCCGTGGGCGTGGTGATCGACGGCCCCTCGACGGGGTCTTCGAAGTTCCGCGAATACGACCTGCCGGGGTGGATCAAGGGCTATACGCCTATCACCTGCCACCCCTATGGCAACGGCGGCGCCATCAACATTCCGGTCAGCATCGGCGGCGCGGTGGTGCTGCCGGGCTACGCGGTACTGGCCGACGAGAGTGGCGTGATGGTGCTGCCGCCGGACGACGTGCGCTACCTGACCAAGATGGCGATCGGGCGGCAGGTCCGCCAACCCGAGGCCCTGGATGAAATGCGGGGCGGGGTGAAGCCGGCCGACCGGCTCGGCATCACCGACAAGATCCGAGCCGGCGCCGAGTCCGAACGGAAGGCGAAGCAGGACGCCGGTTGAAATCGAAGGCGCGGCGTCACAGCGCGGAATAGCGGGAGATGAGGGTATGACGAAGGTACGGCGGGTCGCCCTGGCTCCGTTCGCCAACGGCGCCGAGTTGGCTCTTTCCATTCACGAGGTGAAGGGCAACCAAGGGGACGGGCCGACACTCGGCATCTCAGCCGCCATCCACGGCGACGAGCCGACCGGCACTCACACGGTGATGGAGATCGCGCGCCGCCATGGCGAAGGCGGCTTCCGAGGGCGCCTCTTGCTACTGCCGGTCGCCAATCCCTTGGCCTTCGAGGCCAACCGCCGCTGCACGCCCCTTGACAGTCAGAACTTGAACAGGGTGTTTCCCGGCAATCCCGGGGGCTGGTTCACGGAGCAACTGGCGGACCGCATCAAGACGGAGTTTCTCGAAAATATCGACGCCTACATCGACCTGCATTCGGGCACCGACCGGCCGACGGTCGATTACGTCTTCATCCACAATGCCGAGGCACTGTCCCGCAGTTTCGGTTCGCGCATCTTGTTTCGGGCCGAAGACGGCAAGGGTGGATCGGCGTTCAAGGCCTCCACCAAGTCGGTGACCATGGCGCTCGGTGTGCCTTCGGTGACGGTGGAGCTGGGCGGCGGCCTTATCGACCAGACACCTTACGTAGCGCGCTCCGTCGCCGGCATTGAGAACATCATGCGCAAGCTGGGCATGCTGGACGGTGACCCGGTCCCGCCGCCAGCCCAGATCGCTGTCCACTCCATCGCTTACATACGGCCAACGAAAGGCGGCTTCTTGGTTACCGAGGCGCCGCCATTGGGCGAAGAGATCAATGGCAGCGCGGTGCTGGGACGCGTGGTCAGCCCCTATACCTTCGCCGAGTTGGAGGTAATCCACAGCCCCTTCGAACGCGGGATTATGATCTTGGCGCACCTCACCACCAACTTGGTCCAGCCCGGCGACTTTGGCTACATGGTCGGCGACATGGAGGGCTGCCAGCATCTGGACGGCGCTTGAAGACCTTTTTTGCGCTGCCCACCGGCTTTGCCCCGGGGCGCGGGCGTCACACCAAAAGAAAAGAGCGGGCGCGAAATTCGCGCCCGCCCTTGAGTATAGCGGATGGTTTGGTGGGACCTACTTGGCCATCACCGTGTCCTTGACACCGTCCGGATAGTGAAGCTTGTCGCCAACCATCACGTAGCCGGCGTCCTTGAGCATTTTCTTGGCCTTTGCCAGGTCGTAGGAGTTTTCGTCGACCTTGGAGTTGTGCCAATAATCAAGCACCGTCGAGACGATGGAGTTGGTCTTGACGGCATCGCCCTTCCAGGCCGCGGCGACCAGCAGGTCGCGATTGACGGCCAGGGCCATGGCGCGGCGGAAGGCCTTGTCGTTAAACGGACGGCGACTCAGATTGAAGCCCATGTATTGGACCCCGATGTCGACGCCCGGAAGGATGGCAACGTTGCCGCTGTCCTTGGCCACCTTTTTGAGGGTCTCGGAATCGCCGCGGTACTCGGTGAGGAAGTTGATCTCGCCGCTGCGCAGCATGCCGAGCGTCGCTTCCAGGTTGGTGACGATGCGCAAGATCCAACGGTCGGCCTTGGGCGGTGACCAGTGGTCCTTGTTGGCCTCCAGCAGCACCTCGGCGTTACGCTTCCAGTGCACGAACCTGTACGGACCCGACCCGATCAATTGATCGGGCTGGAACTTGTCGAACGTCTGCCCCTTGGCCTTGAGGTCCTTCATGATCGGGCGCCAGATGTGGGCCGGCGTCAGATTCATCTTGGCCAACGTGGATACCAGGAACGCAGCCGACGGCTTTGACAGGTGCATGCGCACGGTACGGTCGCCCACCACTTCGACCTTCTGGATGATCTTGATGAACGGCGTGTACATGGGGGCCATCTTGCCCACTTCGCCGAAGGTGAAGACCACGTCATCGGTCGTCACCGGTTTGCCGTCATGCCATTTCATGCCGGCCCGCAGCGTCACATCGATGGTCTTCTCGTCAACCCACTTGTAGGATTCGGCGGCCCAAGGCTTGGGCAGGCCGTCGGGGCCAATACGCAACATGCGGTCCCAGATCAGCTCGGTGGTCCACGATGCCGCGGCGCCGCCGATGGCCAGCGGGAGGAGATTGAGAAGGTTGTCAGACGTGTTGGCGATGATGTCCTTCTGACTCCCACGCGGCGTAAGGCCGATGTGGGTCCAGAAGTTCTTGATGCCGAGTCCGGACAGTTCGACCACCGACTTTTCGTCCCAGATGTCATTGCGGATCGCGAAGTTGACGACCGGGTTGACGAAAAAGACGTAGGAGGGGTCATTCATCTGCACCTCCTGCGCCTTGTAAATCAGCTCGCGCCGTTTGTCGGGGTCGAGTTCGACCCTCTGGCCCGAGGCCAACTTGTCGTAAACGGGATTGCGGTATCTTGGGTAGTTGTAGCCTTTGGCCGCGGTATCGGAATGGAACAGGTTGAAAATCACCTCGTCGGGATCGATACGCTCCGGCCGTCCGACGATCGACCACATGGACATGTCGAAACACGCCGCGCCGTCACAATTCTGGCGGTCGAAATACACCACGTCCAACCTGCGCTTAGGGGGAAGTTCCTTGATCTTAATGTCGATCCCCAGCTTTTTCCACATATCGACCAGCAGATACGCGGCTTGGTTGCCATTCGGATTGCGGGCCCGGGTGTCGGCGATAAGTTCGAGCGTGCGGATTTTGTCGCCCGCGGCCCACGCGTCCGCGGTGAACAGCCCGGTGGCAAGAGTCACGATGGCGGCCCCTGCCGCGAGCCTGCCGACGAATGATAATTTTGTCTTCATTTCGGTGTGCTCCCTGAAAGTGTCGAATAAAACGCCGTTTCGAACTCTTGCTCGGAGGGGCGTTCCCTTGGAGCCCGGCGGTTAATCCCGTCGTGTCGCTCCGATGTGACAGGCGCTGTTTTTGCGGCCCTGGATCCTTCGCCCGGGCCACGAACCTGATTGGTAAGCATAACCCGAGCCGTGTACTTCTCC
>JASLLZ010000161.1 GCA_030746775.1 Rhodospirillales bacterium | reverse complement strand
TACCTGCTGAGACGGCTCTTCCGCATAGCTCCCATGATAACCCCCCAAATGGGTTATCTGGGACAGCCCCCAATTTTAATCTGAGATATTTCGAGAATAGTGGTGTGGTTTCAGCATCATCCTGCGGACGGTCTCGGACCACGACGCCAAAGCCAAGTACCCGGACAGCTTCAAAACGGTGAAGCCCTACTTGCGGTTCGTCGCTCAGCCCAAGCAACGGGCGCCGGCCGGTTCCTAATTCTCGACGCTGACCTGGCGGGTAATGGCGAGCTTCAAGGGACCGCCCGGACTGGTCGCGGCGCGCACCAAGGTGATCTCGCCCCGGTAGGTACCCGTTGGCATGGCCTTCGATTTTCTGCGGATGCCGTGAAACTCGAACCGTCGCGTCACGTTCTTTTTAGCCATTCTAGTGTCTTTCAGCACCGTCTTGCCATCGGGGCCAGTGATGGTAAAGGTCAGTTCGTCGCCCGCATTCAAGCGGTAAATCCCGGCCCACAGAATGAGCGACGGGGACAGCGGCGACAGGGTCGGGGGCTGGTACAGCCCTTGGTGCATGAGTTCGGATTCGGGCGGCATGGCCGAGAATCCGGCACTAAAGAGGGCCGTCGGCCGGTAGGGAAGGCTGGCCATCACGTCCGGTTTCCACAACGCTTCCTCGCCCGCCCGGCAGCGGTCTGCGCGCTTGAGCCCGGTGAAGGGATCGACGATGGTTTTTTCCTTCGAGACCTGGATGTGAAGGTGAGGGAACTCGGTCAGCCTTGCGCCGGAAGGCCGGATTGGTGTGCGAGCGGCTGTTGTTGATAAAGACGGTGCCGACGGCCTTGATGCGGCCGGCCTTCAGGTCCTCGGCCGAGTGGCGCAGAAGGTCCTTGATCACCGGATCGTCGGCGTCCTCCATGGCGGCGATGCCGCCCAAGCGGTAGGCCACGTTAAGCTCGGTCATGCCGCCAATGGGGATGAAACGATCGCCGAGATCGCGGGCATAGGTCGTCCACATGGCCCGTCCGAGGGCCAAAACCTCCATCTTCCAGGCCTTGGCGCCGCCGCCGATCCAGCGCACGCCGTTGCGGTCCATCCAGTCCCGGGCCTGGGTCGGAGAAATGGTGGACTGGGGATGGAAATGCAGGTCCGCCAAGGGCAACTCGGGGGCAATGCGGGCACTTTCGGGATTGATCTCCAGCGGCTTGAAGCCGAGCAAGATGAAGGCCGCCACGACGACCACGACGGCCCGGGTCGCCGCGAAAGAGGACATGCGGGAGAGAATCGTCCGGATGTGCATCTGTGGACCTCCCTTCTCGCTTATTCGGCGCAAGGGCCGGGACCGCCGTGGTGGGCGCGGCTGGGATTGAACCAGCGACCTCTCGCGTGTGAGGCGAGCGCTCTCCCGCTGAGCTACGCGCCCTCCGGGGCGGGGTGAGGCCATATAAGGCGGCGCCGCGGGGACTGTCAAGGAAGCGGCGGGAACGGTGCCTTTGGCCGCCGATACCTGCAAGAATTCGTAACAATCTTTGACTTGGCGCACCGGCGGCCCTGTGGCAATGTCACCCCCGATTTTGCGCTTCCAGCTAGAACCATTCGCCGATGAGCAAGAGAGACATCGCCGCCATTGTCCTCTGCGCGGGCCGGGGCACGCGCATGGCGTCCGATGCGCCCAAGGTTCTGCATCCCCTGGCCGGGCGGCCGATGATCGCCCACCTGATGGAAAGCCTGGACCGGCTTTCACCCGGGCGCGTCGTCGTCGTCGTCGGCACGGGCATGGAGGCGGTGGCCGAAGCCGTGGCGCCCCACCGCACCGTGGTTCAAGACCCCCCCTTGGGCACCGGCCACGCCGTAATGGCGGCGAAGAAGGCGCTCAGGGGCTTCACCGGCGACGTCTTGGTGGTGTTTGGCGCCGATCCTCTGATCACGCCGGCAACCATGCGCCGCATGATCAAGGCGAGGCGCGCCAAAGGCGACCCGGCGGTCGTCGTGCTCGGCTTTCGGCCCATCGATGCCAGCAACTACGGGCGCCTGATCGTGGGAGACGACGGCTCGCTTGAGGCAATCGTCGAGGCCCGCGACGCGACACCGGCCGAACGGCGCATTGGTCTTTGTAACTCAGGGCTCATGGCCGTCGACGGCGCCGTTCTGTTCCGACTTCTGGGGCGCATCGGCGCCGACAACGCCAAGGGTGAGCATTACCTCACCGACATCGTGGCCGTGGCCCGCGCCGAGGGACGGCGATGCGCCGTCATCGAGGGCGACGCCGACGAGCTGATCGGCGTCGACAGCCGCGCCGACCTGGCCCGGGCCGAGGCGGTGGTCCAGGCGCGGCTGCGCGCCAAGGCCATGAAGCGCGGCGCCACCCTGATCGCGCCCGACACCGTCCACTTGAGTTTCGATACCCGCCTCGGCCGCGATGTCGTGGTCGGCCCCTACGTCGTCTTCGGTCGCGGCGTGAGGGTCGAGAGGGGCGCCGAGATCCGCTCGTTCACTCATATCGAGGGCGCCACCATCGGCGCCGGCACCTTTGTCGGTCCCTTCGCCCGCCTCAGGCCCGGCACCCGCATCGGGCGCGACGCCAAGGTCGGCAACTTCGTCGAGGTCAAGAACGCCGTCATCGGGGACGGCGCCGGCGCCGCCCACCTGACCTACATCGGCGACGCCCGCGTCGGCGCTGGGGCCAACGTCGGGGCCGGCACCATCACGTGCAACTACGACGGCGTTGCCAAGCATTGGACCGACATCGGCGCCGGCGCCTTCATCGGCTCCAACACCGCCCTGGTGGCGCCGGTCAAGGTCGGCGATGGCGCCATCGTCGGCGCCGGCAGCGTCATTACCCAAGACGTGGCGGCGAACGCCCTGGCCCTGACCCGCGCCCCGGCGCGGGAGGTCGAGGGCGGCGGCGCGCGCATGCGCAAACGTCTGCGGTCGGGCAAGAAGGCGGCGTCCAAACGGCGCGGAAAAACCTGAAATTCCATGTGCGGCATCATCGGCATCATCGGCAAGTCGGACGTGGCGGCGCTTTTGCTTGGCGGGCTCAAGCGCCTTGAGTACCGGGGCTACGATTCGGCCGGCGTCGCCACCTTGATCGACGGCGGGATCGAACGGCGCCGCGCCGAGGGCAAGCTCGCCAACCTCGAAGCGCGCCTGGCCCAGGACCCGATCGCCGGGCGCACCGGCATCGGCCATACCCGCTGGGCGACCCACGGCGTGCCCAACGAACGCAACGCCCACCCCCACGCCACCGAGCGCGTGGCGGTTGTCCACAACGGCATCATCGAAAACTTCCAGGAACTCCGCGACGAGGTCGAGGCCGCCGGCCGGACCTTGGTTTCGGACACCGATACCGAGGTCGTGGTGCACCTGATCACCCTCTACCTGGACGAAGGAAAAAGCCCGGCCGAGGCAACCCGGGCGGCGCTCGAACGCCTGCGCGGCGCCTTTGCCCTGGCCATCGTGTTTACCGGCAACGAGGACCTGATGATCGGCGCCCGGCGCGGCAGTCCGCTGGCCGTCGGCTATGGCGAGGGCGAGATGTATTTGGGCTCGGACGCCCTGACCTTGGCCCCCCTGAGCCGAAGGATCGCCTATCTGGAAGAAGGCGATTGGGTGGTGATGACGTCGCAAGGCGCCACCATCCACGACGGCGACGGGAAAGCGGTCGAACGGACGATCCACGAGACCGAGCATTCCGACGAGGTCATCGGCAAGGCCGGGCACCGCCATTACATGTTGAAGGAGATTTACGAGCAGCCCCAGGTCATCGGCGACACCTTGAAGGCCTTCATCAACGCCGCCGACCAATCCATCGTCTTGCCCGAAATGTCCTTCGATCCGGCGCAAGCATCCAAGGTGACGCTGATCGCCTGCGGCACCTCGTCCTATGCCGCCTTGGTCGCCAAGTACTGGCTGGAAAGCATTGCTCGGGTTCCGGTCGAGGTCGATATCGCGTCCGAGTTCCGCTACCGGGGCGCCGATATGCCAAAGGGCGGCGTGGCGCTCTTTATCTCGCAATCGGGCGAGACGGCGGACACCCTGGCGGCGCTGCGCTACGCCCGTGCCCAGGGCCAGCACATTTTGTCCCTGATCAACGTGGCGGAAAGCACCATCGCGCGCGAATCCGACGCCGTGTTGCAGACCTATGCCGGGCCCGAGATCGGCGTCGCCTCGACCAAGGCCTTCACAACCCAGTTGACGGTGCTGGCCTGTTTCACCATCGCCGTGGCGCGCGCCCGGGGCACCATCGACCACGCCACCGAGGCGCGCCTCGAAGAAGCCCTGGTCGAGGTACCGGCGCGCGCCGCCGAGGTGCTCAATCACGACCAACGCCTGCGCCAATTGGCCCATGAGGTGGCCGAGGCCCGCGACGTGCTCTATCTGGGGCGCGGCACCAGCTACCCCATCGCCCTGGAAGGGGCACTGAAACTGAAGGAAATCACCTACATCCACGCCGAGGGCTACGCCGCCGGCGAGATGAAGCACGGCCCCATCGCCCTGATCGACGACGGCGTGCCGGTCATCGTCATCGCGCCCAGCGACGCGTTGTTCGACAAGACCGCGTCCAACATCCAAGAAGTGGTGGCGCGCGGCGGCCGGGTCATTTTCATTTCCGACCGGGCCGGCGTCGACCATCTGGGCAAGGTGGCCGCCGCCACCGTGGCCCTGCCCGCCGTCGATGCCTTCGTCGCCCCCATCCTTTACGCCATCCCGGTGCAGCTTCTGGCCTACCACGTCGCCGTGATCAAGGGCACCGACGTCGACCAGCCGCGCAACCTGGCCAAAAGCGTAACCGTGGAGTAGTTTCCAACGCATGGGTTCAGAGGTAGATTATTACCTCTGTTTCAAAGCAAGACTAACCTCTGCACGACTCTCTAATCCTCCCCCATATTCAGAGTACCAAGAGTTCCTTCACGACAAGATTGTCGAGTGTCGTGAGAAGGATTGGACGTTCAAACAGATCGCGAAATGGTTCCG
>JASLLZ010000160.1 GCA_030746775.1 Rhodospirillales bacterium | reverse complement strand
CTGTCGACGGTTTCGAACGAAGCGACGGAACGGGTCGGCCAGGTCGGCGAGTCGCTGCTCGAACGCTCGCAGGAGGTGGGCGGCGCGGTCGATCGGGCGGCCAAGCTGATGTCGCTCGTCACCAGCGCGCTCAACAGCCATTCGCACAACCTGACGGTGGTCTCGGATCGGGCCGCCGGCCAAGTAAATTCGATCAGCGACACCCTGCGCGAACGCAGCGACGAGTTGAGCGGTCTGGCCGAGCGAACCGGTAGCAACCTGAAGGAACTGGGCCAGACCCTGTTGCAGCGTCTGCAAGACGTTACCGGCGGTTCGCGGCAGGCAACGACAAGCATCGATGCTGTGGCCCAAAACCTGCGTCAGCGATCCGACGAACTGTCGGCGAACTCCGATCAGGCCACGGAGCGTCTGGAACGATTGGGCGAGGTTTTGCGCCAGCGCTCGCAGCAGACGGCCTCGATCTCGGACCTCAACGCGGCCAAATTGGGCAAGATCGGAGAGCACTTGCGACTTCATGCCGACGAAGCCGTCGCCAAGTCGGAGAATATGGTGGGCGTGGCGGAAAAGGCCAACGACGCCTTGCGCCGACAGTTGGAGGGGCTGAACAGCGCTTTCGCGGGCGCGGAACGGGATATGGAATCCCTAAGTGCCGTCCTTGGCCAGCGGTCGCGCGAGGTGGATGGCGTGTCGGATCAGGCCCAGGCCAAAATGAAGGCGTGGGATCGCACCCTCGGCGAACGCACCAAGGCATTAACCAAGGTTTCGAAGGATGTCTCGGAACAGGCGCGCGAAGTGGCCAGGACCATGGACCGCCAGACCAAGGAACTCAGGAGTGCCTCGGGCGAGGCGGCGTTGATGGCGGAAAACTTGAAGGCGCGGACCGACGAGGCCGGAGCCGAGGATTTCCTCAGGCGCGCCGCGTTCATCTCGGAACGCCTGCAATCGCTTGCCGTGGATATGACCAGGCTTATGGAAGCGACCATCACCGACGACGACTGGCGCCGCTTCAACAAGGGCGAGAAGGGCGTCTTCGTGCGCAAGCTGTTGGGCTTCCGCGAAAAGAGCAAACTTGCCGCCATAAGGCAGAAGTATCAGGACGATGGAGAGTTCCAGGACTACGTTGGCCGTTACCTGAGCCAGTTCGAGGGCCTGCTCAAGGAGTCTAGGAAACGCGATCACGACGGTGTCCTGATCACCACCTTCCTGACCTCGGACATGGGCAAGGTGTACATGCTGTTGGCGCGCGCGCTTGGCCGCGACGAGTGATCCGTCGTCCGGGGCGTACCCGGCATGGCGCGATTGTTAATTCAGCGCCTTGAGCAGATTGAGACCCCGCTCTCCCTGCGCCACCGTACATTCCATGTGAAGGCGCATCTTGATCGCTTGGATGATCTGATTCTTCAGGCGCAACATGATGGCGCCGGCCTGGGTGGCCTTGGTTTCAGGCAGGGCGGCCAAAATCTGGTTGTCGCGCGCCGTTACCAAATCGCAGGTCCTTAGTTGATCGACGATTATCTTGACCAAGCTGGAAAAGGCCTCGGAGGCTGCCTTCGGACCGTGCTTGGACCGTAGTTCATCGGCATTGGCCAAGACGATGTTGAGCACGCTGTAGGGTCGTTTGTAGCGAATGGCGATCTTTAGACTGTTGTCCACCACCAGGAGAAAATCGCGGGCCGAGAACGCTTGCTCATAGGGTTTCAGCATGTACTCGAGGCGCAGGACGGGCAGGCGTCCGGAGCACGCCGCGGCGATACCGTCTTCGTTGACGTCGTAGTGGTACCAGTTCTGTGTCTCGACATCCTCTTGCGGCGTTGCCTCGCCACAATCGACGCAGGCCAGAACCGTCAAGGGCTCGGTAGTGATGGCGCCACAGTCCCGGCATGTCACGGCCGCCGCCCCACCGCCGTCATCTTTCTTCACCGCCGGCGATGGGTCGGGTTCCAGGCTGCTGTGGCATTGCGGACACTGCACCCCGCGCTCAAGATGCGCCGATCCACAGTAACCGCATACCTTGGCCTGATCGAATGTTCGGCGCTCCAAAAGGCCCATTTCGGCAAGCGTTTCCAAATAGACGCGCGTCTTGGTGCCCCCCGACAGCAGGGGATAAGAAACGACAAAGTCATCGTCGCCTTCGTGCTCGGCCTCGATCGGCAGGTCGCGCGTATAGGCAATCGCCAGTGCCGCCAAGCCGGCGGCATCGGGCGAATCGGTGAAATCGACCACATCGGCGGCGCGCTCGCGGATGGGATGGACGGCGGCGAGCCCTTTTTGTAGGGCCGTCTTGTTCATTTTGCCCACCCGATAATCGGCGTGGGCATCCAAGTTATTGGTGAAGTCGAGGACGGGAGCCAACCGCTGGCGCCCCTTTTCAAGCGCGATGAGAAGCTCGGAACGGCTGATATGCGCCGTCACCGCCACGACATCGAAGCCGGCTTCGGGATCGTCGACAAAGGTGACGCCGTCTATCTTGGGCGAGGAACGAGACCTGCCCATGACGGGCACCCTCGTCGTTAGCGACTCATCACCCTTGCCGCCTTGGACGATGCGAAGGTCACCTTTCTTGGGCATCACGGCCTTTCTCTCCGGGACCGGAAATTCCCGGCGCCCAACTCCGGCGACGCAAACCGACTGGCCGGGGCGGCGCCCGTTGGAATGATCACATGCGTGAGTGTTCGCTTAACACGGCGGGCTTCGTTTCGTCCAGGGTCGATGGCGATTAGGGATGTTGCCAAAATCCGGGACAGGCCCAGGAAACGCTTGGTTCCCTTGAAGTTCCGGGGAATACTGATGGCGGCCCAATTTTCGAGGAAGCGCCGATGTCCGTTGCTCCCCTCGCCATTGATCGGCGTCGCGTCATCATTGCGCTGTGGCTGGCCGTTCTCTGCGCCATGGTTTTCGTCATGGTCGTGCTTGGCGGCGTCACCCGCCTGACCCATTCCGGCCTGTCGATGGTTGAATGGCGGCCGCTGACCGGATGGCTGCCGCCGTTGAGCGAGGGCGAATGGCGGGATGCCTTCGGCAAGTATCAGCAGTTCCCCGAGTACCGGGAACTCAACTACGCCATGGGTCTGGGTGGCTTTAAGTCGATCTACTGGCATGAATATCTGCACCGGTTGTGGGGCCGCCTGATCGGGGTCGCGTTCGTCCTCCCCTTCGCCGTCTTCGCATTGCTGGGCTGGCTAAACCGGCCTCTGGCCGGCCGGCTTGGACTGGCTTTCGTCCTCGGCGGCCTGCAAGGCGTGCTGGGCTGGTACATGGTGAAAAGCGGCTTGATCAACGAACCCGACGTCAGCCAATACCGGCTGACCGCGCATCTGGGGGCCGCCTTCGTCATTTTCGGTTATCTGCTGTGGCTGATTTTCGGTTTGTTGGCGCCGGGGGCGCGCCGGGTCGTAGCGCCGGAGCGGCGGGCGCTTGTCCGCTTCGCGGTCGTGGCGACGGGCCTGATCTTGGTGATGGCGCTTTCCGGCGGCTTTGTCGCCGGCCTTGACGCCGGTTTCATCTACAACACCTTCCCCCTCATGGAGGGCCGCCTGATCCCCGACAACTTGTTCGAGGCCACGCCGTGGTACATCAACCCGTTCGAAAATATTATCACCGCCCAGTTCCTCCACCGCCTGTTGGCCGTGGTCGTCGTGGCGGCGGTCGCCCTGTTGTGGTCGCGGTCGCGGCGCTGGGCGTTGGATGGCGCCGCGCGCCGCGCCATCAATATGCTGGTGCTGCTGATCGTGGTCCAGGCGGGGCTTGGGATCGCGACCTTGTTGTTGGTGGTGCCGGTGGCGCTCGGCGCCGCCCATCAGGCCGGCGCCTTCGTGCTCTTCGCCTGCGCCCTTTGGGTGGTCCACGCGCTGAACTTCACCGTCGCCCAGGTGGACGATAAGAAGGCTTTTGTCGAACAGACAGTGACGGGTCCCGGTTCAGACGGTTGACGACCGGCCCAACCGTGCTCCCTGGGCGGCACGAAAACCTGTTCGGTCGGCGCGGCAAATCCGCTAGCATGAGGCGCGAATGCTTAATTTTCCCGATTTCGAAACGGAGTTCCCATGACAACCGTCCGTGCCTCCGTCGTCCAGGCGGCGCCCGTCGCCTTCGACCGCGAGAGAACCTTGGAAAAGGTCGGCGATTTGGCCGCCTACGCGGCGCGCGACAAGGCCCAGTTGGCGCTCTTTCCAGAAGCCTTTGTCTCGGCCTATCCCCGGGGCCTCGATTTCGGCGCCAAGGTCGGGTCGCGCAGCCCGGAAGGCCGCGAGGACTATCGGCGTTACTACGACAGCGCCGTCGACGTGCCCGGCCCCGCCGTCGATGCCATGGCGCTGGTGGCCGAAGCTTGCAATATCCATCTGGTCATCGGCGTTATCGAACGCGACGGCGGCACGCTCTATTGTTCGGTCCTTTTCTTCAGCGCGGACGGAACATACCTCGGCAAGCACCGCAAGCTCATGCCGACCGCCTCGGAACGCCTGGTTTGGGGATTCGGCGACGGCTCCACACTGCCCGTCTTCGATACGCCGCTGGGCAAGCTGGGCGCCGTCATCTGCTGGGAGAATTATATGCCGCTCCTGCGCATGGCCATGTATTCGAAGGGTATCCAGATCTATTGCGCGCCCACCGCCGATAGCCGCGAGAGCTGGGCCGCCACCATGCGCCACGTCGCCATGGAAGGACGCTGTTTCGTCCTGTCGTGCAATCAGTTCAACCGGCGCCGCGATTTTCCCGACGACTACGGCGATTTCGGCGACGACGACCCCGATGCGGTGATCACGCCGGGCGGCAGTTGCATTGTCGATCCCATGGGCGAAATTCTCGTCGGTCCCGATTTCGACGACGAAATTATTCTTACCGCCGATCTCGACATGGGCCAGATCACCCGGGGCAAGTATGACCTGGACGTGACCGGCCATTACGCCCGGCCCGACATCTTCCGTCTCTTCGTCAACGAGCGCCCGACGCCGCCGGTGGTCAGCAACGCCGCCGGGGCGGAGGCCGTGAGCGAATCGCCCGAGGACGGGGAGGACTAGGCTCTGTACTCAATTAGGGGATTCACAAATTGGTTTTGATGTGATTCAAAGTCTCTAACGAGAAGGAGGCCT
>JASLLZ010000015.1 GCA_030746775.1 Rhodospirillales bacterium | reverse complement strand
AAAATTATAAACCGCGCGAACCGCTGTTTCATAGCCCTCGACGGCGGCGGCGTGCTATCTTTCGCTCTTTCTAGAGTAAACTGCGAGCGCCTTTGCGACCTTGACCCAGATCACCCGATCCTCCGACAAACAGACCTCCGCGCCGCGTTCGAAAAATGCCGGCGCCGTGACGCCGATGATGGCCCAGTATCTGGACGTCAAGCGCCACCATCCCGAGGGCTTGCTGTTCTATCGCATGGGGGATTTCTACGAGCTGTTCTTCGACGACGCGGTGGCCGCCGCCGGGGCGCTGGACATCACCTTGACCAAGCGCGGCAAGCACCTGGGCCGGGACATCCCCATGTGCGGCGTCCCGGTGCACAGTCACGAGGCCTATCTGCAACGGCTCATCCGGGCCGGTTTCAAGGTCGCCGTGTGCGAGCAGACCGAGGATCCGGCCGAGGCCAAGAAACGCGGCCCCAAAGCGGTGGTCGAGCGCCAAGTCGTGCGCGTGGTAACGCCGGGCACCCTGACCGAAGAGGCGCTTTTGGACGCGCGCCGGCATAATTTTCTGGTCGCCTGCGCCGAGGCGGCCGGGGGCCTGGGCCTGGCCTGGCTCGATATCTCGACCGGGTCTTTCACCTTGCAGCCGGTGGCGCGGGCCGAGATCGGCGCCGCCCTGGCGCGCCTTGACGGCGGCGAAATCCTGCTGCCCGAGAACCTGGCCCAGGGTGCGTCGCCGGGCGGGCCTTTCGACGACTGGCGCGAGCGCTCGACTCCCTTGCCGTCCAGCCGCTTCGACAGCGACAGCGGCCGGCGCCGGCTGGAAGCCCTTTATGGGGTGAAGACGTTGGACGCCTTCGGCGATTTCTCGCGCGCCGAACTGGCCGCCGGCGGCGCCCTGATCGACTACGTGGCCTTGACCCAGAAGGGACAGATGCCGCGCGTCGCCGCTCCTCGCCGGCTCATCCAGGGCGCGGTGATGGAAATGGACGCTGCCACGAGGCGCAACCTCGAACTGACCCAGACCCTCGGCGGCGAGCGCCGGGGCAGCCTGCTCTCGGTCATCGACCGCACCGTCACCGGCGCCGGGGCGCGCCTGCTAGCCTCCCACTTGGCGGCGCCCCTGACCGAGGCGGCGGCCATCGCCCGGCGCCTCGACATGGTCCAGTTCTTCACCGACGACGAACCCCTGCGGGGCGCGCTGATCGAGAAGTTGCGCCGTTGTCCCGATATCGAACGCTCCTTGTCGCGCCTGACGTTGGGCCGCGGCGGGCCCCGCGACCTGGCCGCCGTGCGCGACGGATTGGCGCTCACCGCCCAGGTGCGCCAGATCATGACGGCGCCGAACACGGCACCGCCGCCCGCCGGCATCGAGGCCTGCGTCGCCGGGTTGGGGAGCCACGGTGAGATGGTCGACCGCCTAACCCGGGCCCTGGCGCCCGAGTTACCGGTCAACGCCCGCGACGGCGGCTTCATCGTGGCGGGCTACGCGCCCGAGGTCGACGAACTGCGCGCGCTGCGCGACGAAAGCCGGCACCTGATCGCCAACCTGCAGAGCCGCTACGCGAACGAGACCGCCATCCAGGCCCTCAAGGTGCGCCACAACAAGGTGCTCGGCTACTTTATCGAGGTGCCGGCGCGCCAGGCCGACAACATGCCCGTGGGCGAAGACAGCCCCTTCATCCACCGCCAGACCATGGCCAACCAGGTGCGCTATTCGACCGTCGAGCTGGGCGAGTTGGAAGGCCGCATCGGGCGCGCCGCCGACCAGGTTCTGGCCCTGGAATTGACCATGTTCGAGGAACTGGTGGCCGAGGTCGCCAACCGGGCCGCCGCGGTGGCCGGGGCCGCCGCCGCCCTGGCCCGCCTCGACGTTGCCTGCGCCCTGGCGCGCCTTGCCGCC
The DNA here is from genome assembly GCA_030746775.1 of Rhodospirillales bacterium. Taxonomy (GTDB): domain Bacteria; phylum Pseudomonadota; class Alphaproteobacteria; order Rhodospirillales; family JASLLZ01; genus JASLLZ01. The sequence continues at coordinate 41,637 of JASLLZ010000015.1, read as the reverse complement.
GAGCGCCGCTATTGCCGCCCGGCGGTCGACGACGGCGTCGAATTCACCGTCGTGGCGGGACGCCACCCGGTGGTCGAGGCGGCCCTCGAGGCGGGCGACGGCGGCGCCTTCGTCGCCAACGATTGCCAGCTTGGCGAGGCCGCCGCCGACGGCGGCCGCCTGTGGCTTTTGACCGGTCCCAACATGGCCGGCAAAAGCACGTTTCTGCGCCAGAACGCGCTCATCGCCATCCTCGCCCAGATCGGCGCCTACGTGCCCGCCGCCGAGGCCCGCATCGGCGTCGTCGACCGCCTGTTCTCGCGCGTCGGCGCGGCCGACGACCTGGCCCGCGGGCGCTCGACGTTCATGGTCGAAATGGTCGAAACGGCGGCCATCCTCAACCAGGCGGGGCCGCGCGCCCTGGTCATCCTGGACGAGATCGGCCGCGGCACCGCCACCTTCGACGGCCTGTCCATCGCCTGGGCGGTGGTCGAGCACCTGGCCACGGTCAACCGGGCGCGGGCCCTTTTCGCCACCCATTATCACGAGCTGACGGCGCTGGCGGCGCGCCTCGAGGCACTCGCCTGTCACACCATGCGGGTCAAGGAATGGCAGGGCGACGTGGTCTTCCTGCACGAGGTCGCGCCGGGCGCCGCCGACCGCTCCTACGGCATCCACGTCGGCAAGCTGGCCGGCCTGCCCGGGGCCGTCGTGGCGCGTGCCGAAGAGGTCCTGGAAAGCCTGGAGCAAGGCGAGCAGTCGGGCGCCCTAAGCCGCCTCGCCGACGACCTGCCGCTTTTTTCCACCGCCGCCGGGCGGGCCGCCGAGGCCGAGCCGTCGGCCCTGGAAGAAGCCCTGACGGACGTCCGCCCCGATACGCTGACGCCCAAGGACGCCCTCGAACTGATCTATCGGCTCAAGGCCCTGATGGACGATTGAGCGCCCCGCCCGCTCACTCCCCCGTCATTAGCACCGCGGCGCCTTCGATGCGGCCCCGGCGTAAATCATCGAGGGCCCGGTTGGCGTCGGCCAGGGGATAGGGCTGGACGGTGGTGTGCACCGGCACGCGCGGCGCCAGGGCGAGAAAATCGAGACCGTCCTGGCGCGTCAGGTTGGCGACCGAGACGATCTCGCGTTCGCCCCACATGAGGTGATAGGGAAAGGCGGGGATGTCGCTCATGTGGATGCCGGCGCAAACCACCCGGCCGCCGGGCCGGACGGCCTTGAGCGCGGCGGGTACCAGGGCGCCGACCGGCGCGAAGAGGATGGCGGCGTCGAGCTCCTCGGGCGGCGTCTCGTCCGAAGCCCCGGCCCAGACAGCGCCGAGGCCCAGGGCGAAGGCCTGCGCCGCGGTGTCCCCCGGCCGGGTGAAGGCAAAAACCTGGCGCCCTTCGTGGCGCGCCACCTGGATGACGATATGGGCGGCGGCGCCGAAACCGTAGAGGCCGAGGCGTTCAGGATCGTCGGCCTTGCGCAGGGCGCGGTAGCCGATCAGGCCGGCGCACAGCAGCGGCGCCGCTTCGGCATCGCCATAGGCGTCGGGGAGGGGAAAGCAATAGCGCCCATCGGCAAGGGCGTATTCGCCGTAGCCGCCGTCGATCTGGTAGCCGGTGAAGCGGGCGTTTTCGCACAGGTTCTCAAGGCCCATGCGGCAGAACCGGCAGTGCCCGCAGGTCCATCCCAGCCACGGGATACCGACCCTCTCGCCAATACTCAACGACTCCACCCCCGGACCCGCCTCCGCGACGCCGCCCACCACCTCATGGCCGGGCACCAGGGGCAGCTTGGGCCCGGTCAGCTCACCGTCGACGACGTGGAGATCGGTGCGGCACACGCCGCAGGCCCGCACCCTGATCAGGACCTGGCCCGCCGCCGGCTCGGGGCGCGCCATGCGCCGCGCCTCCAGCGGCCGGCCGGCGGTCTCCAACACCATGGCGCGCATGGTCGCGGCGGTTGAAGGGGCAGCCATGATTAAGAGTGTACGACGGCGACCCCGGTGGCGAAAGGGGATGCGGGCCGGGGGTGCTTGGCTATATAAAGGGCACGGTCGTAATTCGGGGACCCCGCATGGCTCGTGTGCCCAAACCGCGCGACATCATCGACCGCAAGGCCCTGGCCGGGGATCTGGCCGATCTGACCGGCGGCAAGGCGTCGGCGGCGCGGCCCCGGGCGGTCGCGCTTTTCAAGGCCGCCCTGGCCGACGGGTGGGCCGAGATCAGGCGCCGCTTCGAGAAGGCGGCGGCGCCGGGCTCGGAGATCGTGCACGCCAATTCCTATCTCATCGACCAGTTGGTGCGCAGCCTTTACGATTTCACCTTGGGGCATCTCTATCCCGTGCCCAATCCGACCAAGGGCGAGCAACTGACCATCGCCGCCACCGGCGGCTACGGGCGTGCCGAACTGGCCCCCTATTCGGACATCGATCTGTTGTTCCTGTTGCCCTACAAACTCACGCCGCACGGCGAACAGGTCATCGAATCCCTGCTCTACACCCTGTGGGACATGGGTCTCAAGGTCGGGCACGCGGCGCGCTCGGTGGCCGACTGTATCCGTCTTGCGGACGACGACCTGACCATCCGCACCAGCCTTCTCGAGGCCCGCTGGCTGTGCGGCGATCAGAAGCTTTTCGGCCAGCTGGAGACCCGCTTCGCCCGTGAAGTCGTTGCCGCGACGGGGCCCGATTTCGTCGAGGCCAAGCTGGCCGAAAGGGACCAACGCCACGAACGCATGGGCGACACCCGCTACGTCCTGGAGCCCAACGTCAAGGAGGGCAAGGGGGGGCTGCGCGATCTCCAGACCCTGTTTTGGATCGCCAAGTACCTCTATCCGGTGGCCGACGTCGGCGGCCTGGTCGAGCACGGTGTGCTGACCGCCGACGACGCCCGCCACTTCGCCCGTTCAGAGAACTTTCTGTGGACGGTGCGCATCCACCTCCATTACCTGGCCGATCGCCCCGAGGAACGCCTGACCTTCGACGTACAGACCGTCATCGGCGAGCGCATGGGCTACCGCGATCACGCCGGCACCAAGGGCGTCGAGCGCTTCATGAAGCACTACTACCTGACGGCCAAGGACGTCGGCGATCTGACCCGGGTTCTGTGCGCCGTGCTTGAGGAACGCCACAAGAAGCGCCGCTCATTCTTCCGCATGCCGCACATCTTTTCCGGCCCGGGCCGGATCGAGGGCTTTCGCGTCGACGGCGACCGCCTCACCGTCGATGGCGACGACGCCTTTGCCGCCGAGCCCGGCAAGCTGATCCGCCTCTTCCACGAGGCCCAGCGCCACGATCTGGACATCCATCCCCAGGCCCTCCGCCTGGCGACCCAGAACCTGGGCCTCATCGACGGCGCGCTGCGCGCCGACGCCGAGGCCAACCGCCTGTTCATGGAGATACTGACGTCGCCCAAGGACCCCGAGATGGCGCTGCGCCGTCTCAACGAGGCCGGGGTGTTCGGGCGCTTCATTCCCGACTTCGGACGTGTCGTCGCTCAGATGCAGTACGACATGTATCACGTCTATACGGTTGACGAGCACACCATCCGCGCCATCGGCATCCTGGCCGCCATCGAAAAGGGAACCTTGACCGACGATCACCCGGTGGCCTCGGCCGTGGTCCACGAGGTGGAGTCCAGGCGTGTCCTCTACTTGGCGCTGCTGCTGCACGACATCGCCAAGGGCCGGGGCGGCGACCATTCGGTGCTGGGCGCCGAGATCGCGCTTAAGATGGGAGCCCGCATGGGGTTCAGCGAGTGGGAGACGGAGACCGTCGCCTGGCTGGTGCGCCACCACTTGTTGATGAGCGCCGCCGCCTTCAAGCGCGACCTGGAGGACGCGAAGACGATCAGCGATTTCATCGCCGTCGTGCAGTCGCCCGAGCGCCTGCGCTTGCTTTTGGTGCTCACCGTTGCCGACATCCGCGCCGTCGGTCCCGGGGTGTGGAACGCGTGGAAGGCGACGTTGTTGCGCGAGCTTTATTATCGCGCCGTCGAGGAAATGACCGGCGGCGTGTCGGCGGAACACCGCCAGGCGCGGGTCGAGAAGGCCCAGGATGCCCTGCGCCAGCGCCTCGCCGATTGGCCCGCCGCCGAGATTGAGGAACACATCGAGCGCGGCTACCCGGCCTATTGGCTGACCCTGGATGCCGATACCCACGCCCACCATGCCCAGGCCGTCCGCGAGGCCGAGCGGCGCGGCCTCGACCTGCACATCGAAACCCGGGTCGATCCGGCGTCGGACGTCACCGAAATCCTCATCTACGCCACCGACCATCCCGGCCTGTTCGCCAAGATCGCCGGCGCCATGGCGCTGACCGGCGCCGCCATCGTCGATGCCAAGATCGTAACGCTGACCAACGGCATGGCGCTGGATACCTTTTCGATCCAGGATTCGCGCGGCGGCGCCTTCGACAACCCGGGGCGCCTGAAGAAAATGTGGAAACGCATCGAAGACGCCGTCGCCGGACGCCTGCGGCCGGAACGCGAACTGGATCTGGTGCGCCGCCGCGCCCTGCCCAGCCGCACCCGGGTATTCAAGGTGCCGCCCCGGGTCCTGATCGACAACCGGGCGAGCGCCGGCCACACGGTTATCGAGGTCAACGGCCGCGACCGCGCCGGATTTCTCTTCGACGTCACCTCGGCCCTGACGGACCTGGGTTTGCAGATCGCCAGCGCCCATATCTCGACCTATGGCGAGCGCGTCGTCGATGTGTTCTACGTCAAGGACGTGTTCGGCCTGAAGATGGAGCACGAGGAAAGATTGACCCACATCCGCGAAACTCTAATCGAGGCGGTATCCGAACCGCAGGCCGACGACGCCCAGGCGGCGGAATAAACGCGCCTCAGGCGGCACGATTTAGGTGCCCACTTTCACGGTAAGATGACCCGTGTGACAGTCTTGGACGAGGGCGCGACCAAAGCGTCGCAAGATTGAATAAAATCGCCCGACCCCCGCGTCACCCTCGGGCTTGACCCGGGGGTCCATGGATTACCGGGTCAAGCCCGGCAATGACGGAGAGGGCAGTGGGCCGCCCCCCCACCCCAAGCCTCCCCCGCGAGGGGGGAGGGCAAGATTTGGCGTAGGTCGGAAAATTATCTCCCTCCCCCTGCGATGGGGGAGGGTTGGGGTGGGGTGATGACCGCAACGTGATCCAACGAACACGAATCTAGCGCCTTTTCGCCGCCACGATTTACGGCTAATTAGTCCCCATGACACTGGCCCGGTCCATCGTCACCGTCGGCGGCCTCACCATGGTCAGCCGCGTTCTTGGCTTCGCGCGCGACATTCTCATCGCCAACTTCCTGGGCGCCGGAATGATCGCCGATGCTTTCTTCGTCGCCTTCCGTTTCCCCAACCTTTTCCGCCGCCTGTTCGCCGAGGGCGCCTTCAGCGCCGCCTTCGTGCCCCTTTTTTCGGGGCTGCTGGAAACCGAAGGCCGAGAAAAGGCCCGGCTGTTCGCCGATCAGGCCTTTTCGGTCCTGGCCTTCGTCCTGGTCGCCTTCATTGCCTTGATCGAGATTGCCATGCCCTGGGCCATGTACGGCCTGGCGCCGGGTTTCGACACCACGCCGGGCAAGATGGAACTGGCAACCGAGTTGTCGCGCATCGCCTTTCCCTACCTGATCTTCATCTCGCTGGTGTCGCTGCAATCGGGCGTGCTCAATTCCTTAGGGCGCTTCGCCGCCGCCGCCGCCGCCCCGGTGCTGCTCAACCTCACCTTGATTACCGCCATCGTCGGCTTGACGCCCCTGATGCAGACCGCCGGACACGCCCTGGCCTGGGGGGTGGCGGCGGCCGGCGTGGTCCAGTTCGTGTGGCTGGCGGTCCACTGCCGGCGCGCCGGCATGGCGGTCTCGGTGGTACGGCCGCGCCTGGGGCCCAAGGTCAGACTTCTGGGGCGGCGTATTCTGCCCGTCGTGTTCGGCGCCAGCGCCTATCAGATCAACCTTTTGATCGGCACCATCTTGGCGTCCCTGATCTCGGACGGGGCGGTGTCCTTTCTCTATTACGCCGACCGCGTCGTCCAACTGCCGCTCGGCGTGGTCGGGGTGGCGGTGGGCACGGCGCTGTTGCCGACCCTGTCGCGCCAGATCAAGGGCGGCCAGGCCGAAGCCGCCGATCACAGCATGAACCGGGGCCTGGAATTCGCGCTCCTTCTGACCCTGCCGGCGGCGGTCGCCCTGGCCCTCATCCCGGCGCCGATCGTCTCGGTGCTGTTCGAGCGCGGGGCGTTTGACGCCGCCGACAGCGCCGCCACGGCGGCGGCGCTGACCGCCTTTGCCACCGGCCTGCCGGCCTATGTCCTGATCAAGGTGCTGGCGCCGGGCTTTTTCGCCCGCGAGGACACGGCGACGCCGGTCCGTATCGCGGCCTGGGCGATGGCCGCCAATGTCGTCTTCAACGTCATCTTGATGCAGTTCTTCGGCCACGTCGGCATCGCCATCGGGGCGTCGCTGTCGGCGTGGCTTAACGCCGGTTGGCTGGCCTGGCTGTTGCGCCGGCGCGGTTTTCTGGTCATCGATGCGCGCCTGCGCCGGCGCGCCTGGCGCACCCTTCTGGCCAGCGCCGTCATGGGGGGCGCGTTGGCCCTCGGCGCTTGGGCCCTGGCCGAACCGCTGGCCGGCGCCTTCGCGCCGCGCGCCCTGGCCTTGGCGGTGCTGATCGCGGGCGGCCTTGTTGTCTTTGCCGCGGCGGCGCTACTGACCGGCGCCACCGGCCTCGGCGACGTCAAGCGGTACCTGCGCCGCGACCCTGCTTGACGCTCCCGGGCTTTGGCCCCATAAAACCGCCCCGTTGGCATCCTTGGCATTAGGGGCGGCACCATGAAGCGCATTTTCTCGGGCGTTCAGCCGACGGGGAACCTGCATCTCGGCAATTACCTGGGCGCCATCCGCAATTGGGCCCGCCTGCAGGACGAATTCGAATGCCTGTTCTGCATCGTCGACCTGCACGCCATCACCCAATGGCAGGACCCCAAGGAATTGGCGGCCAACACCCGCGAGGTGACGGCCGGCCTGTTGGCCGCCGGCATCGACCCCAAACGCAACATCATCTTCAACCAGAGCCAGGTCTCCGGCCACGCCGAATTGGCCTGGATATTCAACTGCGTCGCCCGGCTCGGTTGGCTTAACCGCATGACCCAGTTCAAGGAAAAGGCGGGCAAGCATCGCGAGAACGCGTCCGTCGGCCTGTTCGCCTATCCCAACCTGATGGCCGCCGACATCCTGCTTTACCAAGCCACCCACGTGCCGGTCGGCGAGGATCAGAAGCAGCACCTTGAGCTGACCCGCGACATCGCCCAAAAATTCAACAACGATTTCGAAACCGACCTCTTTCCCCTGGTCGAGCCCCTGATCTTCGGCGCCGCGACCCGTGTCATGTCGTTGCGCGACGGCACCAAGAAGATGAGCAAGTCGGAGGCCTCGGACAATTCCCGCATCAACATGACCGACGACGCCGACGCCATCGCGACCAAGATCCGCAAGGCAAAGACCGACCCCGACGCGCTGCCCGACAACCCGGCCGACCTCGAAGGCCGGCCCGAGGCCGCCAACCTGATGGGCCTCTACGCCGCCCTGACGGACGAATCCATCGACGCTGTCTGCGCCCGTTTCGGGGGTGAAATGTTTTCCACCTTCAAGCAGCAACTGGCCGACAAGGCGGTCTCGGAACTGGTTCCCATCCAAGACGAGATGAGGCGGCTGATGGGCGAGCCGGCGCTCATCGACGACGTGCTCGGCGACGGTGCCGAGAGGGCGCGCGACCTGTCTCGGCCGATTCTCGAGAAAATCCACGACGTGGTCGGTTTTCTGCGCCCGTGAGGGGATCTGATGGCGGCCGGGCGCTTGACGCGGGTCCCTTTTGAGACCATGTAGGAGGCGTGGCGGCGCGGCCCTGGTAGAGCATTTTCCGATCGCTCGCGCTCACAAAGAATGCTCTAACACTTTTTTTGTGCAAATGCGTCGTCGCAAACGATGCCGTTTGCTCGGGATTTGCTCCAACGGACGAGGATTGCAATGTTCATTCAGACAGAGGCCACCCCCAATCCGGCGACGCTGAAGTTTCTTCCCGGTACCCCGGTCCTGGAGCGCGGCACGGCCGACTTTCCCGACGAGGCGGCGGCGGAACGTTCGCCCCTGGCCCAGCGCCTGTTCGCCATCGAAGGCGTCAGCGGCGTCTTTCTGGGCACCGATTTCATCTCGGTCACCAAGGCCGGGGAAAAAGACTGGCAGTTCATGAAGCCCCTGGTCCTGAGCGCCGTCATGGATCATTTCACCCAGGGCGAGGCGGTTCTCCTCGACTTCGGCGGCGACCCCGACGAAGAGGCCGGCGAGGACGGAGATGACGGCCCGACGGCCCGCATCAAGGAATTGATCGAGACCCGGGTGCGCCCGGCGGTGATGCAGGACGGTGGCGACATCGTCTTTCACGGATTCGAGGACGGTGTCGTCTATCTGCGCATGCAGGGCGCGTGCTCGGGCTGTCCGTCGTCGACGGTGACCTTGAAGCACGGCATCGAAAACATGCTGCGCTACTATGTGCCCGAAGTTACCGAGGTTCAGGCCGTCGAGTAATACCGACGGCCGGTCTTGACCCGGACACAATATCGACTAAACTCCGAGCCGATTCGCCGGCCCATGGTTCCGCTAGGATGACGTATGCGCGGAGGCTAATACGTTCGTGTCGCCAACGGAGCAGGGGCCGTTTTCATGACCATTGATCGTCTCTATCGAAGGCAAGGGGGAGCGCGGGTCGCGATCGACCGGCGCCGGGCAAGGCGGTGAAGCTTTTTGAGCATGGCGCCGTGGTCCTTATCGCGGCCTTGATCGTGGTCCTTGTCGGGATCACGATTTCCGATCCGCCGGCCCAGGCCACGTCGGCGCCGAAGGCCAGCTTGCGCCTGTCCGCCGCGCTGCCCATCGCGCCCAAGCGGACGCTCCTCGATCGGGGCTCGGTTCTTGACCGCGCCATCGCGCGGGCGACGACACGGACGCTTTCGGATACCTTCGACACTCTGGGCTACGATCTTGATTCCGTGCTGTCCGGCAATGGTCGGGTGCCTCGCATATTCTTTGCCAGCCTGCCACTCGACCTGGCGCAGGTCCGCGAGGTCAGGGTGCGGAAATCGATATTTTTCAAGGCCGTACTGCCCCTGATTCTACAGATCAACGAGGAAACCCTGGCCCAGCGCAAGCGGGTTTGGGACCTCAGCTACCGCATGCGCCTGGGACAACGCCTCGACGCCATCGACAGCCTGTGGCTGACCGGCCGGTTCGATCATTACGGCGTGGCGCCGGGCGACGTCGACGGCCTGCTCAACCGCATGGACATCATTCCCCCGTCCCTGGCCCTGGCCCAATCGGCCGAAGAAAGCGGTTGGGGCACGTCGCGCTTCGTGCGCGAGGGCAACGCATTGTTCGGCCAGTGGGTGTTCTCCACCAATCGCCATATGACGCCGGCCCAGCGCGACAAAGGCAAAACCCATAGGGTCAAGGCCTTCGGCGCCCTCATCGATTCGGTCCGCGCCTATGCCGATAACCTCAACACCCACCGCGCCTACGCCGCTTTTCGCCGCGATCGGGCAAACATGCGCGCCCGCGGACGGCCCATCGACGGCATGGCCTTGGCTGGCCGGCTGACCCGCTATTCGGAGCGCGGCCAGCGTTACGTCAAGACCATCCGCTCGATCATTTCGGTCAACCGGTTGCGTCACCTCGACGATGCCCGCCTTCATGACGGCGAGCCGGGCGCCGACCCGGTGATCTAAAGCGGCCTCGATCTACCCTCAAGGCGCGACGTAGAACTGGCGTCCGAACCAGCGCCAGCGGCCGCCGCTGGTCGGCAAGGTACAGTTGAGCCGGCTGCGTCCCACGGGCAAGGGCGTTCGCAAACGAATCTCGACGCGGCTGTCGCCCAGGCGCTCCATCCTGGCCTTGCCCTCGTGGGACGCATAACACGCCAGGCGGCCCAAGCCCGTGACACCGGCCATGACCGAGAACCCGATGGCCGGCGGATTGTCATCGGTGACCAGGGGGTCGGCCGGCGTGATGTCGCTGACCGGCAGCGGCAGCGCGTTGGCAACGCGGCGAAAACGGTCGAGATCGCCGTATTTTTCGCTGAGGGAGAAACGGGGCAGGTAATAGAAGTCGTCCCACCGGTTCAGAACCCCGGAATGCTGGCCGAAGGCGGCGACGTAACCGGCGTCGCGGACCAGCCCTTGGATCTCCAGGCTGGCCTCGCCGTATGGGTAGGCGAAGATCGTCGGCTGGCGGCCCAGTTCGGCCGCGAAACGGGCGTTGGACACCTTTAGGGTTTCGGCGTTGCGCGTCCGGTCGTTGAGAGGCATGTGAAGGTGGGACGCGGTATGGGCGCCGATGGTCACCCCGGCCGCCGCCATTTCGCGGATCTGGTCCCATGTCATCTGACCGGCATAGCCGGCGTCGACGGCATTGGTGGCGACAAAAACAGTGAAGGGGTATCCCGCCTTTCTGAGCCGCGGCCAGGCCTCGGTGTAGACCGAAAGGAAGGCGTCGTCGACGGTCAGGCCGACGGTGCGATCGGGAAGCTCGGCACCGCGTCCCAGAGAGTCCAGGATATCGGGTACCGCCAAGACGGTGTAGCCGCCGCTGCCCAGTTCGTCGAGATGGGCCTCGAACTGGGCGACGGAGATGTTGGTGGCGGGATAGGCGGGCTCGGCGAAGCGGTGATACATGAAGACCACGGCCGATTCGGCCGCTGCCGCCCCGCCCGCCGTCCATCCACCGGCGGCGAGGACGGTGAACACGACGGCGGCGATCCGCAACGTGACAATTGTCGTCCGGCGACGGCGCGGGCAACTGGCGGGTGCGTGACGCATGGATCGCATCTTTCCCATTTCCTCCGCCAAATACAAGAACCGTAGCCGGCGGGACGGGCAAACGGCACACGGAAAGACTTGATTTCTCGGCCAACTGCGGGAAGGGTATGGACGTGAGATCGTAGCTCCTGGGGAGAAAGATCGTGAGCATATCGCGCATTGCCGTCGTGGCGGCGGCTTGGCTTGTCCTGGCGATCGCCGGCGCGGCGGCCCAGCAGACATCGGCGACGGGCGGCGATTGGAACTTCACCTTGGGCGCCGGCGTGGCACTGCAACCGGAGTACGAGGGTGCCAATGACTACGTTGCCGCTCCCTTGCCGGTCCTCGACATCCGATACCGCGACGTCGCTTTCCTGAGCGCGCTCGATAGCGCCGGCAGCATACAAGACGGCCTCGGTTGGAATGCTTTCAAGACACCTAACTTCCGTGTCGGGCCGATGGCCACCTACTACTGGGGAAACAGCAACCGCCCAACCGGCATAAACGACGTCGATCCCGGCTTCCAGATCGGCGCCTTCGCCGAGTTCGCCTTCGACCACTGGAAGTTCGACACCCGAGTGCTCTACGGCGTCAGCGGCAGCAGCGAGGGGGCGCGGCTCAACCTGGGGGCCGCTTACGGCACGCGGATCAACAAGGATTGGCGCGTCATCGCGCGCGCCAACACCACCGTCATCAACGCCAATGAGATGAAGACCTACTTCGGCGTCAATTCCCGCGAGGCCTCGGACAGCGGCCTGGCGGAGTACAGCCCCGGGTCCGGCTTCTACGACGTCGGCCTTGATGTCGATCTGACCTACGACGTCTCCAAGGCGTGGAGCGTCATCGGCAAGGTCAAGAGCCACTATCTGATTGGCGATGCCGCCGACAGTCCCCTGGTCTCGGTTAAGGGATCGGAAGTCCAGTTCTATGGCGGTTTTGGCATCGCCTACCACTTCTGACGGCGGCCCGTATTCTCCCTCATGGCAAGGGGCAGCGCGTTGTCGCCGAGAAGCGGATGGCGGCGGCTGTCGAACATCCGGTCGTGCCACCATTCGGTGCGCCTCCGCCGGGCGCAAGGCGTCGATAATCTTCAAGCGCGGTCCCTGGACCGCGGCCAGACGGACGGCGTCGGCGTGCGGGTAACAAGCCCGGCGCCGAAAGACCGGCCGGCCGGTGAAGTTGCCGCCCCCGGCGTAGGCCAGGTCGAACGGCACGCCATGGCCGGCGGCGGTGATTTCGACAAGGTCGATAAACCTATCGGGTTGCATTGTCGTCGGCAGAACTCACTATACTGTCGGTTGCCGAACGGGGGAACGCCTTGAACATCTTGTCCCTGGACACCGCCCTGGCGGCTTGCTCGGTTGTCCTGAGGCGGGACGGCGCCGTCGATGCCGGATGCTTCAGCTTGATGGACCGCGGCCAGTCCGAAGCCATAATGCCCATGGTGCGCCAGGTAATGACCGAGGCCGGCGCCCGCTTCGCCGACATTGATCTGGTGGCGGTGACCATCGGGCCGGGCGCCTTCACGGGCCTGCGCATTGGCCTGGCGGCGGCGCGCGGTCTGGCCCTGGCCGCCGGCCTGCCGTGTCTTGGCGTGACCACGCTCGACGCCGTGGCCGCCGGCGTCGGCGCCGCCGAACGGCGCGCCGGGACGGTGCTTGTGGTCCTCGAAACCAAGCGCGCCGACGTTTATGCCCAGTTCTTCGATGGCGACCTGAATGCGCTGGACAGGCCGCGGGCCGTGGCGCCGGAACGCCTCGTCGACTCCATGCCCCCGGGGGTCGCGGGGGCGCTGATCGTTGCCGGGAACGCCGCCCCTCGGGTCGTGGCGGTGTTGGAAGGGGCCGGCGTCGCGGCGCCCCTAAGCGCGGCGCCGGGCCTACCCGACGCGTCGGTCATTGCCCGAATTGCCGCCCGGCGCTGGCGTCCGGGCCAGATCTTGTCGCCGCCGTCGCCCCTCTACCTGAGGCCTCCCGCCGTCACCCGGCCCTTGGCATAGGCGCTCAGACCTCTTCCTTGCGGATAACGAGAATATGAACAGCGTCGGGCGCGGCCGACTCCTCCGCTTGCAGGCTGAGAACGGTGTGTCCATGTTCGCGCACCGACCGGGGGACGTTTTCCAGGGGCTCGGCGCCACCGAGACGGACGGCGGCGGTCTGCCCCGGCGCCATGCGTTCGAGCAGAAGTTTGGTCTTGACGAACGTAAGTGGACAGACTTCTTGTGTTATATCTAGAAAGAGATCAACACCCCGTGTCATACCGACTTTTGAAATATTTCTCATGTTAAGTTCTTGCACCGCCATGCATCGTCAATTATATAACAATTGAGGACTAAAATGGAGGACCTTTTTTAGATGACCCAGAATACAAATCCAAGCGAGCTGCTTGAGCTGACGACGGAAATTGTCGCCGCCCACGTTGGTAATAATTCCACCGCGATCAGCGATCTTCCGCAGCTCATCCAGGATGTATACAAGACCCTGGTGATCGTGGGAACCACGCCGGCCGTGCCCGAGAGGCCGCAGCCCGCGGTTCCGATCAAGAAATCCATTTTTCCCGATTACGTCGTCTGCCTTGAGGACGGGAAGAAACTGAAGATGCTCAAGCGTCACCTCAAGACCGCCTATAACATGACGCCCGAGGACTACCGCGAGCGTTGGGGATTGGCGCCGGATTATCCGATGGTGGCGCCCAACTACGCCAAGCACAGAAGCAATCTGGCCAAGAAAATCGGCCTCGGCACGAAGCCCCGCAAGCGTCGCCGCAAGGCAAGTTGACTGTTGCCAAGGATTTTGGGTCCTCTATTGGCGTTCCGAAATGACACCGTGACCGAGAAATAGGTCATGCCGCAAGTATCGCGTATCGAGCAGCAATGCATCGACAAGGGCATGAAAATGACCGCCCAGCGCCGGGTCATCGCGCGGGTACTGTCCGATGCCTCGGACCATCCCGACGTCGAGCAAGTCTACCGGCGGGCGGTCAAGAGCGACCGCCGGATCAGCATCGCCACCGTTTACCGGACGGTGCGCCTGTTCGAAGAAGCGGAAATACTGAAACGTCACGATTTCGGCGACGGCCGATCGCGTTATGAGGAGATTACCGACGAGCACCACGACCACCTGATCGACATTCAAACGGGCCGGGTGATCGAGTTTCAGAACAAAGAGATCGAAGCCCTGCAGGAAAAGACGGCGGCGCGCTACGGCTTCCGCCTGATCGGTCACAAGTTGGAACTCTACGGCGTTGCCTTGAGTTCGAAGAAGGGCCAGAAATAATGCCGATGGGGAGTGAACGAGGGACGACAGTCTCACCCATTCGCGGTCGCGTGACGCGATAGCGGAGCGGCTTTGGCAAAAAAACTCTACATCAAGACTTACGGCTGCCAGATGAACGTCTACGACTCCACCCGCATGGCGGACGTCCTGGCAAGCCTGGGGTACGTCCTGTGCGACGGGGCGGAAACGGCGGACATGGTCATCCTCAACACCTGCCATATCCGCGAGAAGGCGGCCGAGAAAGTGTTCTCGGAACTGGGCCGCCTGAGGCCCTTCAAGGAGCGCCGGAAAAAGGCCGGCGGGCGCATGATACTGGCCGTCGCGGGCTGTGTCGCCCAGGCCCAGGGGGAAGAATTCCTGCGCCGCGCCCCCTTCGTCGACATGGTCTTCGGACCCCAGACCTATCACACCCTGCCGGCCATGGTGGGGCGAATCATGGACGGCGAAGGCCATGTCCTTGAAACCGACTTTCCGCCCGAGTCCAAGTTCGATTACCTGCCCGAGACCCCCGGCCTCGACGGTTCGACCGCCTTTCTCACCGTGCAAGAGGGCTGTGACAGGTTCTGCACGTTCTGTGTCGTGCCCTATACCCGGGGTGCCGAGTTCTCGCGGCCGGTGGCGGCGGTGGCGGCGGAGGCCCGGAGTCTGGTCCGCGCCGGCGCGCGCGAGATCACGCTCCTCGGCCAGAACGTCAACGCCTATCACGGAGCCGCGCCGGACGGCGCCACGTGGCGGCTCGGACGCCTGATCCGCGAGCTGGCGGAAATCGACGGCCTGGATCGCCTCCGTTACACCACGTCTCATCCGGCCGACATGGATGACGAACTGATCTCGGCGCACCGCGACGTGCCGGGGCTCATGCCGTTCCTGCACTTGCCCGTACAATCGGGATCCGACCGCGTGCTTGCCGCCATGAACCGGCGTCACCGGGCCGACGACTACCGCCGCCTGGCCGGCCGGCTGAGAGAGGCCAGGCCCGACCTGGCGTTGTCGTCGGATTTCATCGTCGGCTTTCCCGGCGAAAGCGAGACCGACTTTCAGGCCACGCTCGATCTGGTCGCCGACGTCGGCTTCGCCCAGGCCTATTCGTTCCAATACAGCCCGCGCCCCGGGACTCCGGCGGCGGCGATGGATTGCCAAGTGCCGGACGCCGTCAAGGGCGAGCGTCTGGCCCGCCTGCAAGCCCTTTTGAATGAACAACAGAAAGCGTTCAATCAACGGTCCGTGGGCCAGGTGATGGCGGTCCTGTTCGAGCGTTCGGGCAAGCACGCCGGACAAATGGTGGGCCGCAGCCCGTATATGCAGGCGGTCCACGCCCCGCTGCCCCGGGACGCCTTCGGCGCCATCGTCGCGGTCCGCATCCAGGCCGCCCATGCCAACAGTCTCGCCGGCTTTCCGGCGCACCATGACGGAGCGGCGCCAACCCCCATTGAAAGGGCCTGCGCTTGAGCGCGCCACCGACGCCCGCCCCGATCGCCGCCGATGGCGCCGACGACGCCACAACCGTCAGGCTGGAGTTCGACGACAATGCGCTGTTGATCCAGCTCTTCGGTTCCCACCATGCCCACTTGGCGCGCATCGAACAGGCCCTCGACGTGTCGCTCAACGCGCGGGGCAATGTCCTCACCGTGGCCGGAGACGCCGGCGGCGTGAATGTGGCCAGGGCCGTCCTCGACAGCCTCTACGGGCGGCTCAAGGACGGCATGGACGTTGACCGCGATGACGTCGACGCGGCGCTACGCATGACCGGCCCGGGCGGCGCCGGGAGCGTCGAGGACAACCCCGTTATCCGCACGCGCAAGCGCCACATCTCGCCGCGTTCTCCGGTCCAGGCGGCCTATATCCGGGCCATCGACGAGGCCGAGCTGGTATTCGGACTGGGTCCGGCCGGCACCGGCAAGACGTACTTGGCGGTGGCCAAGGCGGTGGAGGAGCTGATCAATGGCGAGGTCGACCGCATCATCTTGTCGCGTCCGGCGGTCGAGGCCGGCGAGCAACTGGGTTTCCTGCCCGGCGACATGCGCGAGAAGGTCGATCCCTACATGAGGCCGATCTACGACGCGCTGCACGACATGCTGCCCACCCAGCAAGTCGCCAAGCGCCTGGAGAGCGGCGAGATCGAGGTTGCCCCCCTGGCCTTCATGCGCGGCCGAACCCTGGCCAACGCCTTCGTCATCCTGGACGAGGCGCAGAACACATCGGCCGTGCAAATGAAGATGTTCC
Source organism: Rhodospirillales bacterium (assembly GCA_030746775.1). Taxonomy (GTDB): domain Bacteria; phylum Pseudomonadota; class Alphaproteobacteria; order Rhodospirillales; family JASLLZ01; genus JASLLZ01. The sequence goes on along the minus strand of JASLLZ010000015.1, from coordinate 25,329 downwards.
TTACCCGGCTGGGCGAGAATTCGCGCATGGTTGTCACCGGCGACCTGAGCCAGGTCGACCTGCCGCGCGGCACGCGCTCGGGTCTGCGCGACGCGGTCGATATCCTGGAAGGCAGCGAAAACATCGCGGTGGTGCGGTTCACCGAACGCGACGTCGTCCGCCACCCCTTGGTCACCCGCATCGTGCGGGCCTACGAGGCGGTGGAAAAGCGGCGCGGCACCGGGGCGCGCTACAAAAAGGGCGGCGGCGACAAGCCGGACACATGACCGAGGGCCTGGAAGTCGCCGTGTCCGTCTCTTGCCCCGCCTGGACTGCCCAGCTACCGGGGGCGCGAGACCTGTGTCGGGGCGCCGCTCAAGCCGCTTTCGAGGCGGCCGAGTCGGATATCGCCTGGGCCGAAGCCAGCCTGGTGCTGACCGACGATGCCACGGTGCGGGACCTGAACCGCACCTACCGCGGTCACGACAAGCCGACCAACGTGTTGGCTTTTGCCGGTCTCGACGACGCCGGCGCGCCGGGAACGCCGACCCTGCTGGGCGACGTGGTCGTCGCCTATGAAACCGCCGCCGCCGAGGCCGCGCGCGCACGCATGGCCCTGGCCGATCATTTAAGTCACCTGATTGTGCATGGTATACTCCATCTGTTGGGGCACGATCACCAGATCGACGCCGATGCCGAGCGCATGGAAGGGTTGGAAATCCGGGTGCTCGCCGCCCTCGGCGTTGAGATCGAGGAGGCTGGCGTGCCCAATGACGGCGAGGAGAGATGAACGACGATCCGTCCACCCGTTCACCGCCAGACGACGAGGCCGCCCAGGAACCGCTCCTGACCGGCACCATGCGCGGATGGCTGCGCCGCCTGCTGAGCGGGCGCAATGGCGGAGCCTCGGCGCGCGACACCCTTGAAGAACTGATCGAGGAGCGCGAAGAGGTCCCCCTCGACAAGGACGAAAAACGGCTCCTCGCCAACGTTCTCGACCTGCGCGGATGCACGGTGCACGACGTGATGGTGCCCGGCGCCGACATCGTCGCCGTCGAAGCCGACACGTCCCTCGCCGAGGTCACCCGGATCATGACCGAGGAAGGCCACTCCCGCCTACCCGTCTATCGCCAGACCATCGACGACGCCATGGGCATGATTCACATCAAGGACGTCCTGGCCTGGCGCGGCGACGACAAGGACTTCGTGCCGGCCCGGGTTCTGCGTCAGGTCCTGTTCGTGGCGCCCTCCATGCAAGTCCTGGAACTGTTGTTGGAGATGCGCGTCAAGCGCTCTCACATGGCCTTGGTGGTCGACGAATTCGGCGGCGTCGACGGCTTGGTCACCATCGAGGACCTGGTCGAAGAGATCGTCGGCGAGATAGAGGACGAACACGACCGTACCGACGAGCCTTATCTGGTTCACCATGACGACGGCACCCTGGACGCCGACGCCCGGGTTCCCGTCGAGACCCTTGAGGAGATCGCCGGCGCCGTCCTCACCGACGAGGAGCGCGAGGACGTGGAAACCCTCGGCGGTCTGGTTGCCGCCCTGGCCGGGCGTGTTCCCATCCGGGGCGAGCTGATTGCCCACGCATCGGGCCTGGAATTCGAAGTCGTCGATGCCGACCCGCGCCGGGTCAAGAGAATTCGGGTACGCGGCCTGACGACGGAAGCCGGCGCCGCCCCGTTGGCGGACTGACGCCCCCTTGATGAGCGACCGATCGAGACGCCACCGGAATGCGGGCCGGTGGCACATATGTCATGAGTGATTTCCTGGTCGCGCTCAAGGGGCGCGTCGCCGGCCTTTCCGGCTGGCGGCGTCGCGCCGCCGCCGCCGGGTTCGGCGTCCTCGCCGCGGCGGCCCTGCCGCCGCTTCATCTGGTGGTGCTCCTGGTGCCCGCCTTCATGGGCCTCTTGTGGTTGACCGAAGGCACCCGGCGCTGGTCGACCACCTTCGCCGTCGGCTGGTGGTTCGGCTTTGGTCATTTTGTGGCCGGCCTATATTGGATCGCCTTCGCCCTCTTGGTCGAAGCGGACAAATTCGCTTGGATGATTCCGTTCGCCGTCTTCGGGTTGGCGGCCATAATGGCCGTCTTCCCCGGACTTTCGGTCCTGGCGACCCGGATCAGCCGAACCCGGAACATCGCTCGGGTGCTGACGATCGGCGTCGCCTGGACGGCCTTCGAATGGCTCCGCGGTTGGGCCTTCACCGGCTTTTCGTGGAACCTTATCGGCACCGTGTGGACATTTTCCGACGCCATGCTCCAGGTGGCCGCTGCCGCCGGCGTCCTTGGTCTCGGTCTGCTGACGGTCATCGTCGCCGCCATGCCGGCGGTGCTTGCCGATGAAAACGGCCGGCGCCCCATCGCTGCCGTCGCCCTGGCCGGCCTCGTGCTGGCCGCCGTCTGGGGCGCCGGCGCGGCGCGTCTGGCGACGGCCGCCGACGACGTCGTCGGCGGCGTGCGGCTACGCCTCGTCCAGGCCAATATTCCCCAAGAGCTCAAGTGGCGGCCCGGGCTACGCCGCCACCACCTTGAACAACAGCTGCGCATGAGCGTCGCCGATCCGGCGCCTGGCCAGGCGCCGCCGACCCATGTCATCTGGGGTGAGACCATGGTGCCATTCGCGCTGGCCAACGACGCCAAGGCGCTTGAGCTTATCGGCCGGGCAACGCCGCCCGGCGGGGTCACCATCGCCGGCGCGCCCCGTATCACGGCGCCCGGCGAAAAACCGTATCGGGTTTGGAACAGCCTCCATGCCGTCGATCACGGGGGCCGGGTGGTAGGCACCTACGACAAGGCCCACCTGGTGCCGTTCGGCGAATACGTGCCGTTCAGCCGCTTTCTCCCCATCGCCAAGGTGACTCAGGGCGGCACCGGTTTCTCGGCCGGCGCCGGGCCGACCACCCTGAGCGTGCCGGGTCTTCCGCCAGTCAGCCCGTTGATCTGCTACGAGGTCATTTTCCCGGGCCGGGTGACGGCCCCGGGCACGCGACCCCGGTGGCTTCTCAATCTCACCAACGACAGTTGGTTCGGCCGATCGTCGGGACCCTATCAGCACCTCGCCGCCGCCCGTCTGCGCGCCGTCGAGGAAGGCCTGCCCCTTGTGCGCGTCGCCAATTCCGGCATTTCGGCCATCATCGACCCCTACGGCAGGACCGTGGCCTCCCTGGAACTGGGGCGCCAAGGAGTCATCGACGGCGACCTTCCCGCCGCCCTTGTCCAGCCGACTCCTTTCGCGCGCCTGGGAAACGTTGTCTTTATGCTCTTATCAATCGCCTTGATCTTGGTCGCACTTCTGATGCCCGCGGGCATACTCGCCCCAAATGACATAAAGCATTAATCCGGGAAAATAATAACCCATTACTATCTAAGCGATAAAACGCTGAAAAATTCACCTTCCGCGCAATATTCATGTTGACGATTTATCGTAATTATCGACATATTGTACGGGTTGATAAAAGCAATCGGTGCGTGCATCTGTGACTATCATTTCCGTTCTCTAGTTGGTGGCCCCATACGATGGAGGAATTTAGAACGCCCCGCGGCCGCCGTGCTGCAACGCGCCGCTACCCGCCTGGCATCCCGAATCCGGTGGACATCCATGTCGGCAGCCGGGTTCGTCTGCGCCGCACGCTGCTCGGCCTCAGTCAGGACAAGCTGGGACAAGCCCTGGGGCTTACTTTTCAACAGGTGCAAAAGTACGAACGCGGCGCCAACCGCATCGGCGCCAGCCGCCTGTTTGAACTGAGCCGCATCCTCGACGTACCGGTTTCCTTCTTTTACGACGACATGCCGGACGACGTCGCCGCGGCGATCGGGGCGCCGGTGGGCGGCTTTCACGACCAGCCTCAGGCCACCTACGAGGCCGAATCGCTGAGCCGCCGCGAAACCTTGGAGTTGGTTCGAGCCTACTATCGCATCGCCAGTCCCAAGGTGCGCAAGCGACTTTTCGAGTTGACCAAGTCCCTGGGCAAGGCGGACGACGACGCTTGACGCCGGGGCGGCCGTCCGGCGCCGTCGAATTCCCTTGACGCCTGAAACAAAGCTTGCAAAAAGTGCTGCCGCCGGACGCCCCGTGGCGTCCGAACGTGGATGGATTTGGACCGCTTGCCACCACGCAAAAAAAGGCGCTAAGTGGGCTTGCTTTGATAGCTTCCGCCGCCCCGCGTGAGGCTGTTGTCGGTGCCCCGGTCCTTTGTCTTCGTCCTAAAGCCGGGAGACCATGAACGTGCCCAAATCCCATTACTTGTTCGCCAGCGAATCCGTTTCCGAAGGACACCCTGACAAGGTCTGCGACCGCATCTCCGATGCCGTCGTCGATGCCTACCTGACGGCGGATTCGGAGGCACGGGTCGCCGTCGAGACGCTGTGCACCACCAACCTGGTCGTCCTCGCCGGCGAAGTGCGCGGCCCCGAACACATAACCCACGATACGCTGATCGACGTGGCCCGCGCCGCGATCAGGGATATCGGGTACGAACAAGAGGGATTCCATTGGCAGAAGGCCGATATGCGGGTCCACGTGCACGGCCAGTCGTCGAATATCGCCCAGGGCGTCGACGCCGCCGGCAACAAGGACGAGGGCGCCGGCGACCAAGGCATCATGTTCGGCTATGCGTGCCGCGAAACCGACGAACTGATGCCCGCCCCAATCCAATTTTCCCACGCCATCTTGCGCTCCCTCGCCGAGGCGCGCCATTCGGGCGCCGAACCCGGCCTTGGCCCCGACGCCAAGAGTCAGCTCAGCCTGGCCTACGAGAACGGCGTGCCGGTGCGCGCCACCTCCGTCGTTGTGTCGACCCAACATGGGGAAAGTTTGAGCCAGAGCCAGGTGCGCGAAATCGTCCGTCCCCACGTGGTCAACGTCCTGCCCGACGGATGGATGTGCGACGAGAGCGAATTCTACGTCAATCCGACCGGCAAATTCGTGATCGGCGGTCCCGACGGGGATTCCGGCCTGACCGGGCGCAAGATCGTCGTCGATACCTACGGCGGCGCGGCGCCCCACGGCGGCGGCGCGTTCTCGGGCAAGGATCCGACCAAGGTCGACCGCTCGGCCGCCTACGCGGCGCGCTATCTGGCCAAGAACGTGGTCGCGGCGGGGCTGGCCGACCGCTGTACCATTCAGCTCTCCTACGCCATCGGCGTCTCCAAGCCATTGTCGGTCTACATCGATACCCACGGCACCGGCCAGGTCGACGAGGAGCGAATTTCGCAAGTGCTGCGCGATCTTGTCGACCTGTCGCCGCGCGGTATCCGCCAGCACCTCACCCTCAACCGGCCGATCTATGCCCGCACTGCGGCCTATGGCCATTTCGGCCGGCAACCGGAAGCGGACGGGGGGTTCTCATGGGAGCGCACCGACCTGGTCGACGAACTTAAGAGCATATTCGGCGCCGCGTGACGGGCACCGAAAACGCCCCTCCGGTGCGATGGTACGGCCGGCGCGGCGGCCACCGGCTTCGCAAGGCCCGCCGCGAGCGTCTGGAACGTCTCTTGCCGATCTTGCGCCTCGCCCGGCCGGCGCCGGGCGGCACCGTCGACCTGGCCGCCGCCTTCGGCGCCCCACCTTCCGACGTGTGGTTGGAAGTGGGATTCGGCGCCGGCGAGCACTTGGCCGCCCAGGCCGGCGCCCATCCCGGCACCGCCATGGTCGGCTGCGAACCTTACGTCGCCGGCGTCGCATCCTTGCTTTCGATCATCGAACGCGAGGGCCTGACCAACATCCGCATCTTCGACGACGACGCCCGCCTTTTGCTGGGCTCCCTTCCCGAGGCCTCCATCGGCCGCGTCTTCGTCCTCTTTTCCGACCCCTGGCCCAAGGCCCGTCATCACAAGCGCCGTTTCATCACGCCGGCGACCCTGGACGCCCTGGCCCGCGTCATGAAAGACGGCGCCGAGCTGCGCTTCGCCACCGACCACATGGGTTATGTGCGCTGGACCCTGGACCACGTCATCCGCAATCCCGCCTTCGCCTGGCTGGCGCAAAGGCCGTCGGATTGGCGCCGCCGTCCCGCCGACGGTTTTGAAACGCGCTACGAACGCAAGGCGACCGGCCAGGGCCTGGCTTCGGTCCACCTCGGATTTTGCCGCCGCCGGCGCGCCCGGGCCGCCTGACGAGGCGCCCGGCAAAACGATAAAACCGCAAAACGATAAAACCCTTGTCTTCCCCCGCCGTGAGGTTATAGTCCCACCCGTTCTCGCAACCACTTGGTCTCGTTAAGCCCGACCTTGTGATCGGGTTTGATGGGGTGGGCCACTGGCCCACCCTTTGTTTTATGGGGTTGCGAGTGTCCATAGACGTAATACCAAGGATCGGTGATAATGACTCATAGAGACGGCTTCCCAAGGTTTTCGGCAAGGAGCGTGCGCAGCGGCGATGCCCCCCATCGCAAGGCGTCGGCGACGCTGTCCGAAAGCCTTGGCAAGCCGCCGTTCCGGTCGCGTATGCGGCCCGTCGGAGGGCGTCGAAATGCCTTGTCGATGCCGAGCATCGCCGGCAGCATTTCTCCTACCCGACGGACCGCCTACGCGATCTCTATGGGTCATTATCACCGATCCTTGGTATAAGGAAACGGATCGCCAGAATGGATTTGCCCGGGCGCATCGAGTCGCTTATCGCCCCGACGATCGAAGCCATGGGCTTCGCCATCGTCCGGGTCCGCCTATCAGGCGGCAACAAGCCGAGCCTACAGGTGATGGCGGAGCGCTTGGACGGCGGATCGATCGTGATCGACGACTGCGCCGCCATCAGCCGCGCCGTTTCGGCTATCCTCGATGCCGAGGATCCCATCGCGGGCCCCTACTCCTTGGAGGTCAGTTCGCCGGGCATCGACCGCCCCTTGGTGCGGCTCGGCGATTTCGAGCGTTTCACCGGCCACCTGGCCAAAGTCAGGACCGGGCGCCCGATCGGTGGACGCAAGCGGTTCCAGGGCCGTCTTCTTGGGGTCACCGGTGACGCGGTGCGCCTGGAAGACGGCGATGCCGCCATCGAACTGCCGTTTCCCGATATCGAGCGGGCGGCGCTGGTCCTGAGCGAGGAGTTATCATTGTCTTCCAAGGAAGACCGAAGATAGGAAAGCGTGCCGAGCATGGAAAAGGAAGCTGTATATACGCGTCCCGAGTTGCTGCAAGTGGCGGAAACCGTGGCGCGCGACAAGGGAATTGAGCGCGACGAGGTCCTGGAGGCCATGGAACAGGCGATCCAGAAGGCGGGAAGGTCCAAATACGGACACGAACACGACATCCGCGCCTCCATCGACCGCGAGAGCGGCGCCATCAAATTGGCGCGCTATCTGGAGGTCGTCGAGCCGATCGAGGAAGAAGCCATTCAAATCAGCCTCGACGAGGCGCGCAAGCGCAAGGCCGACGCCGAGCTCGGCGACTTTCTGGTCGAGCCCCTGCCGCCCATCGACTTCGGCCGCATCGCGGCGCAGACCGCCAAGCAGGTGATCGTCCAAAGGGTGCGCGAGGCCGAGCGCAAGCGCCACTACGAAGAATTCAAGGGACGAATCGGCGAGATCGTCAACGGCTTGGTGAAAAGGGTCGAATTCGGCAACATCATCGTCGACCTGGGCCGCGCCGAGGCCCTGCTCAGGCGCGACGAAAGCATTCCGCGCGAACATTTCTCCAACGGCGACCGGGTGTGTGCCTATATTCTGGACGTGCGCGAGGAGCCGCGCGGGCCGCAGATCTTTCTGTCGCGCAGCCACCCCCAGTTCATGGCCGCCCTGTTCGCCCAGGAAGTGCCCGAAATATACGATTCGATCATCGAGATAAAATCGGTTGCCCGGGATGCTGGCTCGCGCGCCAAGATCGCCGCGCTGTCGAACGATTCCAGCATCGATCCGGTTGGTGCCTGCGTCGGCATGCGCGGTTCAAGGGTGCAGGCCGTGGTCAGCGAGCTGCAGGGCGAGAAGATCGACATTATCCAGTGGTCGCCCGATCCCGCCACCTTCATCGTCAACGCCTTGGCGCCCGCCGAAGTGGCCAAGGTCGTGCTTGACGAAGAGGCCCACCGGATTGAAGTGGTGGTGCCCGACGATCAGCTCTCCTTGGCCATTGGCCGGCGCGGGCAAAACGTTCGTTTGGCCTCTCAACTGACGGGGTGGGACATCGATATTCTGACCGAGGCCGAGGAATCGGAGCGCCGCACCGAGGAATTTCACTCCCTGTCGCAGCTTTTCATCGATTCCCTCGACGTCGACGAGGTCATCGCCCACCTGCTCGTCACCGAAGGATTTTCGACCGTCGAGGAGGTTGCCTTCGTGCCCATCGAGGACATGGTCGAGATCGAGGGCTTCGACGCCGATGTGGCGGGCGAACTGCGCGAACGGGCGCGCGCCCACCTGGCCAAACGGGACGAGGAACTGTCCAATCAGCGGCGCGATCTCGGCGTCGCCGACGATCTGGTCAACCTGGCCGGCCTCAATCTCGCCATGGTCGTCGCGCTTGGAGAAAACGGCGTTAAGACACTGGACGACCTGGCCGATCTGGCGAGCGACGAGTTGATCGAAATCCTGCCTCCGGGAACGCTTGACGAGGACAAGGCCAACGAGATCATCATGGCGGCGCGCGCCCATTGGTTCGAGGACGAAGACAAGCCCGGCGAAGACGGCGAAGCCGGTGACGACCCGGACCAAGGCGCCGACCAAGCGCCCGCCGCCGACCCCGAACCGCCAACGGCGCAATCGGGAGGTTAGGCACGGATGTCGCGGCGCGCTAAATTGGATACGGCCGAGGGCGAGGACCTGCGGCGCTGCCTGGTGACCGGCGACCGCCTGCCCAAGAAGGCGCTGTTGAGATTTGTCGTCGCACCCGACGGCGATGTGGTCGCCGATGTGGACGGCCGCCTGCCGGGACGAGGTTTGTGGTTGAGGCCGCGCCGCGATATGGTAAAAACGGCCGCCGACGGAAACCTTTTCGCCAAGGCCTCGGGGCGGCGCGCCACGCCCGCCGCCGACTTGGCCGAGCGGGTGGAGCAACGCCTGACGCGCCGGTGCCTGGACCTGATCGGGCTGGCGCGGCGCGCCGGGCAGGCGGCGGCGGGGTTCGAAAAGGTGCGTGCCTGGCTGCGCGCCGGCAAGGCGGGCGTATTGTTGGCGGCCGCCGACGGCGCCGAGGACGGCCGCGCCAGGTTGCGCCGGCTGGCCTCCGGCGTGGCGGTGCTGGAAGCGTTCAGCGGCGCCCAGCTGGGTGCCGCGCTGGGACGCGAAAGCGCCGGGCATGTTGCCGTGGCGCCGGGGCGCCTGGCCGAGCGTCTGATGTGTGAGGCGGGGCGTCTCGGGGCGTTTCGCCAAGTGGACTGGGATCAATCGAAGAGCGGTTGACGAAGCGGAGAGCGATGAGCGAGAACAAGGAAGAAACCAAGGGAACGGACAAGAAGGCGCTGCTTAGCCTGCGCCGTCCCGGCACGCTTGAGATCAAGAAGACGGTCGAGGGCGGCCAAGTGCGGCAGAGCTTCTCCCACGGCCGTTCGAAGGTGGTGGCGGTCGAGGTCCGCAAGAAGCGCTCCTACGCCCTCGATTCGGGCGGCAAGATGGCCGCGGTGAAAGCCGGCGCCGAGGCCCCGGAAGGGCAAAAGACAGCGCCCCCCGACGCCGACACCGAAGAGGCGGGCAAGGCCTCCCGGGCCGCCGGAGCCACCCTGACGACGGAAGAAAAGGCGGTCCGCGCCCGCGCCCTGGAAGACGCGCAGAAGGCGGCCGACCATGCCGAGCCGGAGCCGGCGGAGCATGCCGAGGAACAAACCCAGGATGAGGAAGAGCGCCGCGAGGCCGCCGCCGCCGAAGAGGCGCGCGCGTCCGAGGAAGCGGAGCGTCAAAAAATCGCCGAGGGAGAGGCGAGACGTCAGGCCGATGAAGAGGCCCGCCGACGCGAGGAACGGGCCAAGGCGGCGGCGGCCGTGGCGGCGGCCAAACTCCAGGCCGTCGAGGGCGAGGGCGAGGACACGGACGGGGCGCCGCGCGGGCGCCATCCGGGCCGGCCCGATCAGCGCCGGCCGTCATCGGCGCCGAGACGCGGTCAACAGCGGCGGCGGTCGGGCAAACTGACCATCTCGGAGGCGCTCGGCGACCGCGACGAACGCACCCGCTCCCTGGCCTCGGTCAAGCGCGCGCGGGCGCGCGAAAAGCAGAAGTTCCAGCTTTCGGAAAGCGGAGAGGCGCAAAAGATTTTCCACGAAGTGATCGTTCCCGAAACCATCACCGTACAGGAACTGGCCAATCGCATGGCGGAACGCGCCGCCGCCGTCATCAAATCGCTGATGAAGATGGGCGTCATGGCGACGGTCAATCAGACGATCGACGCCGACACCGCCGAATTGGTGGTCACCGAGTTCGGTCACACCATCAAGCGGGTCAGCGAATCCGACGTCGAAATCGGTCTCAAGGGCGATCAAGACGCCGACGCCCACCTTGAGGCGCGGGCGCCGGTGGTGACCGTCATGGGCCATGTCGACCATGGCAAGACCTCGCTGCTCGACGCCTTGCGCAAGGCCAACGTCGCCGACCAGGAAGCCGGCGGCATCACCCAGCACATCGGCGCCTATCAGGTGACGGGCGAGGCGGGCCGCAAGATCACCTTCATCGATACCCCCGGCCACGCCGCCTTCACCGAGATGCGGGCCCGCGGCGCCAAGTCGACGGATATCGTCGTCCTGGTCGTCGCCGCCGACGACGGCATAATGCCGCAGACCGTGGAAGCCATTCATCATGCCCAGGCGGCGGAGGTCCCGATTATCGTGGCCATCAACAAGATGGATCGTCCCGATGCCGATGCCGGACGGGTGCGCACCGAACTGTTGCAGCACGACGTGGTGCTTGAAGAAATGGGCGGCGAAATCCTGTCCGTCGAGATATCGGCAAAGGAACAAACCAATCTCGACAAGCTGGAGGAAATCATCCTCTTGCAGGCCGAGCTTCTTGATCTCAAGGCCAACCCCGAGCGCACCGCCGAGGGGGTGATCATCGAGGCCAGGATGGAACCGGGGCGCGGCCCCGTCGCCACCGTCCTGGTGCAACGCGGTACGCTGAAGGTGGGCGACATCTTCGTCGCCGGCCGCGAATGGGGCCGCGCCCGCGCCCTGGTCGACGACCACGGCCAGAGCGTCGACGAGGCCGGCCCCTCGGTACCGGTGGAAATATTGGGCCTCACCGGGACGCCGGCGGCGGGTGACGAACTCAGCGTCGTCGACAGCGAGGCCCGGGCCCGCGAGGTCACCGACTTCCGCCGCCGCCGCGAGCGCGACATCAAGGTCGCCGCCACCGGCCGCGGAACCATGGATCAAATGTTCGAGCGTATTCAGGACGGCGAGGCCGAGTCGCTGCCGGTGGTGGTGAAGGCCGACGCCCATGGCTCGGTGGAGGCCATCGTCGGGGCGCTGGAGAAGCTCGCTACCGAAGAGGTCAAGGTGTTGATACTGCACGCCGGCGTCGGCGGCATCAACGAATCGGATGTCACCTTGGCCCGGGCGTCGAAGGGGCTGATCGTCGGCTTCAACGTGCGCGCCAATCGCCAGGCCCGCGACCTGGCCAAGCGCGACAACGTGGATATCCGCTATTATTCCATCATCTACAACGTCACCGACGACCTGAAGGCCGGGCTGTCGGGAATGCTCAAGCCGACCCTGCGCGAAAAAATCCTGGGCTCCGCCGATATCCGAGAGGTCTTCGCCATCACCAAGGTCGGCAAGGTGGCGGGCTGTATGGTTACCGAAGGTCAGGTGCGGCGCGGCGCCAAGGTGCGCCTGCTGCGCGACGACGTGGTGGTGCACGAGGGCAGCCTGTCGCAACTCAAACGCTTCAAGGACGACGTCCGGGAAGTCAAGGATGGCACGGAATGCGGCATGGCCTTCGAGAACTATCAAGATATCCAGGCCGGCGACACCATCGAGTGTTTCGAGATCGAGGAGGTCGCGCGCGAACTGTGAGGCGCGCCGATCGAACGCCCGCCGACCTCCGGTCGGCCGTTGAAATCCCCACCGGCGGGATGCCGGCGCCATGAGCGGCCACCGCGCCAGACCGCCAAGCCAGCGCCAGCTTCGGGTGGGCGAGGAATTGCGCCACGCCCTGGCCCGCATATTGGAGCGCGGCATGCTGCGTGATCCCGGCCTTGAAGGCATCACCGTGACCGTGACCGAGGTGCGGATGAGCCCCGACCTGCGCCGCGCCCATGTCTTCGTCACGCCGCTCGGCGGCGGCCCGACGGCACCTGTCCTCGAAGCCCTGACCCGGGCCCGGCCCTTCCTGCGCCGCCACATCGCGCGATCGGTCGAGTTGAGGAACGTTCCCGACATGGACTTCATGGCCGATGGCTCGTTCGACGAGGCGACGCGTATCGAGACCCTGCTCGCCGATCCCGCCGTCGCCCGCGACCTCGACGGGCCCGCGGATGACGAAATCGAAGACGAGGACACGAACCATGGGCTCTAGGCGACGCGGCGCGCCCATCCACGGCTGGCTGGTCGTCGACAAGCCGCCCGGCATGACATCGGCCGGCGCGGTGGCCAAGGTGCGCCGCCTGACCGGCGCCGCCAAGGTCGGACATGCCGGCACCCTCGATCCCCTGGCCACCGGCGTCCTGCCCCTGGCGCTCGGCGAGGCGACCAAGACCGTGGCCTACGTCATGGACGATTCGAAGGACTATCGCTTTACCGTCCGCTGGGGCGAGGCCCGGGCATCGGACGATGGCGAAGGCGCAGTCACGGCGGTCAGCCCGGTGCGTCCATCGGAGGCCGAGATCAAGGCCGTCCTGGACCGTTTCACCGGCACCATCGACCAGATTCCTCCCGTCTATTCGGCGGTCAAGGTCGGCGGCCGGCGGGCCTATGCCCTGGCCCGCGCCGATGCCGCGCCGGAGCTTCAACCGAGAAGCGTGCGCATCGACCGTCTGGTGCTCGTCGATGTCCCCGACGACGACCACGCCCGCTTCGAGGCCGTCACCGGCAAGGGGGCCTACATGCGCAGCCTGGCCCGCGACATGGCCGTGGCCCTGGGAACGGTGGGCTACGTTGCGGACCTGCGCCGCACCCGGGTCGGACCGTTTACCGAGGACCTTGCGATTTCCCTGGATAATGTCGAGGCGGTGGGGCATAGTGCCGCGCTCCTGGACCGATTGCTTCCCGTCGAGACCGCGCTGGACGACATCCCGGCACTGGCCCTGACGGAGGCGGAGGCCCGGAGCTTGCGTCATGGCCGGCCGGTTCCGGTGTTGCCGGTGGCAAGCCGGTCACCCCTAAAGAACGTCGCCCAGGACGCCGTCGTATGTGCCATGGCCGGAGGAAAACCGGTGGCGCTGGCGCGTATCAAGGGCGGAGAGATCCGCCCCCTGCGCGTTTTGAATCTTTGAGCAACGGAGTAAACGATGTCGATTACCGCCGAGCGCAAACAGCAGCTCATTTCCGAGTTCGCCCTGAAGAAGGACGACACCGGATCGCCGGAAGTACAGGTCGCCATTCTCAGCGAACGCATCGGCAACCTGACCGAACACCTGAAAACACACAAGAAGGACTTCCATTCGCGCCGTGGCCTGCTGATGATGGTGGGACTGCGCCGGCGCCTGCTCGATTACCTGAAGAAGACCCAGGTCAAGCGTTACGAACAGGTGATCAAACGTCTGGGACTGCGCCGTTAGTGATTCGTATGTTGGTACGTTTCGGCACCAGCCCGCTCCCCCACCCGGCCACCCAATGCCATTGTATGCTCGGGGTGGCCGGGTGCGGGAGCGGGCTGGTGCCGAACAATCTTAGAATCCGCTTGTGAGACATCCGACGCCGGCCGGCCACCGGGCCGCCGGCGAGACCGTATTGGAAAAGGAAATAGACAGCATGTTCAAGGAATATAGGAAAGAAATAGACTGGGGCGGCCGCAAACTCGTCTTCGAGACCGGCAAGTTCGCCCGCCAGGCCGACGGCGCCGTCATGGCGTCCTACGGCGAAACCAAGGTGCTGTGCACCGTGGTCGGCGAGGCCACGCCCAGGGCGGGGATCGATTTTTTCCCCCTGACCGTGAACTATCAGGAAAAGACATTCGCCGCCGGCAAGATCCCGGGCGGGTTCTTCAAGCGCGAAGGCCGGCCGACGGAAAAGGACACGCTTGTCTCGCGCCTCATCGACCGCCCTATCCGGCCGCTCTTTGCCAAGGGCTACAACAATGAAACCCAGGTCATCTGCACCGTCCTGTCGCACGACATGGAGAACGATCCCGACATCGTCGCCATGGTCGGGGCATCGGCGGCACTGACGCTTTCGGGCCTGCCCTTCCTGGGCCCCATCGGAGCGTGCCGGGTCGGCTACGTCGATGGCGCCTACAAGCTAAACCCGCTGGTCGGAGAGGTGGCCGACAGCGAGCTCAACCTTGTCGTGGCCGGCACGTCGGAAGGCGTGCTGATGGTCGAATCGGAGGCCAAGGAGCTGTCCGAGGAAACGATGCTCGGCGCCGTCACCTTCGGGCACAAGGAATTTCAGCCGGTCATCGATGCGATCATCGAACTGGCCGAGGCCTGCGCCAAGGAGCCGCGCGCGGTGGAGCCGGCGCCGGAAGGCACGGAAGCCCTGGTGCTCCGCGTCGCCCAGATGGCCGAAACGGGTTTGCGCCAGGCCTATGGCGAGACCGACAAGATAACGCGCCAGGAAAAGGTGGCGGCGGTTCGCGCCAAGGTGAGCGAGGAACTGGCGGCCGACGACAAGATCGACGCCGACCTGGCGGCCTCGGTGGTGCCGGGCGCGCTGAAGAGCCTCGAGAAGTCCATCGTGCGCAACGATATCCTGAAAACCGGCCGGCGCATTGACGGCCGCGACACCTCGACCGTCCGCCCGATCTCGTGCGAGGTCGGCATCCTGCCCCGCACCCACGGCAGCGCGCTGTTCACCCGCGGCGAGACCCAGGCCCTGGTGGTCACCACCCTGGGCACCGGTCAGGACGAACAGATCATGGACGCGCTGGACGGCGAATACCGTGAAAAGTTCATGCTGCATTACAACTTTCCGCCCTACTCGGTCGGCGAGGCCCGTTTCCTGCGCGGACCGGGGCGGCGCGAAATCGGCCACGGCAAGCTGGCATGGCGCGCCATCAATCCCCTGCTGCCCGATCCCGAGTCCTTTCCCTACACGATCCGCGTCGTCTCGGAGATAACCGAGTCCAATGGTTCGTCGTCGATGGCCTCGGTCTGCGGCTCCTCGCTCGCCATGATGGACGCCGGGGTGCCCTTAAAGGGGCCCGTCGCCGGCATTGCCATGGGACTGATCAAGGAGGACGACGGCGTCGCCGTGCTGTCCGACATCATCGGCGACGAGGACCACCTGGGCGATATGGACTTCAAGGTGGCCGGTTCGGCCGCCGGCCTGACGTCGCTGCAGATGGACATCAAGATCACCTCGATTACCGAGGACATCATGAAACAGGCCCTGGCCCAGGCGCGCGACGGCCGTCTGCACATTCTTGATGAGATGGCAAAGGCGCTGACGGCGGCCCGCGACGGGGTCAGCGAGAACGCGCCGCGCATCACCGTCATCACCATCGCGAAGGATAAGATTCGCGAGGTCATCGGCCCGGGCGGCAAGATGATCCGCGAGATCTGCGAGGTCACGGGGGCCAAGATCGACATCGAGGACGACGGCACGGTCAAGGTCGCCGCCGTCGATCAAAAGGCCGGCGAGGCCGCCATGGAATGGATTCGCGGCATCACCGCCGAGCCCGAGATCGGCAGGATCTATAACGGCAAGGTGGTGAAGACCGTCGATTTCGGCGCCTTCGTCAACTACATGGGGACGCGCGACGGCCTGGTCCATATCAGCCAGCTGGCCCCGAACCGGGTCGGCCAGACGACCGATGTCGTCAACGTCGGCGACGAGGTCAAGGTCAAGCTGATCGGCATCGACGACCGGGGCAAGGTAAAGCTGTCCATGAAGGTGGTCGACCAGAAGACCGGCGAAGAGATCAAGGACGAGCCAAGAAGGGAACCGGCGGCCGGCTAAATCTCTGGACGGTCGATAGGAGGGTGGTAGGCCGGGCCATGACACCGTTCCTGCTCCCTCCCGTCATCGCCCATCGCGGCGCCGCCGGCGCCGCGCCCGAAAATACCTTGGCCGCTTTTCGGCTGGCCGCCGCCCACGGCGCCCCCTGGGTCGAATTCGACGTGCGCCAGAGCGCCGACGGGCGCTGCGTCGTCTTCCACGACGAGACCCTGGAAAGGATATGCGCCCGGCCGGACCGCATCGACGAGACGCCGCTGGCCGTGCTCAATCACCTCGACGCCGGTTCGTGGTTCGATCCCGCCTTCGCCGACCAGACCATCCCCACCGTGGAACAGGCCCTCGAGGTCCTGACCCAACTCGGCCGCGGCGTCGTGATTGAGATAAAAGATGCGCCGGGCGCCGAAGCCGGGCTCGCCGAGTGTGTCCTCAAGGCCCTGGCCAAACTGTGGCCGGCGTCGCTGCCGGTGGTCGTCTCAAGCTTCGAGGCGAAGATCGTCGCGCAATTGAGAGACCGGGCGCCGGATCTGCCCGGCGCCCTGATTGGGCGCCAGTTTTCAACCGCCCTGCTGAACCGGGCCGAAGAACTGGACTGCGTGTCCCTGCACCTTCGCCACGACGACCTGGGGCGGGACAGCGTGGCGCGCGTCAAGCAGCTGGGCTTGCAACTTGCGGTGTGGTCGGTGGAGGACCCCGCGCGCGCCGACGAGCTTTGGCGCTGGGGCGTCGATGCCATCATCACCCGGAGGCCGGACGTCATCATGGCCGCCCGCCAGGCCTATGAGCGCACGCCGTAATACGACAAATTTGGCCCTGGGCTCGTCTTTTCGCAATCCACTCTATATATAAGACCTTACCAGACGTGGCGGAGAGACGTGACGAGAGTCGGCGCGAAGACCGAATTGAACTGCAACGGACCGAGAAGAATTTGGATCGCAAGGACAGTTATACGCGCGAGGATCTCCTGCGCTGCGCCCATGGCGAGTTATTCGGGCCGGATAACGCCCGTCTGCCCCTCCCTCCGATGTTGATGATCGACCGCATTACGAGAATCGCAGAAGACGGTGGCGAATATGGCAAGGGGGAAATCCTGGCCGAGATGGATATCAGGCCGGACCTGTGGTTCTTTGCCTGCCATTTCGAATCGAACCCGGTGATGCCGGGCTGCCTGGGCCTCGATGCCCTGTGGCAACTGGTCGGCTTCTTTCTCGGCTGGTCCGGGGCGCCGGGGCGCGGCTTGGCCTTGGGCGTCGGCGCCGTCAAGTTCACCGGCCAGGTCCTGCCCGAGGCAAAGGGCATCACCTATCGCCTCGATATAAAACGGGTGGTCCGCCGCCAGGTGTCGTTGGCCATCGCCGATGGAATAATGTCGGTGGACGGGCAACCAATCTACCAAGCGACGGGCCTGCGTGTCGGGGTGTTTACCTCAACCGATTCATAGGGACAAAGGTGATATGAGAAGAGTCGTCGTAACCGGCCTTGGGATCGTGTCCTCGATCGGCAACAATGCCGAACAGGTCGTCGAATCCCTGCGCCAGGCAAAGTCGGGCATCTCGTTCAGTCCCGAATACCGCGATATGGGGTTCCGCAGCCACCTTCACGGCAAGCCCGAGATTGACCTGGAAAACATCGTCGACCGCAAGATGCTGCGCTTCATGGGCGACGGGGCGGCCTATAACTACGTCGCCATGAAAGAGGCCATCGCCGACGCGGGCCTGAGTGACGCCGAGGTTTCCAACGAACGCACGGGCCTGATCGTTGGCTCGGGCGGGCCGTCGGTGCGCAGCCTGGTGATAGCCGCCGACACGGCGCGCCAGAAAAGCGCCAAGCGGGTCGGGCCGTTTGTCGTTCCGCGCGCCATGTCGAGCACCAATTCGGCGACGCTGGCCACCGCGTTCAAGATCAAGGGTGTCAACTATTCGATCACGTCGGCCTGTTCGACCAGTTCGCACTGCATCGGCAATGCCGCCGAGCTTATCCAGATGGGCAAGCAGGATATCGTCTTCGCCGGCGGCGGCGAGGAACTCGACTGGGCTTTGACGGTAATGTTCGACGCCATGCCGGCCCTGTCTTCGGACTTCAATGCCACGCCCGAGCGTGCCTCGCGCGCCTTTGATGCCCGCCGCGACGGCTTCGTCATCGCCGGCGGCGGCGGTGTCGTGGTGGTCGAGGAACTGGAACACGCGCGCGCCCGCGGCGCCAAGATTTATGCCGAGTTTTCCGGCTACGGCGCGACCTCGGACGGCCACGACATGGTGCAGCCGTCGGGCGAGGGCGCCGTGCGCTGCATGCAGATGGCGATGGAAGGTCTCGACCAGCCGGTCGACTACATCAATACCCACGGCACCTCGACGCCGGTCGGCGATACCAAGGAACTGGAAGCCCTGCGCCAGGTGTTCGAGACGCGCAACCGGATCCCGGCCTTCAATTCGACCAAGTCCCTGACCGGACACGCGCTCGGCGCCGCCGGCGTGCACGAGGCCATCTACAGCCTGTTGATGATGCAGAACAACTTCCTCTGCGTCTCCGCCAACGTCGAGGAGCTCGACCCGGCCGACGCCGACATGCCGATCCTGCGCGAACGCCAAGACGACGCCGAGATCAACTGCGTGCTCTCCAACAGCTTCGGTTTCGGCGGCACCAACGCCACCCTGGCCTTCACTCGCCTCGACGGCTGAGGAAATCATCAAGACGTCCCCTTGTTAAGCCGGCGTCGAGTTTTCATTCGCCGTACTGGATGCTAGTATTCCGGATGCCCGTCCGCCGCCGGGAATCCCCATGTCATCGAGCCCGACCTTGAACCGATCCGCCCCGCCCGCCGCCGGCGATGGGGCGCTGGCGGCGCGGCTGCGGCGCGAGATCGAGGGCGAGGTGCTGTTCGATGCCTTCTCGCGCGGGCGCTATTCGACCGATGCCTCGATCTACCGTATCGAGCCCGTCGGCGTCGTCGTGCCACGCTCCGAAGACGATATCGTGCACGCCATCCAGGTCGCGGCCGATGCCGGCGTGCCCGTCCTGCCGCGCGGCGCCGGCTCTTCGCAATGCGGCCAGACGGTCGGCGAAGCCCTTGTCGTCGATGTTTCCAAGCATCTCGACGGCATCTTGGAATTCGATGCCGAGGCGCTGCGGGCGACGGTGCAGCCGGGCGTCGTGCTCGACCGGCTCAACGCCTATCTCAAGCCCCATGGCCTCTTCTTTCCGGTCGATGTGTCGACCTCGGCCCAGGCCACCATCGGCGGCATGACGGGCAATAACTCTTGCGGCGCGCGGTCGATCCGCTACGGCAACATGGTGCACAACGTCCACGCCATAGACGCCGTCCTGGCCGACGGCGCCGGAGTCCGCCTGGGTCCCGTACCCGCCGACCTGGACGCCATCGAAGAAGAGGGCCGCGCCTTGGACCTGGCGCGGCGCATGCGTCTCTTGGGCGAGCGCGAGGCGGACGAAATCGCCCGGCGTTTTCCCAAGCTCCTGCGCCGCGTCGGCGGCTACAACATCGAGACCATCTCGCCCCAGGGCCACAACATGGCCCACCTGTTGGTCGGTTCGGAAGGCACGCTGGCCTTCTTCCGCCGCATCGAGGTCGACCTTCAGCCCATCCCGCCCCACAAGGTGCTGGGCGTCTGCCACTTCCCGACATTCTTTCAAGCCATGGAGATGACGCGCCACATCGTGGCCCTGGAGCCGGCGGCGGTGGAGCTGGTCGACCGCACCATGATCGACCTGGCGCGCGATATCGCCGCCTACCGCCCGACCATCGAGGACTTCGTCGAAGGCGCGCCGGACGCCCTTCTCTTGGTCGAGTTCGCCGGCGAGGACGCCCAAGAACAGCGCCGCCGTCTCGCCGATCTGGTCACCCTGATGGCCGATCACGGCTTCCCCGGCGCGGTCAGGGACATCACCGATGCCGCCCTTCAGGGCCGCGTCTGGGCGGTGCGCAAGGCGGGCCTCAATATCATGATGTCGATGAAGGGCGACGGCAAGCCGATCTCGTTTATCGAGGACTGCGCCGTGGCCCTCGACGATCTCGCCGACTACACCGACCGCCTGACCCGCGTCTTCGCCAAGCACGGCACCCGGGGCACCTGGTACGCCCATGCCTCGGTCGGCTGTTTGCACGTGCGCCCGGTGCTCAACATGAAGGACGGCGAGGACGTCAAGAAGATGCGCGCCATCGCCGAGGAAGCCTTCGCCATGGTGCGCCAGTACAAGGGCTCGCACTCGGGCGAGCACGGCGACGGCCTGGTGCGCTCCGAATTCCTTGAGCCCATGCTGGGCCCGCGCATCGTGCAAGCCTTTGCCGACGTCAAGGACGCCTTCGACCCCGAGGGCAGGTTCAATCCGGGCAAGATCGTCGACCCCAAGCCGATGGATGACCGCGCGCTGTTCCGTTATCCGCCGGACTATGCGCCCAAGATGCCCGAAGAGGCCCTCGATTGGAGCGAATGGGGCGGCTTCGCCGGCGCCGTCGAGATGTGCAACAACAACGGCGAGTGCCGCAAACGGGACGCCGGCGTCATGTGCCCGTCGTACCGCGCCACGGGCGACGAGATTGACCTGACCCGGGGCCGCGCCAATACCCTGCGCCTGGCCCTGGCCGGCCAGTTGGGAGCCGACGCCCTGACGTCCGACGCCATGGCGGAGACCATGGAGCTCTGCGTCGGCTGCAAGGCCTGCAAGCGCGAATGCCCGACCGGCGTCGACATGGCGCGCATGAAGACCGAATTCCTCTACCACTACCGCCAGCGCCACGGCTTGGGGCTGGGCGAGCGAATGACCGCCTTTTTACCGCGCTATGCCCCCTGGGCGGCGCGCCTGGCGCCTCTCTTCAATCTCCTGGCCGGCGCCGCCAAGCCGGTGATGGGGATAAGCGCCCGGCGCAGCCTGCCGAGTTGGCACCGTGACCGCTTCGGGCCGCGCCGCGCCGCCGATGCAACGCCGGACGCGGCCGAGAACCAAGTCGTCCTGCTCGCCGATACCTTCAATACATACTTCGAGCCCGAAAACGTGGAAGCGGCCGTCTCGGTCCTGGAGGCGGCGGGCTTTGCGGTGCGCCTGGCGGCGCCGCCCGACGGCGGCCGGCCCCTTTGTTGCGGGCGCACCTTTCTCGCCGCCGGCCTGGTCGACGAGGCGCGCGCCGAGGCGCGGCGGACAATCGCGGCGCTCGGCCCCTTCGTCGAGAGGGGCGTGCCGGTCATCGGCCTGGAACCGTCGTGCCTGTTGACCCTGCGCGACGAGTTCACGGTGCTTGATCCGGGCGACGAGAGCCGGGCCCTGGCCGCCGGCGCGCAAATGTTCGAGGAATTCCTGGCCGGCGAGGCGGCGGCGGGCCGCCTACGCCTGAATCTCAAGTCCATGACGGGAAAGAAGGCCCTGCTCCACGGCCACTGCCATCAAAAGGCTTTTGATTGCATGGCAGCGACCGAAAGCACCCTCGCCCTCGTGCCCGGCCTAGAGGTGGAAACGGTGCAAGCGGGTTGCTGCGGCATGGCCGGCGCCTTCGGCTACCAGGCCAGGCATTTCGATCTGTCGATGCGCATGGCGGAGATGGACCTGCTGCCCGCCCTGCGCGCCGCCGAAGATGCCCTGATCGTCGCCGACGGCACCAGCTGCCGCCACCAGATCAAGGACGGCGCCGGGCGCCCGGCGGTCCACGTCGCCAGGGTCCTGGCCGACGCCCTGATGGAAGGGTAAAACCACAGAGGCACAGAGACACCGAGGAAGAAAGAAAGAATAATTGCGCGCGGAGCGCGCGGTATTCCTTCTCTGTGCCTCTGTGCCTCTGTGCCTCTGTGGTTCATTTCCCCTTCAAGATCAAAGGGACCACTCAGGCACAGAGGTAGGGGCGCCCTACTCGGCCGCCTTGGCCGGTGTCAGGCCGAGGGCGTCGAGGGCGGCGTGGAAGCGCGCCAGGTCGTCCCCTTCCATGGCGCGCAGCGGCAGGCGCGGCCAGCCGCCGGGGCGCCCCAGATAGCGCATGGCGTCCTTGATCGTCGCCGGGTCGGTGCCGGCGGATTCATAGATCAACTGGCCACAGCGCATGAGGAAGTGCTGCAACGGCACGCCCTGTTCGTGGTCGCGCGCCTTGGCCAGGTCGTAGAGTTGGTGGGCGCGCCGCCCGACGAACTGGGGATTGCCGTCGACGAAGCCGTGCGCCCCCATGATGATGGAGGCGAAGCCCAGTTTGCGCGCCGGGCCGATGAAGATGCGCAAGCGGTCGCCGACCTGCTGGATGAGGTGCATGACGAGCTCCATGTCGCCGGAGCTTTCCTTGATCGAGACGATGTTGGCCATCTCGGCCAGGGTTTCGAACATCTCAACCGTCAGCTTGGCCGTCGCCCGCCTGGGATTGTTGTAGACCTTGATCGGCAGGTCGACCGCGTCGGTGATATGGGCGTAATGGGCAATGGTGTCGCCCGGCTTGGTCAGCATGAAATAGGGCGCCTCGATCATCGCCCCGTCGGCGCCCGCCTCCTTGGCCCACTTGGTGCGGCGGATGACCTCGGCGGTCGAAATGCCGCCGGTGCCGGCGATGGCGGGCACCCGACCCGCGACTTCCTCGACGCCGACGGCGATGACGCGGTCGCGCTCGGCGTCGTTCATCAGGTGCGCCTCGCCAAAATGACCGCAGATGACGACGCCATGCGCCCCTTCGTCGATGGTCAGGTTGACATTGGCGCGCAGCAGGGCCTCGTCGATCTCGCCATCGGTGGTAAACGGCGTGACGATGGCGGGGAACGAGCCCTGCCAGGGGACCCGGTGATTGCTCATGCTCTTTCCTCCCGATTGGAGCGATTCCGTTGTCGCCATCATCGTCCAAGGCGCCGGCGATGACAAGGCCTGGGCCGAGACCGCTCAGGTCATTTCGCGGGGTAGGGTGGGATCGGCCTTGAGGCTTCGCTCGCGGATGGCGATGTAGGTCACGGCGGAGAAGATCATCGTCCCGCCGAGCCAGATCGAAAGGCCGGGCACCTCGGCGAACAACAGGTATCCGGCCAGCGCCGCCCAGATCAGCTTGGTGAAGTCGACCGGCATGATGGCGGTGACGTCGGCCTCCTTGAAGGCCTGGGCGAGGGACAGGTGAGAGAGGGTGGCAAAGGTGCCGAGCAAGGCCATCCAGCCAAGCTCGTCCACTGTCGGCCAGCGCCAATAGGGCAGCGCCGCGACCAAGGCGATGGGGGTGACGAACAGCGTCGGGTAAAGGGTCGCCGTCAGGCTCGATTCGGTGCGTGAGAGTATTTTGATGACGATGATGGCGCTGCCCCAGGTCGCGGCGGCCGCCAACATCAACAAGGCGCCGGGTTCGAGGGCGCCGAAACCCGGACGCAGGACGACCAGCACGCCGCCAAAGCCGACCACCAAGGCCGTGATACGGCGTGCCCGGATGGTTTCGCCCAGGACCACCAGGGCCAGCAGGGTGGCGAACAGGGGCGAGGTGAAGAAAAGCGCCTGCACCGTCGCCATGGGGATCATGGAAAGGGCCAGGAAGAACATCAACAGCACCGCCCCTTGCAGGACGCCGCGCAAGGCGTGCAGGCCAAGGCGTTGGGTCTTGAAGGGCTCGATCCCGTGGCGAAAAATCAAGGGAGCCAGGACGATGAGGCCGAAGACACAGCGGAAAAAGGCCATCTCGAAGGGGTGAAGGTCGGACGAAAGGCCGCGCACGATGGCGTTGACCCCGGTCGCCCCAAGGGCGTTGCCAAGCATGAAGGCCATGCCGATCAGCGTGTTCGAACCGACACGCGGGGTCTTCAGCTGAACCAAGGGAACGCCTTTCGTCGACAGCCCGCCAACTCTGCCTTGCCGGCCCCGTTGACACAAGATCGGAGTTGGCCCGATCATTGATCCCGATCTGGAACACCGGGGAGAAACCATGGAATCCATCGACGCGCCGACGCTTAAACGACACCTCCTCGACTGCGACGAGATCGCGCTCGTCGATGTGCGCGAACAGGGAGTGTATTGCCAGGGCCACATCCTGCTGGCCGTCAGTATACCGCTGAGCCGCCTTGAGCTGATGATCCGCGACCTGGTGCCGCGCCCGGCGACGCGCGTCGTGCTGTGCGACGCGGCCGGCGGCTTGGCGGACCAAGCCGCCGCGATCATGGCGGGGGCCGGATACAGCGATGTTTCCATCCTGACGGGCGGCATCAAGGCCTGGGCCGAGGCCGGCTTCGAACTGTTCGGCGGCTTCAACGTGGTGTCCAAGATGTTCGGCGAATACGTCGAGCACCGCTTCGCCCCACCGCGCATCGCCATTCCCGACCTCAAGGCGAAGATGGAGGCCGGCGAGGACGTGGTGATCGTGGACAGCCGGCCGTTCGGCGAATACACGCGCGTCACCATTCCCGGCAGCACCAACCTGCCGGGCGCCGAGCTGGTCTATCGGCTGCGTGACCTGGTCCCCGATCCCAAGACCCCGGTGGTCGTCAACTGCGGCGGGCGCACGCGCGCCATCATCGGCTGCCAGTCGCTGATCAACGCCGGCATTCCCAACCCGGTGACGGCGTTGGAGAACGGCACCATGGGCTGGCACCTGGCCGGCTTCGATGCCGAGCACGGCGCCCGTCGCCGCGCCGGCCCGGTTTCCGACGGCACCCTCGATTGGGCGCGCCGGGCGGCGGCCGACGTGGCGCGGCGCTTCAAGGTTGCGACCATCACCCGGGGCGAGCTGGCGCGCTTGCGGAGCGATGAGGCGCGAACGCTTTACCTCCTCGACGTGCGCGACCCGGCGGAATACGCCGCCGGGCATTTGCCGGGCTCGCTGTCGGCGCCGGGCGGCCAGCTGGTCCAGGCGACCGATGTCTATGTCGGCACCCGCAACGCGCGCCTGGTTCTGGTCGACGACACCGAAGTTCGGGCCATGATGACGGCAAGCTGGCTGGTCCAGATGGGCTGGCCCGAGGTCCATGTGCTGGCCGGCGGCATCGGCACGGAAGGGCTGGAAACCGGCCCCCGTCGGGCCCCCTGCCCGGAGGCCGATGCGGTCACCGTCGACACCGTCGCGGTGCCTGAATTGGAAGCCATGATCGCCCGGGGTGAGGCGCTGGTCGTCGATTTCGCCGATAGCCTGGCCTTTCGTGCCGGGCATATCGCCGGCGCCTGGTGGGCCATGCGCTCGCGCATCGAAGAGGCCCTTGAACAGCTGCCCAAGGCGGGCACCTATGTCGTGACCGCGAATGACGACCGATTGGCCCTTCTCGCGGCGGCCGACATGGCGGCCCGGGCGGCGGTCCCGGTTCGGGTGCTCGACGGCGGCACGGCGGCATGGCAGGCGGCCGGACGGCCCATGGCGACGGGCCACGATAATTTGGCGGCCGAGGCCGAGGACCTCTACTACCGCCCCATCGACCACGAAAGCGGCGTCGAGGAAGCC
>JASLLZ010000159.1 GCA_030746775.1 Rhodospirillales bacterium | reverse complement strand
AAGTTGGTGGCACCGAAGGCGGCGCGCTTGGCGGCGTCGATCTCTTGGACCGTGTCCAGTCCGACACCGGCACAGAGACCCCTAAGACCGGCCATCCAGCGCTCCCGCCAACGCCCCACGTCGTCTTCGGAATCATAGAGGATGGGGAGGGTCAGGGCCGCCCCCCAGCGCGCCCGCAAGTTATTGGGATCGAGGCCGAGGGCACGCTCGTAAGCTTCGACGGCGGCCTCCGCCGAGCCCTGCTCGGCGAGCACGTTGCCCAGGTTGACGTGGGCGTCGCCATGGGCGGCATCGATGGCGAGGGCGCGCCGGTGGCAGGCGATGGCGCCCTCCAGGTCCCCCTGGTCCTGCAAGGCCAAGCCCAGGTTGCTGTGCAGCGGCGCGCCGTGCGCATCGAGGGCGACGGCGCGGCGCAAGGCGGCCACCGCGCCGTCGGCGTCGAGGCGCTCGCGCAACGCGTTGCCGAGATTGTTGAAGGCCTCGGCATAGTCCGGGTTGGCCTCGGTGGCGCGCCGCAAGCAGGTGATGGCCTCGTCCAGTTGCCCGGCGCCCCGGAGCGCGTTGCCGAGGTTGTTGTGGGCCTCGGCGTAATCGGGATTGAGCTCAACGGCGCGCCGGTAGCTGGCGATGGCGGCGGCCGGTTCGCCCCGCTCGAGCAAGGCGTTGCCGAGGTTGTAGTGGACGTCGGCGGCGGCGGGGTCGAGCTCGAGGGCGCGGCGGTAGCACGCCACGGCGTCATCGGCGAGGCCGAGGGCCGTCTTGGCGACGCCGAGCGCGCCCACGTATGCGGCGTTGGCGGGGGCCAGCTCGACGGCCCGGCCCATGAACTCGGCGGCGCGCTCGGCACGCCCCGTCTGGTAGGCGGCGGCGCCCATGTAGAACAAAGCGTCGGCGTTGTCGGGATGGGCGGCCAGCACCTCGCCGTACAGCCGCTCGGCCTCGTCGAGGCGCCCCGCCTGGTGGTGGGCCAGGGCCTGTTGCATCTCGGCGGCGGCGGCTGTGGCGGCGGTGGCGGCGGCCTCGGGCCTGGGGCTCCCCGCCGATTTCTTGCGGCGCCGCCGCGTCTTCTTGCCCATGACGATTCCCCCTGGTGGCCGACGGTGGCGCCAACCGCCTAGACGGGCTACTCCTTAGCCGCCGCGTCCTGGCGCTCCCAGCCGCCACGGTCGGTCTGTTGCCAGTAGGTCAGGTCGTGGCCGGCGTCGGCGTACGCCTTCCAGTGGCGGCGCGCCGCCGCCACGGCGTCCGCGTCGTTGCCGTCGAAAAGCTCGAAGCAGCGCTCGCACTCGGCCATGCGCGCCGACTGGGCGCCGTCGACCAGGAACAGGTAGGTGGCGCCGTTGGGGTTCTCGTCGTCCGCCGTCAGCCACACCGGCTGCTCGGCGGCGTTGCCGTCCTTGGCCGAGCCGTGCGGCAGCCAGGAGCCCTGTTCATAGGTCCACAGCACGTTGACCAGCGCCTCGACCCTTTCCTCGGAGCCCGCCATCACCACCGCCCGCTTGCCCGCTTCCAGGGTCTTCTCGAGCAAGCGTGGCAAGGCGGTCTCGAGGGGCCAATGGACCAGGTGATAGAAGGCGATGTCGGTCACGGCTGGCCTGGGACACGCCGGGCGCGGGGGGCGCGGGGGGCGCCGGGGCGCCCTATTTCCCCTCGTAGTAATCGGCGACCAGGCGGTCGAGCAGGCGCACGCCGAATGCGGTGCCGCCCTTGGGCACGGTCGGCTTGTCCGCCTTCGACCAGGTGACGCCGGCGATGTCGAGGTGGGCCCACGGGGTCTTGCCGACGAAGCGCTGCAGGAGCTGGGCGGCGGTGATGCTGCCGCCGCCGCGGTTGCCGACGTTCTTCATGTCGGCGGCCTCGGACCTGATCTGCTTGTCGAATTCCTCGCCCATGGGCAGGCGCCACAACCGTTCGTGCACGGCGGCGCCGGCCGCGCTCAACCGCTTGCACAGCCGGTCGTCGTTGGAGAACAGCCCCGCCATCTCGTTGCCCAGCGAGATGATGATGGCGCCGGTAAGGGTGGCCAGATCGATCATGATTTTGGGATCGAAGCGCTCCTTGCAGTACCACAGCGCATCGGCCAGGACCAAGCGCCCCTCGGCGTCGGTGTTGATGACCTCGATGGTCTGGCCCGACATGGTGGTGACGATGTCGCCGGGGCGCTGCGCCGTGGCCGAGGGCATGTTTTCCACCAGGCCGACGACGCCGACCGCGTCGACGCGCGCCTTGCGCCCGGCCAGCGCCTTCATGAGGCCGATGACGACGCCGGCGCCGCCCATGTCCCACTTCATGTCCTCCATGCCGCCCGACGGCTTGATCGAGATGCCGCCGGTATCGAAGGTCACGCCCTTGCCGACGAAGGCGATCGGTTTCTTGCCTTTGGCGCGTTTGCCGCCGTTCCAGCGCATGACCACCAGCCGGGGCTCCCGCGCGCTGCCCTGGGCGACGCCAAGCAGCGCCCCCATTCCGAGGCGCTTCATCTCGCGCACCCCCAGCACCTCGACCTTGACGCCGAGGCGGGTCAGCTTGCGGGCTTCGGCGGCGAGGGATTCGGGATAGCTCACTTTGGCCGTCTCGGACACCAGGTCGCGGGTGAGAACCACCCCGACGGCCACCTTGGCGGCGACGGCTTACGCGGCGCGCGCCCGCCCGGCGCCTTGGCAACGGAGCCTGAGGGTCTTGAGGGTGGGCTTCTTGTCGCGTCCTTCCTTGGTGCGGTATTTGTCGAAGCGGTAAGAACGCAAGCGCGCCCCCAGCGCCATCTCGGCGGCCATTTCCGAGGGCTTGAGCTTGCACTTGTCGATGGCGTCGACGGCGACGCTTACCGTGGAATGGCCCTTGGCGCCGAGCGCCGCGTAAATCCGGCCGCCGATGTTCTGCAGGCGCAGCGCGTCGAGATCGGCCGCCTTGCCCAGGCCCACCAAGAAGACCCGGTCGGCCTTGACGCCGGACGGCGCCAGCAGGGTCAGGCTTTCGTCCTTCTTGCCCTTGAAGCGGCTCGCCTTGACGGCGCGGGTGAGGCCGCCCTTGAGCATCTTGTCCAGTGCCTTGGCGCTCGGCGTCAGCTTGCGCCCCTCGAGGGCGCCCACCACCAGGGCGCCGCCATCCGGCGGGGCCGGGCTCGCGAAGACGATCTTCATGGATACCTCATCCCTTGTCCCTTGTCGTGAACGGCGCCAATCGGCCGATGGCGATGGCGCAGAATGTAACGATACCGGCGGCGAAGGAAAGCGTTTGTTGGCGGATGACGGGCCGCTGGTGGCGGTGGCGGGAACTAGCTCATGGACTCATCAAATGAGCGTTTTGAATGTCAGTGTCCGCTTACAGGCCGAGATCGGCCATCCGAAACGAACTCGGTGAATGACCGGAAATGCCCCAAAGCGAACCTCAAAGCCTCTTGATGTAATCAGTAACTTCCAGCATGACATCCCCAAGGCGTGGTGCGGCCTTGTCGATTTCATCCCAGTCATCGGCTTTGCCAGCCGTTTCGAGGGTTAGGCACAGATTTGCCAGTTCATTGGCACCGATACTACGGGCTGACGATTTTAGCTTATGCGCGGCCTTCGCCACGCCATCGGCGGAGCGGTCGTCGAAAGAGGCCTCGATTTCACCGATATTGGATGTCGCGGGTTCAACGAACTCCTTGAGGATTTCCTTGAAGGTTGCTTCGTCGTCGCCGAAGACGCTCTTGAGGGCGGAGGGATCGATGGGTCCGTCTACAACTCTTCCGTCCCCATCCTTCGGTTGTTCGACTTCAACCGGTTCGGTCGGGGTCTTTACCTGCGAGTCGGGAGCCGCCGCGTCAGCCGGCATCCATTTCTTCAATGCCGCCTTTAGCTTTGGCATCTCCAAGGGCTTTGCCAGAAAATCGTCCATACCACATTCGTAACAGCGGTCGACTTCTGCTTTCAGTGCACTGGCCGTGATGGCGATGATCGGGAAATGCTTGTCACTGTCTTTGTCCGCCTCTCGGATAACTTGCGTCAATTCAAAGCCATCCATCTCAGGCATATGGCAGTCGGTCAATAGTATTGCGTACGACTTAGTTCGCCATGCTTTTAATGCTTGCTTGCCATCATTCCAGAACTCGGCCGTGTAGCCTAAGAGATTTAACTGTCTGCCTATAACGTCCCGATTTGTAGGGTTGTCCTCAGCTACCAAGATCAAGGTGCCGTTGGCCTCTGCTTCCTTGACGCTCAGTATATCGTCGCGTCTGATCGGGATGTCTTCTCCTTCATAAGAAATTTCGGGACTAGCCCGGCCCGCGGCAACAGCGACACCTCTGATAAAGTTCGCCCGCCTTATCGGATCGGACTCAACATAGACGGCGTTCTCGATATCTATACGCTCGGCTTTGGTCCGTGTTTCTGTCATCACGACGAACTGCAACCCGCTAAGGGCACTCTCTTTCAGTATCGTCTTGATTCTTGCGGCCCGGTTCTTCAACGACCATGCGGAACCGAGGATGATGATGTCGTAGGGTGCATTAATTTTTACCGCTTTGAGCGCCAGTGTTTTTGTATTCTTAAAATCACCTGTCGTTGTTACCTCTGCATTCCAATGGCGGAGATACTTGGCATCGAGCTCGCGTTCTTCCTCATCATCGCCGACGAACAAAATATTCAGGTCCGAAAGATCGTAACCATCTGATTCGATATCATGTCCATCGCCTACAACTGGAAAATCCAGTGTAATGATAAACGTCGAGCCTTTTCCAAGTTCGCTCTGGACTTCGATCTTTCCATCCATCAATTCTACAAGCCGCTGACAGATAGAGAGCCCGAGGCCGGTGCCTCCGAAACGGCGGGTAGTGTTGCTCTCTGCTTGTGAGAATTCCTTGAACAATTCTGCTTGTGCTTCTTTGGAGATGCCGATCCCGGAATCAATGATTTCAAAACGAACAGATGCTATTTCATCAGTGATTGTCGGTAACATAGAGGCGCGGATCAGGACTCGGCCTTTCTCGGTAAACTTAATTGCGTTGCCGCCGACATTGAACAGGATTTGGCGTATCCGCACCGGATCGCCCAAGACCGCGTCAGGAATATCGGGATCGGCGTGGATATTCAGTTGAATACCTTTGTTCCGAGCATTTGACGCCAAGGTTTCGGAAACACCCTCTACCCCGTCGCGGATTGAGATCGGTATATGTTCAAGTTCAAGTTTTCCGGCCTCGATTTTCGAGAAATCCAGAATGTCGTTGATAA
>JASLLZ010000158.1:1225-5225 GCA_030746775.1 Rhodospirillales bacterium | reverse complement strand
TCCAGACCATAAATATCTGGACGTCTATGAATCACATATTCAGTTCAATGTGAATCCTGAATGTCGATTGAACCTAATCGACCTCTATGTTTTCCTTCATCCAGGCGACGGTGCGCGCGTTGGCTTCTGTCGCCACTTCCTTGCTCAGCTCCTTGTCGAGTTCGGTCAGCAGGTCGTCGGCGTCCTTGTCGCCGCCGGTGGCGGCCAGAAGCAGCCATTTATAGGCTTCCACCGGATCGTGGAGTTCGCTGTCGGAATCGGCCTTCCACAGGCCCAAGAGGTAAAAACCCCTGAGCCCGTAGCGGACCTGATAATCGCCGTTGGCGACGGCTTTTGTCAGCAAGTTCTCGCCTGCCCGCAAGTTTTTCGCAACGCCCTAGCCATACATGTACATGTTGCCGAGAAAAAATTGGGCGGCGCCATGATCATACTTGGCGGCCATGCCCAGGTAATGCGCGGCTTTCTCGTAATCCAGCGGGGCGCCGCGGCCCAGATTATATTGCATGCCCAAAAAGTACATGCCTTCCAGGTCGTAGTTGTCGGCGGCGCGGGTGAACCATCTGGTGGCCTCGTTTTCGTCCTTTTCCACCCCTTCGCCCTCGAGATAGAGCTTGCCGATCGCGGTATCGGCCTGACCGGAAAAAGAAAATTTGGAGGCGAAGTGCCATTTTTCCAAGGCGGCGGCGTAATCGCCTTCGTCGTAGTCGCCGTCGGCCATGGTCAGAACCGTTACCTCGGCAACGGCCCACAGCACGAAGGCGGCAAAGGGAATGCCGATCACCGCCAGCACGATCAGAAAGAATTTTTTCATGCACTCCACCTCCCCCGTTGGAGTTTACGAGGGCCTTCGGCAAAACGGCAAGGCCGTAGGCAGCCCTGGTCCGGTGTTGGAACACGACCGAAGGCGCTCACAGAGAATGCGCCACCAGATTGCTTTTCCGCGAATGCGTCGTCGCAAACGGTACCGTTTGCTCGGGTTTTGCTCTTTCGTTTTCCGCAAATGCGTCGTCGCAAACGATACCGTTTGCTCGGGATTTGCTCTAGGTCAGCCCCGGCCAGGGCTCGCCGGCGGCGGCCTCGGCACGACGGAATGCTTGGCGCAGATCGGCGACGATGTTGTCCGCCAGCGGTCCCTTTGAGAGGGCCTCGAAGTTGTGTTCGACGTTCGACACCTTGGTCGTGCCGACGATTGCCGTGGTCACGCCGGGCTGCGACAAGGTGAACCGAAGCGCGATCTCGGACCAAGCCGCCCCGACCTCGCCGGGGAAGCCCAGGTCGGCCGGCGCGATCGCCATCCCGGCCAGGCGCTCGGCATAGGTCTTGGCGTAATTGACGTAGATGCCGCGTTGCTCGGAAGCCGCTTTCCAGGCCGCGTTGGCAATCGGGCGCTTGGCCAGGACGCCGATGTCGTTGCGCTTGGCCTCGGGCAGCACGGCGTCGATATTGGCCTGGTCGCATATGCTGACGGAGGTCTCGATAACCGCCACCTCGTCGAGGCCGGCGGCATGGACCGCCGCTTCGTTATCGCCGGAATAGCCGACGAAGCGGGTCTTGCCCGCATCGCGCGCCTTGACCAGGGCGCCCAGGGCCTCGCCCCGTTTCAGGGTTTCCAGGTCGCACGAATGCAGCAACACGACGTCGATATGGTCGGTCCCGAGGCGCCTGAGCGAACGCTCCACCGTCGGCGCGATGACCGCGGGCGTCCACGCCGCGCCTTCGATGTCGTCGAAGGATTGGCCGCATTTCGAGACCAAGACATAATCGTCGCGGCGATGACCGACGGTCGCGCCGATGGCTTCTTCGGAGCCCCGGTAGGAGGCCGCCGTGTCGATCAGATTGATGCCGCGATCAAGCAGACCGCCCAGAATTTCCGCGACCTCGCGCCGGTCCGTCTCAAGAAAGCCGACCGGCGCGGCGCCGAAACCAAGCGCCGATACCTCGAAACCCGTCTTGCCCAACCCGCGTAATTCCATGCGCTGCCTTCCTCCGTTCCTGTCACTCCGTGCATTACTGAAACACCCGGCCCAGGCGGTCAATGGGGCGTCAATGGGGAACCTCAGTTCGGGACCCGGTGTTCGGGCTCCAATTTCTTGGCGAACTCCTTGCTGTCGAGGCCGAGGGCGTAATCGCCGAGCGCCTGGTGGCTCCCGTTGTGGCCCGGAATGCCGGTGATGAAGCCGCCCGGCCAGGTCCCCGCGCCGCACAGATACAAACCGCGAACCGGTGTGCGGTATTCCGAAAGCCCCGCCACCGGCCTGAGCGAAAACATGCCGCCCGGCGACATGTCGGCGTGCAATCCATGGCCTTCCACCAGGCCGTATTCGTCCTCCAGGTCCTTCGGGCTATCGCAGCGGACGTCCTCGATGATGTCCTTCAGGTTGGGGACGTATTCGGCCAGGGTTTCGATAACCTGCTCACCGAAGTGCTGCTTTTCCGTCGCCCATTCCCCCTCGCGCAGTTTGTAGGGCGCATAATAGACGCTGATCGTCATCAGATGCTTGCCGGGCGGGGCGAGACTGGGGTCGACCAGGGAAGGCGTCAGGCCCATCAGGCGGGGGGCCCGCGACGGGATGCCGGACCTGGCGTCATTGACGCATTGCTCCAGGTACTCCATGTCCGGGGCAATGCGGAACTGGCACGACGCGAAGGCCTCCAACGCGCCGGGCGGGGCGGCGGCGAAGCGCGGCATGTCATCGAGGGCCAGGGCGACCTTGAACGCGCAGCCTCGGACCTTGAGCTGTTCGAGCCGGGTCCGCAAAGGCTCTCCGACGTGCCGCCGTTCGACCAGGTTGAGGAGCGTCGTCTTCGGATGGAGGTTGGAGATCACCATGGCGGCATCGATCTCCTCGCCGCCGGCGAGGACGATGCCCTGGACCCGGCCGTTTGCGGCGACCTTGATCGAGGTCACCTCGGCTTCGGTACGGACCTCGGCGCCGGAAGCCTTGATCGAGCGTTCCATGGCCTCGGTGACGCTGCCCATGCCGCCCCTAGGCAGTCCGGTCGAGCCCCGAAGCGGCTGCTTTCTCGGGTCATGGTCGGCCTCGATGCTCATCGAAGCCAAGGACATCGGGCGTTGCAGCAAAACGAATGGCGAACCCGGCGCCGACGGCGGGTAGTTGCCCCCGAACATGCACATGCAGGCCAAGACGGCCTTGACCTGATCGGTTTCCAGCCGATCGTCCAGGAAATCCTTGACGTTGCCGAACAACAGCGTGGTGAAGGCAGCCTCGTCCTCGGGGGTGCGCAGGCGCGCGAACAGATCGGACAGGCGTGGCGGCGGCTCGAACAATGACAGTTCAAGCTTTTTCGCCAATTCGGTGCACGAGCCCACGATCTCGTGATAGACCCTGGCGTCGTTTTCGGAGAACTTGCGGAGTTCCGCATCGACGCGCTCGCGGTCTCGCCAGGCGATGAACGCCCGGCCGTCGGGAAACGGGTGGACCAGGGAAGGATCGGGCCGGTCGAAGGCGAGACCGAACCTTTCCAGTTCCATGTCGAGAACGATCTTGGGCTCCAACGAACCCGGCGAGTTGCACACCGATCCCCGGTAGCCGGGAAAAAACTCGGTCGCCGAGCACGGCCCGCCGACGACGTGGCGGCGCTCGACAACGAGAACCTTCAGCTCGCTCTGGGCCAGATAGTGAGCGGCGACCAGTCCGTTGTGCCCGCCGCCAACGACAACCGCATCATACTTTTGCGACATGGTACGATATTCCCCCTGTTTTGGTGGAGCCAAAGCTTTCCCTGCGTCGTTCTTTTCTTTGGCGCCTGGGCGCGCAGCCCGAATTGATTGTGACCCCATCCCATAAACTCATGGCCCGCGAGCATGGTATGCCGACCGTCGGCGGGCAAATGTTGACTTAGGTCAATGCCGGCGAGCGGCGAGAGGCAGGCGGCACGGCCCAAACCGGGAAATCAAAGGCTGAAAGACCGCCTCGGGCATGGCGGCGGTAACGGGGCGGAAACAGCCGCGGAACAAGAGCGGTTCACACGCTTCGAC
>JASLLZ010000158.1:0-1126 GCA_030746775.1 Rhodospirillales bacterium | reverse complement strand
TCTCGGATCGACGGCGCGCGATCAGGGCTCCGCCAGAGCATTTTCCGTTCACATGCGTTCACCGAAAATTCTCTAACGCCTTGTTACGACCGCAAATAAGTCGTCGCGGATGGTTCCATCCGCTCGGGATTCGCGCTAGGCCGCAATTTTGTCGTCATGGAAGGCGCGCTTGATATCCTCGGCCGTTTGCGTAAGGAGATCGATATCCTGCGGGTCACGAGACGAGAGGTCGGCGCGCAACCTGCCGGCCACGTCCACCATCTTCTGGCACAAGGCGTCCTTCTCCGCCTTCTCGTCCCTCTCGGCGTGACTAAAGCGTTCAAGACGGGAGCGAATGTCCTCGGATACGCTCACCAGGCGATCGAAATGCGACCCGACCCGCGCTTCCGCCGTTTCTCCCGTATCGGAAGAAAGGATTTGTTTCACCAGATAGTCAATCTGGACCGCGTTGCGTTCCAGCTTCAGCTCGCTGACAATTTTGGAACACCTTTCAATATCTCTTTGCAGATAGTCCGTATCTACATCGCCCAAGGCCAGGACCTGGAGTGAATTCGGGACATCAATTTCAGGAATCTTCTTTGTTCCGGGGCGATGCTTCTTGCGTCGGTTCGGTCCGATGTAGTCGCTGGTGACGACGAAGCGTTTGCGCTCGCAGGTCAGCTTGACGATCCGATCGTACAACATTGACGATGAAATCGGTTTCACCAAGATGTCATCGGATCCCGAGTCGATGACCTTGCGGATCAATTCCTTCGACGGCTCGCCAATGAGCGTGATGACGAGCACGAACGGATTGGAGCCGACTTCATGATGCCTGATCTTATGGATCAGATCGTGGACGTCGCCATCATCGTATTCGGAACTACAGATGAGAAGGTCCGCCTCGTCGTTCGACGTCGTCTCGTGAATCGTCGACACCTTATCGGCGACCGCGATGCTCCGAAACCCGCGATGGAATAGGGCGCTTTTTAGTCCATCACGTGCGTTGCGGTCGACCTCGCCCAAGAGAACCTTGACCTGCTCGAAGTTGAATTCCTCCATATCTCTCTCCTAGGCTCTGTACTCAATTAGGGGATTCACAAATTGGTTTTGATGTGATTCAAAGTCTCTAACGAGAAGGAGGCCT
>JASLLZ010000157.1 GCA_030746775.1 Rhodospirillales bacterium | reverse complement strand
CAAATTCGTCGTCGCAGACGATTCCGTTTGCTCGGGATTTGCTCCAGGAAGGAACCGAAGCCGTGCCCGAACCGCTCGCCAGCCCCGAATTGGACGTCGATTTCGTCCGCTCCTTCTTCCCCAACTTAGGCGACGGCTGGGCCTTTTTCGAAAACGCCGGCGGCAGCTACGTGCCGAAGACGGTGATTGAGCGCGTCACCACTTACATGAGCGAGATGCAGGTCCAGCCCGGCGGCGTCTTCGATTCGGGCCGGCGCGCCGGCGAGAAACGCGACGAGGCGCAGCGCCTGGTGGCGGAAATGATAAACGCCGAGGAGGGCGAGGTTATCATCGGCCCTTCGACCACCACCAACGTCTATGTCATGTCCCACGCCCTGGCGCCCTTCTTCCAGGCCGGCGACGAGGTCATCGTCACCAACCTGGACCACGAGGCCAACAGCGGCGCCTGGCGGCGCCTGGAGAGGACCGGTGTTGCGGTCAAGGAGTGGCGCGTCAACCCCGATAGCGTCGAGTTGGAGATCGGGGACCTGGACGGGCTGCTGAGCGAGCGCACCCGCCTGGTGTGCTTCCCCCACTGTTCGAACGTCGCCGGCGGCATCAACGACGTGGCGGCGATCACCGCAAAGGCCCACGCGGCGGGCGCCATGGTGTTTGTCGACGGCGTCGCCTATGCGCCGCACCGGGCCGTCGACGTCAAGGCGCTCGACGTCGATTTCTATGCCATGAGCTTTTACAAGGTATACGGGCCGCACCTCGCCATGGTCTACGGCAAGCGCGATTTGTTGTTGCGCTGCGAGCCCCAGAACCACTTCTTCATCGGCGAGGACCGCCCGGCCTTGCGCGTCAACGCGGGCTATCCGCCCCACGAATCGACCGCCGCCCTGCCCGGCATCGTGGATTACTTCGAAGCCGTCCACGCACACCACTTCGATGAGCCGGAAAACAGCCTTAATCAACGGCTGAAGCGCGTCTTTTCGCTTTTTGCCGCGCATGAGGAAAAACTTTCGGCGCGCTTTCTCGATTTTCTTGCCACCAAACCGGGCGTGCGCCTTATCGGACGTGACAATCCAAGCGCCGCCAGCCGCGCTCCCACTTTCTCGTTCCTGGCCGACGGGATGAAGTCCGCCGATCTGCCGCCGCTCGCGGCCAACAGCCGGGTCGCCATCAAGAACGGCAACTTCTATGCCTATCGTCTGATGGAGCCCCTGGGGCTGGATCCGGCCGACGGTGTCGTGCGCACCTCCATGGTCCACTACACGGCGATGGAAGACGTCGACCGCCTGATCGCCGCCTTGGACGAGGCCTTGTAAGAAAAGCCCAATGTCCGCCCCGGAAAAAGCCCTGGTCGTCGGTGCCGGCATCGTCGGCACCTGCTGCGCGGTCTATCTGCAACGAGAGGGTTTTCGCGTTACGCTGATCGACCGCGACGGCCCGGGCGAAGGCTGCTCATCGGGAAACGCGGGTAACTTCTCCGTTGGTTCCGTCTTCCCCCAATCGATGCCGGGAATCTGGCGCAAGGTCCCGGGCATGTTGATGGACCCCCTGCTGCCCCTGGCAATTCGCTGGCGCCATCTGCCCGCCGCAATGCCCTGGTTCATCCGCTTTACCCTGAACAGCCGCCGGCGGCGTGCGGAGGAGATCGGGCTGGCCCTGAAGGCCCTCTATGACCACGTCCTTGATGCCTACGACGAGCTTCTCAAGTCGGCCGGCGCCCAAGACCTGATCGTGCGCCGCGGCCGGCTGACCACCTACGAGAGCGAATCGTCCCTGCACAAGGATGCCTACGCGCTGGAGCTTCGCCGCCGCCACGGAATCGAGGTTCAAATCCTGAGCGGCGATGAAGCACGGGAAATGGAACCGGCGCTTGGCCCTTTGGTCAAGCGGGCCGCCTTCCTGCCCGCCTATGCCCATACCGTCAATCTCCTGCGCCTGACCCAGGTCCTGGCCGAGCAATTCGTCGGTGACGGCGGGATCCTGTTGCGCCAGACCGTCAAGGGATTCGAAGGGCGAGACCACGGGCCGCCCCGGGTGCTGACCGACGCCGGCGGCCATGACGCCGAGCGGGTGGTTATCGCCGCCGGCGCCTATTCGCGGCGGATGGCGGCGCAACTGGGCAGCCGGGTCCTGCTTGAAGCGGAACGGGGCTACCACCTGTCGATGCCCGACCCGGGGGTCACGTTTACGCGCACCATCATGTCGTCGGACCGTTTCGTCACGATCACGTAAATGGAGCCCGGCCTGAGGGTCAGCGGCATTTCCGAATTCTCGGGCCTGGACGCACCGCCGCGCTACCGTTTCGCCGACGTAGTCTTGCAACACGCCCGAGACCTCATTCCGGGCCTCAATCCCGCCGGGGCCAGCCGGTGGATGGGAAACCGGCCTTCGACCCCCGATTCGCTGCCCATCATCGGCCCCTCGCCCCATAACCCCAACGTGCTGTTCGCCTTCGGCCATTTCGGCCTGACACTGGGCGCCATCAGCGGCAAGCTGATCGCGGAAATGGCCGCCGGCCGGCCCACCACCGTCGACACCACGCCCTACAGGGTGGACCGCTTCTAGGTATTGTTTAGATTTTCGCTCAGCGAGTCAGATAAACGAGGACGGCCAAAAGGCCGACGGCCACGGCCTGGGCGATGACCCTCAGGCGCATCAGGCGGTTGCGGCGCTCTTCCGAGGTATCGTCCGGATTGGCGAAGCCGAACAGCCCGGCGACCAGGATCACCACCACCGCCACCAAGATGAGTACCAAAATCGCTTCGACAAAGCCCATGGATCCACCTCTCCCGTCACTGTCTCCGACAACACCCGTTCAAGGATGGCATCGGGCATGGTCCATTGTCACGCCCAAATCAGCCCTCGTTGCGAAAGACCGATATCAGCCTGTCCCGCCGACCTCGTCCGGTGACCGGCCGACGATGCGCCGGTAGAGCGCGGGATCGGTGGCACCCTCGCTGCCGATGACCAGAACCCGGCTGTCATCGGCCAAACCCAGGGATTTCCGAGCCCCGCCATCGGCGCAAGCGGCAAGCAGGCCGGCCAAGGCGGCGACTCCCGATTCGCCGGCCACCACCGGGGCATCGCCGCCGATCCCTTCGGCCAGCAGACGCATGCCGGCGACGGCGGCCTCGTCGGGGATGGTGAGGAAAGTATCGGCGGCGCGATCAAGGATTCGCCACGCCGGCAGGTTGACCTCGCCGGCGGCGAGACAGGCCATCACGGTGTCCAGATCGCCGGGAAAGAGCGTCGGTTTGCCGTTAACGGCGCTGACATACAGGCAGGCCGCTTTTTCCGGCTCGACGACGGCGGTGTGGGGCCGCCTGGCGCCCAGGACCTGCCACAGATGACCGCAGACGGCCGCCGCCAGGCCGCCGACCCCGCCTTGCACGAAGACGTGGGTGGGCGCCTGGCCAAGTTGCGTCAGAGCCTCGTCGGCGAGGGTGGTGTAGCCCTGCAGGATATCGAGCTGGGTCTGGTCGAAGTCGTCGCCCGCCGTGTCGGAAACCAGGATCCAGCCATTCTCTCCGGCGTCGGCCTGGACGCGGCGCAGCGAATCGTCATAGATGCCGGGCACGCGCACGACGCGGGCACCATAGCCAGCGATGGCGTCCTCGCGGCCCTGGCTCACGCCTTCGTGGATATAGATGGCCGAGGCGCAGCCGAAGGCCTGGGCCGCCCAGGCGACGGCGCGGCCGTGGTTGCCGTCGGTGGCGCAGGCCACGGTAGCCCCATCCCCGGCGGCCGGGTTGCGGGCCAGCAGACGCCTCACCGCCAACGGACCGCCGAGGGCCTTGAAGCTGCCGAGGCCGAAACGCCCGCCTTCATCCTTGTAGGACAGCGCTGCCAGGCCCGCTGCTTGGGCGAGCCCGGACAAGTCCCTCAATGGGGTTGGCGCGTAGCCCGGCCAGGCGGCAACGTCGAGGCGGGCGGCGGCACAATCTTCGCTGCCGAGGAGGCCCTCAAGGTCGTCGGGCCAGCCGCCGCCACCCTCGGCGCGGGGATTGTGGAAAAGGGTGGCCGGCGTGGCCGCGAACCGGGCCAGGACGGAATGCGAATTCATCCGCCGCGCGCCACCTTGATTTCGGCCTCGGCGCCGGAAGCCAGAAAGCGCGTGTCGCTGCCGATGGCGACGAAGCGAAAGCCCCTGTCGAACCAACGCTTGGCGACGGCGCCGGCGGCGCAGTAGACACCGGCGATGACGCCGTTCTTCTCGGCCGCCGCCCGGATGGCGTCTATGGCGTCGACAACGATCTTTTCGGTCGGTTCCATGGAAGGCGCGCAGCCGAGGCTGATGGCCAGATCGGCGGGACCGATGAAAACCGCGTCCAGCCCGTCGACGGTGGTGATCTCGTCCAGCTTTTCGACGGCTTCGCTGGTTTCGATCATGGCCAGGGTGACCAGGGTATCATTGGCGTGCTCAAGATAATCTTCGCCGCCATAGAGCATGCCGCGCGCCGGACCGAAGCTACGGTAGCCTTGCGGCGCGTAGCGACAGGCACCGACGAAGGCCTCGCACTGGGCGCGATTGTTGACCATTGGACAGACGATGCCATAGGCGCCGGCGTCCAATAGCTTCATGATCGAAGACGGGTCGTTCCACGGGGCACGGGCCAGGGGGACGGCCGCGGTGGTGGAAATGGCCTGCAGCATTTCGGCGGCGACCTGGAATCCGATCATGCCGTGTTGGGTGTCGACGACGACCGCATCGAAGTCCTGGTTGGCCATGATCTCGGCGCCCAACGAGGTCGGCAGGCCGACCCAGCCGCTGAGCACTTTGCCCCCTTCCGCCCAAATGGTGCGTATCCGGTTTTCGCGCATACCAAGCTATCCTTTTCCCTGTCGAAATTTCTCGGGAACGCTTCCGCTGAGGCCGCAATAGTGCCCCAATATGCCCCGCCCATTCAACCGAAGGCGTGCAAAACCAAGGACGCGAGCAAAAGAAAGGCCCCGCTTGGGGGATAAGCGGGGCCTTAGGCTAGGAGTCAAACGTCCATGAAAAGACGCAATGCTTTACGCACTGATCGGAGTATATCATGTAACTTCGAATAATTCCAAACCTTATCTTTAGTGTCGGAGATAAATTTGTTCATTGGCCGTAAAACGACGATCGAACAACCCAAGGCCAACTCAGGCACCGCGGAAATGCTCGGCTATGGTCCACGCGCCGATGGCCAAAAAGCCAACCCCGGCAATCAGTTTTAGGGGCAGCGCCTCCAGATAGCGCCCGGCGAAGTTGCCCACCAGT
>JASLLZ010000156.1 GCA_030746775.1 Rhodospirillales bacterium | reverse complement strand
TCCTTCGCCGACATAAGAAACTTCGTGTATCTGGCGGATACCTCGACCTTCGGCCAGGAGGACGAGTTCGCCCTGAAAATCCACCAAACCAACTACGACGCGGTGGTCGTGGACGTCTTTCACGGGCGTAACCCCCTGTCCAGGCGGGCCATAGAAACCTTGAAGTACAAGAAGGTGGGAGGCAAACGCCTGGTATTGGCCTTCATGAACATCAGCGCCGCCGAGTCATACCGCTACTACTGGCAATCGCACTGGCAGGAAGGCTCGCCCCTTTGGATCAGCGCGCCTTTCCGGAAAAATCCGGACAAATACCACGTCGAATACTGGCGCCCCGAATGGCAGCGCATCATCACCGGCAACACCGAATCCTATCTCTATGGCATCATCGCCCAGGGCTTCGACGGGGTCATTCTCGACGGCATCCAGGGCTATCGTTTCTTCGAAGGCGGCGGCGAAACCGCCGATTTGGAGGAATAAGGGCCGGCCTCCGGCCATTTCTCCCGAAATCGGCTTTTAGGGGTGTCGCGGGGAAAGGCTCATGCTAACGCGGGCGCCAAGTTACGACGAGGTTTGCCGGGCGCTGCGGTGGCGCCTCCCCGAATTCTTCAACATGGGTGTCGACGTCTGCGACAAACACGCCGACGCCACGCCCCAGCGGACGGCGCTTATCGTCGTCGACGAAGACGGCGACGTCACCGCCTACAGCTTCCTCGCCCTCAAGATGCTATCCAACAAACTGGCCAACCTGCTGGTCGCCAAGGGGCTGGCGCCCGGCGAGCGTATCGGCATCCTGCTGTCGCAGTCGGTGGAGACCGCCATCGCCCATATCGCCGCCTGGAAGGTGGGATGCGTCTCCATTCCGCTGTTTACCCTGTTCGGCGAGGACGCGCTCGAGTACCGGCTGGCCAACAGCGGCGCCCGCGTCCTCGTCACCGACGCCGCCAATGCCGCCAAGGTAGACGCCATGCGCGATCGCCTGCCCCACCTGCAACACCTGCTGGTGACGGACGCCGCGAAGGAAGGCGGTGGCATCGTCGACTTGTGGCGCGCCCTTGAGGCCGCCTCCGACGATTTTACGCCGGTCAGGACGCGCGCCGAGGATCCCGCCCTCATCATCTACACGTCGGGCACGACGGGCAATCCGAAGGGGGCGCTCCATGCCCACCGCGTGCTCCTCGGCCACCTTCCAGGGGTCGAGTTCCCTCACGAGTTCTTCCCCCGGGAAGGAGACCTCATGTGGACGCCGGCCGATTGGGCCTGGATCGGCGGCTTGATGAACGTCCTCATGTCGTCCTGGCACCACGGGGTCCCGGTGCTCGCCTACCGGGCCCGCAAGTACGACCCCGAGGACGCCCTCAGGCTGATGGCCGAGCATGGCGTGCGCAACACCTTCATGCCACCGACGGCGCTGCGCCTGATGCGCCAGGTGCCGGACATCGCCAAGCGTTTCACCCTCTCCCTGCGCACCGTGACCTGCGCCGGCGAACCCATGGGGGCGGAGCTTCTGGAGTGGGGACGCGAGACCTTCGGCATCACCCTCAACGAATACTACGGCCAGACCGAATGCAACCTGGTGGTTGCCAACTGTGCCGCCCTGATGGAGGTCAGGCCCGGTTCCATGGGGCGCGCGGTGCCCGGACACCAGGTTGAGATCATCGACGAAGAGGGCGCCGTGATGGCCCCAAACGCCCTTGGCAGAATCGCCGTCAGGCGCCCCGACCCCGTAATGTTCCTGCAATACTGGGACGACGCCGATGCGA
Organism: Rhodospirillales bacterium; assembly: GCA_030746775.1. Classification (GTDB taxonomy): domain Bacteria; phylum Pseudomonadota; class Alphaproteobacteria; order Rhodospirillales; family JASLLZ01; genus JASLLZ01. The sequence goes on along the minus strand of JASLLZ010000156.1, from coordinate 3,715 downwards.
CGCGCCGCAAGTTCATCGGCGATTGGCTGGTCACCGGAGACCAGGGCTGCAAGGACGAAGAAGGTTATCTGTGGTTCTTGGGACGCGACGACGACGTCATCACGTCGGCCGGCTACCGCATCGGACCCGGCGAGATCGAGGACTGCTTGGGCAAGCACCCGGCGGTGTCGATGGCCGCCGTGGTGGGCGTTCCCGACAGGCTGCGCACCGAAGCCGTCAAGGCGTTCGTCCTGTTGCGGCCCGGCGTGGCGGCCGACGAGGCCCTGGAAAATGATATCCGTGCCTTCGTCAAGACCCGGCTTTCGTCCCACGAGTATCCGCGCCTGATCGAGTTCGTGGACTCCTTACCCATGACCACGACCGGAAAAATCCGCCGTCTCGACCTGAGAAACCGGGAACCCGCCGAGCCGGACGGGTGAAGGCCGGGCGCTCCAGGGTCCCGTCTCTAAACGCAGACCGGGTAAAGAGCCTCGATGACGAATCCGTCCTCGGGGGGGTAGCGCTCGCTGACCGTATTGCGCGCCTCGTCTTCGTCACGGGCCTCGACATCCTGAATGTGGACGTCGGCCCAATGATCGTCAAACAACGAGTGGCTCTGGTTTTCCTTTACCAGCGCCCGAACCTCGCGGTTGTAGATGGCCGCCTCGAATGTTCTGTGCCCGTGCTTTGGCCAATGAAGCATCGTACAAGCCTTTCTGGTTGCCAATTCGGCGAGCCCGCCTCCAGCCGTAGCGTTGTTCCAATGGCACCGCCCGCGGGAAGCGCTATTTCGATGGTCGCGATTCCCGGATACCTTAACGGAGGATGGTTAATAAACTGTTTCGTGGCGATCGCCCTCTAACGTGGCGCCCTCAGGCGGTCGTCGGGCAGGCTCCAGCGGCGTTTTTCCACTTCCTCGCAGACGCTCGCGTAAGGATCGCCAGCCGAGCGGCCAAGCCCCATCTGCTCGACCGCGGCGAGCCCATTCAAGGCGGCCTCGCACTCGAACATCTGGACGAAGGCGGGACCGTGTCGCTTTTGGGGATCACTCCACATGGCGATCTCCTCCTCCATGGCACTCACCCGGGCGCGCAACCGCGCGCATTCCGCGCATTCCGGGCCAGCGCCGCCCCCCGGCAACCGGTCGAGCCGCGTCCGCGCCTCGGCAAGTTCCTCTCGCATGCGGAAGCTGCGCAGATGTTGCGCGGCGTGCGTCCCCTCGTGCACCAGGGAACGCGCCAGAATGGCCGGCGCGCCAGACAGTTTAAGGTTCTTGGGGATCAACACTACTCGCTCTTTTTCGGGATCGCCGCCAGGCAGATAGTAGGCGTTGCCGCTCGGATTCGAGCGTTTGAATTTCGACGGCGGATCGTAAACGATCCGGGTAATCAGGCTGACATAGCGGCGCAGATCACGGGAAAGTCCCTTGGCGATATCCAGCGCCATGGAGATCTGCTCGAAAAAAGGCGCGTTGTCGGCGTCCACGTAATCCGAACCTCGCAGGTTCACCCCCCGGTAACGCCTTTCGAGGGGGTCGGCGAACGCCACGCCACGGCTTCGGGCGTAGAGCAACTGGCGCACCCGCCGCAGCACCATGGATGCCACCTTGGACGGTTTGTCGTGCAACGCGTACTCGTCGGATATGGCCATGTGGGCATCGCCGCCCGAATCGATAATAATAACGCCGTCAACAAAATCCCTGACCCTGATCGACTTAATATATTGCAAATAAATTAAATTAACCGGAGATTCTTTTACAGACGAATCAATTATATTTCTTACTCCATTGTTATACTTGTCTTCGCTGGAAAGAATGTAAACGCCCCTGTAGGTGATCACCGGTCTTCCCGCGTTCACGACGCGCCCGTCCACGTCGCCGAGGCTGGCCCGCAAGCAGTCGTCGAGCCGCGGCTTCCAATCCTCGACACTGGACAGGGCCGCTTGGCGTTGCTCCGGGGTGATCCTTTTGTCGAGATCGGCGAGGGCCAGGCGGGCGTGGAGTTCTCCGTCCGCGGAAGCGAGCCGCAACAAAACGAACGCCCGCACCGGGTCCGCGCCAAGGCCGGCGCCGGACGCGTACATGCGGCCGAGTTGCGACTGGGCGGGACCGAAACCGCTGTCGGCAAGCGGCCTCCACGCGGCGGCGGCGGCGGCGAAATCGCCCGCCTCGAAGCTGTCGAGGCCGGACTCGTAGGCGCGCGCCATTCTTCCTCCGTCGCATTGAGCGGCCGCCCCGTCCCTAGGCCACGGAACCGTGAGTGTCGCGGTTACTAGGGCGACGGCGGCGAGGGCGACGTGGGGATATTGCATATTCGGGAATATTGCATCTTGACGGTCGGGTTGGCGCCGTCATCATAGCGCGCGAAGCGTTCCGACAGAAAGAGATAGCATGGACAAGGCCATCGATTACTACTACTCGCTCATCTCGCCGTGGACGTACATGGGAGGGCCTCGTCTCGAGGAGATCGCGGCGCGACACGGCGCCACCATTGCCTACAAGCCGATAAAGCTGTCCGAGATATTTCCGGCCAGCGGAGGACTGCCGCTGGCCAAGCGCGCCCCCGCCCGCCAAGCGTACAGGTTGGCCGAGTTGGAGCGTTGGCGCACCTTCCTGGACATGCCCTTGAACATGCACCCCAAACACTTTCCGACTCCCGAATGGCCGGCCGCCGGCATGGTCATCGCGGCCCACCACCCGGGGCCCGAGCGCGGACGCTTGACCAACGCCCTCCTGCGGGCCGTATGGGTGGAAGAGCGCGACATCTCGGACAGGGAAACGTTGCAAGTCATCGCCGGGGAAAACAGCATGGACGGTAACGCCCTGCTCGCCCATGCCGAAGGGGGCGCCGCGAACGAGGAATATCAAGCCAACACGGCCGAGGCAATGGCGCTTGGGGTCTTCGGCGCGCCGACCTACGTCTACGGCGGCGAACTGTTCTGGGGGCAGGATCGTCTGGACTTCCTGGACAGGGCGCTGGCGCGCCCATAGCGGCCGCCGCTTCGGATTTTCGGCGGCGTCACTCCTCCTGGACCTCCGAAACGCCCTGGATGACGAAACCCTTGGAAGACGGGTACTTGATCTCGATTTTATCACGCGCCGCCTGCTCGTCCCCGGCATTGACCTCGACATAGTGGACATCCGCCCAGTCGTCGGTGAACTCCCGGTGCCGTTCGTCCTCTTTCACGCATCGCCGCACTTCCTCGTTGTGCAGCGCCACCTCGAACTTAGCCATTGGATTCGACCACCCCTATCTTCCGGTTCGACGACCGATTATGACCCATTTGTCCGCGCCAAGCCACCACATCGGTAACAACCGGGAAAATGAAAAATACCCCAACATTGGAACGTGTTAACAGAATTTAAGTACTCTTGCAAAATAACCATGGTGTCCGGCTGCCGCCTTCGGCGTCTTTTGGCGCAAAAGGCCGGGTCATCGGGCCGACAATTGGCGCTGACATTTTATACGGATGCGGGTGAAGAATCATGAGCGAACTGGCAAGAGCACCTTCTGTCTCCGACGAAGCCAAGAGAAGGCTTGAGCAGGCCAAGAGAAATCTTGAGCAGATCAAGAAGGAGGAAGAATCCCGCAAGCGCAGGATTGCCATGCGCAAAGACCGCGAGGAGCTCATGGGGCGCCGGCGTCAACGGGGCTCGGCTTGGTGGATCAAGCCCCTGCTTACGTTCTCCATAATTTGCGCGGCGCTGATATGGATCGCCTGGAAATGGCCCACCTTG
>JASLLZ010000155.1 GCA_030746775.1 Rhodospirillales bacterium | reverse complement strand
TCCGCGCATGCCTCGAAACCTCCATATTTGTTTCAAGGCATTGAATCAGCTAATAGTTAATGAGTTATGACCCTAAGAATTTCGTTCACCGCAAATGCGCCGTCGCAAACGATGCCGTTTGCTCGGGATTTGCTCGAGCGTCGGTTGTTTTGCTTTTTACTTGTTGAACCGGCCCAGATTGCCGATCAGCTGATCGAAGAGCGTCAACTCATTGCCCGCTGTCGGGGTTTCCCGTTCCGCCGGTTCGATCGCGCGTGCCTGTTCCAGGCCCAAGGTCTCGACCTTGGAGACCATGCCTTTGTCATCGAAGCGGACGATCACCACTTGCTGGTCGCTCACGTCGGGTTCGAAAAAGGCCACGGTTTCGGTGCGCTTCGAGATGTAATACCAGACCTCGCCCTCTAGCATGGCGACGCTGGACGGCGAACCCAGAACCTCGGCCACTTCGTCGCGGCTGAAACCTCCGTCGCGGATTTCGGCCAAGCGCTCGGGATCGGGCAGGTTGCCGCTCGTCACGATGCGCGGCGCGCAGGCGGCCATAATCAAAACCACGGCGCCCCAAGCACAGAGTAGCGACAAAGCTCTTGAGCCGTCGTTCATGCGCATGTTTACTGACATCAGGCCCTCCGTCGGACAAAATGACTGGGCGGAAAGGTTGCGGGCCTTGAACAAGACAAGATTTGCATACCACCGTACGTTTTGTCAATTGTCGGCGCGATCGCGCACCGGCGCCAAGGGCGACGCAAAAGCATGAAGATATTAGAAATATTCCGCCGCTCACGCCATGCCAAAGCGGGTCGAGAATTATACCAGGCCCTGGTGGCGCAGGCCCGTCGGACCGACTTTTACCTGGTCTCGGGCGTGCCGGACACCGTCGATGGGCGCTTCGACATGATCGCCTTGCATGCGGCCCTGTTATTGCGCCGCCTGAAACGGGAACACACGAAGACAGCCCAACTGTCACAAGCGGTCTTCGATGCGATGTTCAACGACATGGACCACAACCTGCGCGAAATGGGGGTCGGCGACCTGATCGTGGGCAAACGGGTCAAGGGCATGGTGAAGATGTTTTACGGCCGCCTCTCGGCCTACGAGGCGGGGTTGGCGCAAGACAACGGCGGACTAAGCGATGCGTTGCGCCGCAACCTGTTTCGCAAGGGCGAGCCCAACCCCCGCGACGTAGCGGCGATGGCCGACTATCTGCGGCGCGAGGCGGCGTCCCTCGATGACCAGCCAGCGGGGCAATTGTTGGCCGGCCAGATTTCGTTCGGTTTGCCCCCCGGCGCCCGAAACTGCGCGACGGAGGAAGGACCATGACGGTCGAGGAGGGACCTGAATTCTCGCGCCCCGTCGTCATCACCGACCTGACCGGCGGCGAGATTCGCGTCGATGCGAAGGCGGATGAGCGGGCCGCCCTTGCACGACGCTTGGGACTGCTGGCGCTCGACAGCCTCGACGCCACGATCCACCTCGCCGCCAAGGAAGGGGGCGGCGTTCGGTTGCGGGGCACGCTCAGGGCCAAGGTGACCCAGTCATGCGTCGTCACCCTCGAGCCGCTGCACTCAACCGTCAAGGCCACGTTCGAGCGCCACTACGCACCGGCGGAGAAGACGGGAACGGCGGCCGAGGAAGACCTGGCCCTTGACGGCGAGGAACCGCCCGAACCGCTGCTCGGCGACACCATCGATCTTGGCGAGGCCGTTGCCGAGCAATTGGCTCTTGAGATCGACCCCTTTCCGCGATCCCCGGGCGCAACCTTCAACGGTTACGTCAGTGACAAGGCGGACAGCGGAGGCGAGGCGGCGCCCTCGGGTCCATTCGCGGCCCTGGCCGAATTCAAGAAATTGAAACGAGAATCGGAATAGTACCGCATGGCGCTTGCCCCGCCGGGCAATCTTGTTTAAACAATCAGGCCCCACGCCACGGGACCATACTGACAGAAAGAACCAAGACATGGCCGTCCCCAAGAGTAAGATTTCCCGGTCGCGCCGCAACCAGCGCCGTGCTCACGATTCGTTAAAACCGGCGACCCACGAAGAATGTCCCAACTGTGGCGAGTTGAAGAGGCGCCATCACGTCTGTGCCGACTGTGGACACTATGACAGCCGCGAAGTCATCGAGGCACGCGAAGCCGTCTAGAGACCCGTCATGAAGACAGGTTTCCAATCACCTTTGTCGCAACCGTTCGGGGTTTGCCCTTGTCACGACGATTGACTCTCTCCATCGACGCCATGGGAGGCGATAACGCCCCCGACATGGTGGTGGCAGGGATCGACATCGCCCACAAGACGCTTCGCGACGTGGACTTTCTTTTGTTCGGCGACCGCGCCAAAATCGATCCGCTTCTCGACGCCCACCCCAAGGCGCGAGAGGTGTGCACCGTTCACCACACCGACCAGGCGATCACCGATGACGCCAAGCCGTCGACGGCCTTGAGGTCGGGCCGCGAATCCAGTATGCGCCTGGCCATCAACGCCGTCGGCACGGGTCAAGCGGCGGGCGTGATCTCGTCTGGCAACACCGGCGCGCTGATGGCCATGGCCAAATTCGTGCTCAAGACATTGCCCGGCATCGCCCGACCGGCCATTTCCACCTATTTCCCCACCCAGCGCGGCGAAAGCGTGATGCTCGACCTGGGCGCCAATATCGAATGCGATGCCGACAATCTGGTCCAGTTCGCGGTCATGGGCGAGGTCTTCGCGCGCCATGTGTTGGGCTTGGATCAACCCTCCATCGGCATCCTTAACGTCGGTGCCGAGGGGCTCAAGGGCAACGAGGCGGTCAAGCAGGCCAGTGCTATCTTGCAAGAAAGCGCCTTGCCCATCAAATTCCACGGCTTCATCGAGGGAGACGACATCGGCGCCGGCATCGTCGACGTCATCGTCACCGACGGCTTCACCGGCAACATCGCGCTCAAAATGGCGGAAGGCACGGCCCACATGCTGGCCCGCTTCCTCAAGGAGGCGTTGACCAGTTCCGTGCTGGCGCGGCTGGGTGCCGCGCTGATGTGGCCGGCCTTGAACACCTTTCGCAGACGCATCGATCCCAGGCGTTACAACGGTGCCATGTTCGTCGGCCTCAACGGCATCTGCATAAAGAGTCACGGCGGCACCGACGAGTTGGGGTTCGCCAATGCAATAAACGTGGCGGCCGACCTGATCCGCCGCGATTTCAACGAAAAGATCAAGGAAGACCTGGAAAGGCTGATATCCGAGCCCCCCGAACCCAAGGCGGCCGTGGTTTGAAGCCGCTCATATCAAAAATTGCCGGTTGTGGCTCCTATTTGCCCGAACGCGTGCTGACCAACGACGAATTGGCCACCAAGGTGGACACGTCGGACGCTTGGATCGTCGAGCGTACCGGAATCCGCCAGCGCCACATCGCCGCCGAGGGCGAGTTTACGTCGGATCTGGCATTCGAGGCGGCGCGAAGCGCGCTCGCCGACGCCGGTCTGGCGGCCGCCGATGTCGACATGATCGTCGTCGCCACGACGACGCCGGATTACACCTTCCCGTCCGTCGCCACCCAGGTGCAGGGCAGGCTGGCACTGGGCCACGGCACGGCGTTCGACGTCCAAGCCGCGTGCTCGGGGTTCATATTTGGCCTTGCCGTGGCCGACAATTTTATCAAGAGCGGGCAGGCGGGCGCCGTCCTCGTTATCGGCGCCGAAACGATGTCGCGCATTCTGGATTGGAAGGACCGCGCCACCTGCGTGTTGTTCGGCGATGGCGCCGGCGCGGTGGTCCTGGTGGCGGCGGAGAAAGAGCAAGACGACCTGGGCCGTGGCGGGACGGCCAACGCCCGGGTCCGCGGCGTCCTTTCGACGCACCTGCATTCCGACGGCCGTCTGGCCGATCTATTGTATGTCGACGGCGGTCCTTCGACGAGCCAGGCGACGGGCTATTTGCGTATGCAAGGACGCGAGGTCTTCCGCCGCGCCGTGGTCAACTTGTCCGATGTCGTCGTCGAGGCAATGACCGCCAACGGCCTGACGGCGGACGACATCGACTGGGTGGTGCCCCATCAGGCGAACAAGCGCATCCTTGACGGAACGGCGCGCAAGCTCAAATTGCCGTCGGACCGCGTCGTCGTCACCATCGACCGCCACGCCAATACCTCGGCCGCATCCATCCCGCTGGCCCTGGACGTCGCGGTGCGCGACGGCCGCATCCAGGACGGCCAACTGATCTTGATGGAGGCCATGGGCGGCGGCATGACCTGGGGCGCCGGGCTGGTACGCTGGTAAAGGCCGGGCCCGGCCGTGGTTTCATTTAAACCCGTCGTCTCACTTGAAGCAATCACGCCATCCCTTTGATATTGACGGATTTCTTCTGCCGCGCTAGGTTTCAATCCTGGCACGAAGGATAGGGGTGAAACGGCATGGCAGGCAGAACCATAACGCGAGCACAACTGGGCGAGGCCGTTTATCAAGAGGTCGGTCTCTCGCGTAACGAATCGGCCGAGTTGCTCGAATCGGTCCTCGGCCAGATCACGGAAGCCTTGGCGCGCGAGGAGACGGTCAAGATTTCGTCATTCGGCAGTTTCACGGTTCGCCACAAGGGCCAGCGGGTCGGCCGCAACCCCAAGACCGGCGAGGAGGTGCCCATCCTGCCCCGCAAGGTGCTCGTCTTTCGTCCCTCGCAGGTCTTGAAGAAACGCATAAACGAGCGGGCATAGCCGGCCCCGCCGGACGACCGACATGGCGCAAACGATTCTGCAAAACCCGGCGCCGCGCCGCGCCGCGAAGTCGGCGGCGGCCTTCCGAACGATCAGCGAAGTTGCCGTCGATCTCGACGTCCCCCAGCACGTGCTGCGTTTCTGGGAAACCAAGTTTCCCCAAATCCGGCCCCTCAAGCGTGGCGGCGGACGGCGCTACTATCGGCCCGAAGACCTTGTCTTGTTGCGCCGCATCCGCGATCTCTTGTACGGCGATGGCTATACGATCAAGGGTGTGCAAAAGCTTCTGCGCGAAAATGGCGCCAAGGCTCTGGCCGCCGGCGCCGACGAACCCGGTACCGTTGGGGCGAAAGGGGATAAGCTGGCGTCCCGGCAAAGGGCCGAACTGGAAGATCTGTTGACCGAACTGGAAGCCCTGCGCGGAATGCTGGACGGCCCCGACCGTTAGGCCCTTGGTCACCGTTGCAAGGCCTGGAAGCGACTTCTATAGTGCACCCCTTCCGGAGGCGGAGACGCCACCGGGTGTCGGAGCGTGGCGCAGTCTGGTAGCGCACTTGACTGGGGGTCAAGGGGTCGTAGGTTCAAATCCTATCGCTCCGACCAATTTTCACAAAGGGTTAGCGTTTTTGACGCTAACCCTTTTTCTTAGAAAGGCAGCACCCAGGCAGCGCAACATCAAATTTGAATGCTTGTCCCAGCTCCCCTTTGTGCATCTACTGCCTAAAATACATTTGTCCCCTACTAACCTCTAAATGATTGTTTTCATTGGGTGTTCTACTCATGGCCAGCCTACGTTCTATCTT
>JASLLZ010000154.1 GCA_030746775.1 Rhodospirillales bacterium | reverse complement strand
CCTCGTCGAGGGCCAGGGGGACGGACGCGGCCGACGTGTTGGCATGGCGCTCTAGGGTTGTCACCACCCTCTCCGGCGGTAGCCCGAGCTTGCGCACGGTGGCGTCGAGAATCCGCTTGTTGGCCTGGTGGGGCACCACCCAATCGATGTCGGAAGACTGCATGCCGTTGGCGTCCAAGGCTTCCTCGATGACGGCGGAAAGGTTGGAGACGGCGTGGCGAAATACCTCGCGGCCCCGCATGCGCACATGGCCGACCGTTCGTGTCGAGGACGGCCCGCCGTCCACGTAAAGCATATCGCTATACCGGCCGTCCGAGTGCAGGTGGGTAGACAGAATACCTCGCGCGCTGTTGCGCCCGTGGCCGTCCGGCCCCGCCGCCTCCGCCTCGCTGCCGCGCAGGACGACGGCCCCGGCGCCGTCGCCGAACAGCACGCAGGTGGCACGGTCCTCCCAATCGAGAATCCGCGAAAACGTCTCGGCGCCGATGACCAGGGCGGTGCGCGCCTGGCCCGCCTTCACGAAGTTGTCGGCGACGGCGAGCGAATATATGAAGCCGGAGCACACGGCCTGGACGTCGAAAGCGGCGCCGTTCTTGAGCCCCAGCATTCTCTGAACCGCGGTCGCGGTGGCGGGAAAGGTCTTATCCGGCGTCGTCGTGCCAAGCACGATGAGGTCCACCTCGTCGGCCCCGATTCCGGCACTCTCCAGTGCCTTCTTGCTGGCCTCGAAGGCGAGGTCGGAAGTCAGCTCGCCATCGGCCGCGATACGCCGCTCGCGGATGCCGGTTCGCGAGAAAATCCACTCGTTGGTGGTGTCCACCCTCTTGGAGAGTTCATCGTTGTCGACAACGCGCTCGGGCAGGTAGGCGCCACAGCCGACGATCTGCGAAGTCATGGTCATCAGAGCGCCGCCGTCTTGGCCTCGGCGGACTCGTCGGCCAGATGACCGAGGTCCTCCTTGATCTTTTCGTTGAAGCCGCGCGTTATCAGATTGACGGCGACTTCGATGGCATGGGCGAAACCCAGCTCATCGGTGCCGCCGTGGCTTTTTACGCAGATGCCATTGAGCCCGACGAACATGGCACCGTTGTAGCGGCGCGGGTCCAAGCGGGCGCGGAAGGCTTCCAGGGCGGGTTTCGCCAGCAGGGCGGCGAGCCGCGTCATCAAGGACTCGTTGAGGGACAGCCTGAGGAAATGCTTGAACAGGTTGGCCGTGCCCTCCGCCGTCTTCAGGGCGACGTTGCCGGTGAAGCCGTCGGTGACGACGACGTCGACGGTGCCGGCACCGATGTCGTCGCCCTCGATGAATCCGTGGAACTTTATGGGCAACGGACTGGCTTGCAGGGTGGAGCTTGCCATCTTGACGGCTTCGTTACCCTTGAGGTCCTCGGCGCCGATGTTGAGGATGCCGATGGAGGGCTGCTCGAGCCCCAGCACGTGGCGGGCGAAGACCTCGCCCATGACGGCGAACTGCACCAGGTTGTCGGCGTCGCACTCCACGTTGGCACCAAGGTCGAGCATGACACTTTCCCCGCGCATGGTAGGGAAATAGGTGGCGATGGCCGGGCGGTCGATTCCCGGCAGCGTCTTGAGCACGAATTTCGCCATGGCCATGAGGGCGCCGGTATTGCCCGCCGAAACGATGCCCGCCGCCTCGCCCTCGCCGACCGCGTTGATGGCCAGACGCATGCTCGAGTTGCGCCCCGATCGCAAGGCCACTCCCGCCTTGGCGTCGTTGGTGACGACGTCGGTGGTGTGGCGCACTTCGCAGATGTCCCGGGTCTTGGGATGCGCCTCGAACAGCAGCTCCAGGCGCGATTGATCGCCAAACAGCAGGAATTTCACGCCTGGCAACCGTTTGCGGGCAATGTCGATTCCGGCAACGACCACGCGCGGCGCGTTGTCGCCGCCCATGGCGTCGATGGATAGGGTCACGCGTTCTTTCAAAAGTCCGAGGCCCCTGGAAACAATGGTATACGGATTAAGCGGCGTCTTCCGCAGTGACGACTTCGCGGCCGTTATACTGTCCGCAGGCGAGACAGACATGATGAGGGCGCTTCAGCTCACCACATTCCGGGCACTCTTCGTACACCCCTGGCTTTAGTGCATCATGGGCGCGGCGCTGGTCGCGGCGCGATTTTGAGATTTTTTTCTTGGGAACAGCCATTGTCTTGTACTTTCGATACGGAGTGGCCCGTCCGTGGGCGGCATCTTCATATCCAAGAATACAGGACTGGGCAAGTCGGGAATACAATTATTCCGTTTTGCCCATGAGGTCCTTCAGGGTGGCGAAGGGGCGGCGCTCTCCGCCCGCCTCGCGGTCATCGTCCGATTCGCTCGAAAATCCCTGGAAGACTGCCCCGGGGGCGCGGGGAAAGGGATCCAACTCGATGGCCAACTGCTCGGCAACCGCTTCTCCAATATCGATGGCGCCATCGACGAACGGCTGCGGGGGCTCTTCGGCGTCGGGTCCGATCACGGCGTGCTCCGGCCCGTCGGGTGCCGACGTACTCGCCTCCGAGCCTTCTTCTTCCGGGCCGTAAAGGCGCTCGAAGGCCGCATGTAGGCGGGTGGATAGCGGCTCCAGTGTGACGACGCAGGTTTGAACGACCTCGGCGCTGAATTCCCCGTGGACGCGCACGACACCACGTCCCGGTTGCGTATGGAGGGAAACCGTGGCGCTCAGGCTGTCCAGCGCGACGATCCCGAACCTTTCGGCGAGGGCCGAGCGTTCCCCGGTATCGGCCTCGATTCGCCGGACCGTCTTGTCCTCGTCGAAGTCGGCCACCAGCAGGGGCCGGGAGAACTCGGGTAAGGGCCGGGCGTTCACGACGGAATCTCGCCGGTGGTCTCTCCGTCCGCCGGATTGGCCCCGGGCGGCGTGCCGAAGTGGAGGTCCCCCTCGATCAAGCGCTCGATGTCGCGAGCGTCGAGCGCGGCGGCCTCCCGACGCATGTAGGCGACTACGGCGGCCACGTCGTCGTCGCCGGGCGCGGTACCGCGATAGAGATTGCGCCGGAGGGCCTCGCCCAACGCGGCATCGTCGCCGGCGCTCGCCGCTTCGTAGGCCGCGGCGCGCCCATAAAAGGCCTGGGCCATGGCTTTGACCCGCCTGCCGACGCCGAGGTCTCCGACGCCCATTTCCCGTAGGTTCTGGTCCATGTCCTCGAACATAATGTCGAATAGCGTCTGCGCCAATTGCTCGGTGCGGGCATGGTCGCGCTTGAGCCTGCGCAAGACCAGGAACGCGTGCAGCGCGATCGCGTCGAAGCGGCCATCCGGCGAATCGGGGACCGCGCAACGCACGTAGAACTCCGGGCGGCGTGCCTGAAGCACGATGGCGGCATAAAGTTCGTGGGCGATGGCGCGCCAGCGCGGGCGGCGGAACAATCGGCCGAGCTTCACGGCATTGCCTCGAGGCGTGCCGTGGCGGCGCGCGGCGGCAATTGACAAGGCGTCGCGGTGGGTGCCATGTTTTGTTTACTCCATCGTAAGGAACTCGCGACGGTCGCGTCGTCTGGCGAGGGCAGCAAGGCCGGAACACATGGGTCGAAATCTTCGCTCAAATTCGTCGTGGCGGGTAGTCGCCGTCGCCATCTTGGCCACGGTCCTCCTCGCCTGCGCGCCGCGCGTGGCGACGCGGGGGAATTCGGCCGACGCCGAGCGCCTGGCGCAAATCGAGCCCGGCCGGCACGGCCGCGTCGAGGTCGCTGAAATCCTGGGCTCTCCATCCAGCACGGCCATTTTTGACAACGAGATCTGGTACTACATCAGTCAGCGCACCGAAACCGTCGCTTTTTTCGAGCCCAAGGTCCGCGAACGCCGCGTCGTCGTCGTCGCGTTCGACCGGCAAGGCAAGGTCTCCGAGATCAGGACCATCGGCCTGGAGGAAGGGCGCCGGATCGAGCCCGTTGACCGGGTCACCCCGACCGAGGGCAAGAAATTGACCTTCTTCGAGCAAATCCTCGGTAATTTCGGCAACTTCGGCCAATAGGCTGGCGCCGCCCTCTATTTCATAAAGACCCCGGACGCTGATTCGGTCAGGCCAGGATGGCCAGCATCAGGATGGCCACGATGTTGATGATCTTGATCATCGGGTTGATGGCCGGGCCGGCGGTGTCCTTGTAGGGATCGCCGACGGTGTCGCCGGTGACGGCGGCATGGTGCGCGTCCGAGCCCTTGCCGCCGTGATTGCCGTCTTCGATGTATTTCTTGGCGTTGTCCCAGGCGCCGCCACCGGATGTCATGGAAATGGCCACGAACAGGCCGGTGACGATGGTGCCCAGCAGCATCGCTCCCAGTGCCGAAAAGGCCGCCGCCTGATCGGCGATGGTGACGACGGCCCCGTACATAACGACGGGCGCGAAGATGGGCAGCATGGAGGGCACGATCATCTCCCTGATGGCCGTTTTGGTGAGCATGTCGACGCAGGTGCCATATTCGGGCTTCGACGTGCCCTCCATGATGCCGGGGTTTTCCCGGAACTGGCGGCGGATCTCCTCGACCAGTTCACCGCCGGCGCGGCCCACCGCCATCATGCCCATGGACCCGAACAGAAACGGCAGCAGGCCGCCGATGAAGAGTCCGACCACCACGTAGGGGTCCTGCAGCACGAAGGTGACCTTCACGTCGGGGAAGTAATAGGCGAGATCCTCGGTATAGGCGGCGAAAAGGACCAGCGCCGCGAGGCCGGCCGAGCCGATGGCGTATCCCTTGGTCACCGCCTTGGTGGTGTTGCCGACCGCGTCGAGAGCGTCGGTGGTCTTGCGCACGTCTTCCGGCAGATCGGCCATCTCGGCGATGCCGCCGGCGTTGTCGGTGACCGGGCCGAAGGCGTCCAGCGCCACCACCATGCCGGCCAGCGCCAGCATCGTGGTGGCGGCAATGGCGAGGCCGAAGATGCCGGCGGCGATGTAGCCGGCGACGATACCGGCGCAAATGACGATCACCGGAAGCGCCGTCGCCTCCATGGAAATAGCCAGGCCCTGGATGACGTTGGTGGCGTGTCCCGTGGTCGAGGCTTGGGCGATCTGCCTGACCGGCCGGTGGTCCGTGCCGGTGTAGTATTCGGTGATCCAGACGATGAGCCCGGTAACGCCAAGGCCGATCAAGGTGCACACGAACAGCTGCGTGCCGGTAATGGCCCGCCCGCCCATGTCATAGGTCGCGTCGAATCCCATCAGCCAGGCGATCACCAGGGCAATGAGCACGCCCGAGATCACGGCGCTGGCGAGGAAACCCTTGTACAGCGCTCCCATGATGCTGTTGGACGCGCCGAGCCTAACGAAAAACGTCGCTGCCACCGACCCCACGATGCACACGGCTCCGACGACGAGGGGAAACACCATCATTATTTCCCGGGCCTCGCCGGTGAAGAAGATGGCGCCCAGCAACATGGTGGCGACGATGGTCACGACGTAGGTCTCGAACAGGTCGGCGGCCATGCCGGCGCAGTCGCCGACGTTGTCGCCGACATTATCGGCGATGACGCC
>JASLLZ010000153.1 GCA_030746775.1 Rhodospirillales bacterium | reverse complement strand
GCCGATGTCGTCCTCGCTGGGAGGTGGGAAGAAGCGGTCGCGGTTGGTCAGGAAATATCCGTATAGCTTGAGTATGCCGAGGCCGGTCATCATGCCGATCACTGGCGGAAGGTGCAGGAACTGGTGGAAGGAAACGGCCAGGACGATCGTAAAAATGAACAGCCCGACGACCACCCAGGCGCCATCGTGCAGTTCCGCCCTCTCGTCCAGGGGGTCGGGCCGCTCGCCGGAGATGGTGAAGGACATGATGACGGCGGGGACAATCCAATTGACCACCGAGGGAATGAACAGGACGAAAAACTCCTGGAACTGGACAATCCCTTTCTGCCACACCATCAGCGTGGTGATGTCGCCGAACGGGCTGAAGGCGCCCCCGGCGTTGGCGGCGACCACGATGTTGACGCAGGACACGGCGACGAAGCGGTGATTGCCGGCGCCGACGGCCATCACAACCGTCGCCATCAAAAGCGCCGTGGTCAGGTTGTCGGCGACCGGCGATATGACGAACGACAAGACGCCGGTCACCCAGAAGATGCCGCGGAACGAGAACCCCCGCGACACCAGCCAGGCGCGCAGCACCCCGAAGATGCCGCGTTCGTCCATGGAGTTGATGTAGGTCATGGCGGCAAGCAGGAAGAGGAAGAGCTCGGCGAATTCGAGAAGGTTGTGCCTGACCGCTTCTTCCGCGGAGTGGGTGTCGCCCGCGGTCGCGAAGGCCATCGCCACCAGGACCCAGATGAGGCCGGCGGCGACCATCACCGGCTTCGATTTCTTGAGGTGGATAGCTTCCTCGCTAATGACCAGGACGTAGGCGAGGACGAAAATGATGATCGACGTGAAGCCCACCCAACTGGTGGTGAGGCCAAGGTTTGCCCCGGCTTCGGCCGCCGCCAGTGCCGGCCCCGACATCATCAGCAGCACCGCCGCCGCCAGCCAAGAGTAAAGACGTTTTCCCCGTCGGTCGCCTCGCAACATGTTCCGCCTCCCCCAAAGAGTGGCCGGCGACGCCCCTCCCTTGGGGCCCGCCACGGAGATTATGTTGAATGTTTACCCGACAATGCCGCTTTTCGAAAGCGTGCTCGCCTCCTCGTCGCAAAAAGGCAGCGCCGGGAGAACGCCGATCGGGCCTTGCCGAAGCCGGCGCTTCTTGCCATACGAAGGACATGAGCGGGTCGATGCGACGGCTGATCGCCGCCGGGGTGCTTCTCGGCGCTGTCTGGATGGCGGCCCTGGCAGGGAGGGCCGGCGAGCCGGTATCATTCGCGACCGGCGAGCTATCGATTGTCACCGGGCGGGGAAGCTACGTTTTCTCGGTGGAACTGGCGTCGACGCCGGCCGAGCGGGAACAAGGGTTGCAGGGACGCCGTGCCCTGGCGCCCAGTACCGGCATGCTGTTCGATTTCAAGAGCCCCCGGCCGGTCTACATGTGGATGAAGAACACCTACATTTCCCTCGACATGCTGTTCATCGACGGCGAAGGGCGGGTGGCCAATATCGCCGAGCGCACGGTGCCCATGTCCCTGGCCACCGTCGGCTCGGACGGACCCGTCCGCGCCGTCCTCGAAGTCGACGGCGGGACCGCCCGGCGCCTGGGGATCAAGCCCGGCGACAGGGTCGTCCATCGAATCTTCGGTAACGGCGGTTAGGTTCGTTGCCCGCAAGGTCTCAGGACAGGGCCGAAACCGGCTTCTAGACGCGGGAACCGACCACGAAGGGTTCCACGGATTCCCAATTCTCGCCAGCGGCGACCAGGCAGCTCATGCCGTTCGGCATGGTCATGATGATGGTCCACGAGCCGCTGGCCGGAGAGGTAAGAACCTCCAGCATGCCACCGGTGCTCGACAGCCCCATGGCCGCCGGCGTCTCGGAATGGCGCACCGATAGCTGCTTGAGAACATCTCCTCGTTTCCCGCAGACGGTTTGCTGTGCCGAGGCGGGCAGGGAGAAGCCGATGACGACGAGCGCGATTAACATAAAGCGCAGCATTGTTCATCTCCTCGGTCTGCCGGAAGCGCCGCCTTCTTGCGGGCTCCGGCACATGGATACAAGCAATATCCATGCCAATTCTCCCCCAACGCTTATTATCGCCTTATATTTTCATGTGGTGACGACGTCAAACGGCGGCAAGAAGCCCATCCGTATAGCCTGCGGACGTAAGGACTACTTCCATCCTGCGGACGGATTAGGCGGCGCGACGAAAGTAAGTGCCGGGCGCCGGGGCGGATACTCAGGTGCGTTTGGCGTTCAGCGCCTTCTTCACCTTCTTGATCTGCCCGTCTACCGAAATATCCATGATCGAGGTGATCTCCAGGCCGCGGTCCTCGAAGGCGTTTTGGCCGGGATGGGCGGCCTGCCAGTCGCGCACCGCGCGGTCGCGGGCGTGCAGCAGCTCTTCGATCTGCGGGCGGAACAGGCACAGCATGGCGCCGATCCACATGTTGACCGGCCATGACGGAAGGGCCAGGTCCATGTCGAAGCGGTCGAGCATCTTGATGACGTCGCCGGCCTCGTACCAGACCTCGCCGGTGACCCAGCGATTGGTGGTGAACAGGCGGATGGGAAAACCCGCCTGGTTCATGGGGATGCCGACGAAGTGGCTCAATGCGTCGTTGGCGTCCTTGGGTGGTTCATAGTCGGCGACCTTGGCCGGAGCAACGCCGCGCGGCATGCCCTTGGGGCGCAGGAAGGTATGGAAGTGGCCGTGCTCGACGCCCCATTTCTTGGTGCGGTCCTCGGGTGGGTGGGTGTGATAGTAGTATTGGGAGTGGGTCTCGAAGTCGTAAACGTCCCCCGCCGGATAGTGGTCCCACTCGTAGAATTCGCCTTGCCCGCGCAGCACCTCGCCGACGACGTTGGCGTCCGACTTGTGCAGCACGCGATAGCATTCGAGGACGCGCTCGCCCGCCGCCGCCATTTCCCGCACGCGTTTCCGCGGTAGTTTTCCGAAATCGACCATGGAATATCCCGTTGCGCGTCCCCGGCCCGGTTGCCCGCCAGTGATTATCCGAACGGTGGTGGAAAGTTCAATGCCGCGCCGCCGGCCGATGGCGGAAAAAAACGCCACGGACCGGGTCGAGCGGTCCGCGGCGCCATTTATCGAGGGTTCGAAAGTGTTGGCTAGGACGGTGCCCCGCCTATTTCTTCTTGGCGGCGCACGGGTTGCACGGGTTGCAGCCTTTCTTCTTGGCGGCGCACGGGTTGCACGGGTTGCAGCCCTTCTTCTTGGCGGCGCACGGGTTGCACGGGTTGCAGCCCTTCTTCCTGGCTTTGCACGGATTACACGAGGCGATTTGGATGCCGGTGTCGGCGGCGGTCTTCGCCATGGCGGTGGGAAGGACGCTAAGCGCCCCGGCGCCGGCGAGCGCGGCGATGCCAACGGCGGCAACGGTCTTTTTCAACATTTGGAAGTCCTCCTGTTTATCGGTATCCCAGATTGCATCGAACGGGGAGCATGTCGCGCAAGGTCGTTCTCCGCTCTGAGTACTTCGGTTGGAAAACGCAAGCCAATCATTCTCTTTCACAAACCTGTGACAATTTATCCCTAGAACTTCTTCCGGGACTCCTCGGGGACGAACATCATGGAGTCCTGGTCGTCGGCCACGCCGACGTGGCATTCGTAACAAAACTTCACGTTGGCCGAACCCTTGCCGCCGGTCATGCCGACGATCTGGCCGTTGGGCATGACCAGGGTGTAGCGCCAATCGAAAGACGCCTTGTTGAAGCCCTTGTCCATCTTCTCCATGACGAACATGGGGCCGACCGACACCTTGCCGTCCGGGCGCACCACGAAGCTGTCCTTGGCAAGCACCGAGCCGAGCGGCATCTTGCCCGACTTCTCGAATCGCTTGTAACGGTAGTCGCCGTGGGAGTTGGTGTAGTTGTTGACGTAGCGGCCGCCGTGGGTGCCCGACTGGTAGGGGGCGTTGTTGACCACCAGCCAGTCGGTATAGCCCTTGATCTGGCGCAGGCCGGCCTTGGCGTAGGCCGCCTTCATCTCTCCCATGAGGCAGCCGTAAACGGACCGCGCCTCGGCCGGCGAGACCTGGGCCACCTTGGCGGCGCCACAGGGATTGCACGGGTTGCAGGCGCCGCACGGGTTGCATGGGTTTTTCGCCGCACACGGGTTCTTTGCGGCGCACGGGTTCTTAGCACCGCACGGATTGCATGGGTTCTTGGCGCCGCACGGATTGCAGGGGTTCTTGGCCCCGCACGGGTTGCACGGCTTGCAGGCGGCGAGGCGGATGCCGGCCGGTCTTTTCTTGGCCACGGGCAACGATTTGATGGCCTTGGACGCCGGGCTTACCGCGTCGGCGGGTCCGGAGTTGGTCATCGTGCCGGCGACCACGATGCCGGTGCCGAAGAGCACGGGAATGATCGTGCTGGACAGTAGCCTGGACTTGAATGCGTTCACGGTGGAATTCTCCCCTAAAGCCAACGTTGCCGTTGCCGGCCTGAATTTTCGCTGGAAATCGTGCCCCCATGCGACGTTGGCAACGGTGGCAGAATTTTCTCCGGCCAGCCAGTCACACACCTTCAAATGGCCGTGAGGCGGCGGCGCGCCGTCATGTTGGCGAATATACTCGTCGTCGTGAAAGCGGCTGGCCGGCTGGGAGCGATGGTCATGACAAAAATGTCGCCAGGGATGGCGCGGGCTTTCCGCGTCGCCCTCTTTGTGGCGATCGTATCGGTCCCCGTGGCGGCGCTCCCGGCCGCCTCCGGCGATGGCGCCGTGCCCCGCACCCTCGACATTCCCGCCGGGCCCTTCATCGCCGGCTCCGACCGCGCCGAACGCGAGGCCGCCTACCGGCTCGACGAGGCGGCCTATGGCCATGGCCGCACCCGCCAGTGGCGCTGGTACGAATCCGAGCCGGTGCGCCACACCGTCGAGAGCGGCGCCTACGCCATCACCACCACCCCCATCACCAACGACCAGTACGCCGCCTTCGTCGCCGCCACCGGACACCCGGCGCCCGATGTCGACGCCACGACCTGGGCCGGCTATGGGTTGGTTCATCCCTTCAAGCGCACGCGGCGCCATGCCTGGGCCGGCGGCAAGGTGCCGGCGGGACGCGGCGACCATCCCGTCGTGCTGGTGTCGCACGGTGACGCCGAGACCTATGGGGCATGGCTGTCGGCGCGCACCGCCAGGCGCTGGCGCCTGCCCACCGAGGCCGAGTGGGAGAAGGCGGCGCGCGGCGCCGCGGGCAGGCGCTTTCCATGGGGCGAGGCCTTCGACGCGGCACGCCTGAACAGTCAC
This sequence comes from Rhodospirillales bacterium, assembly GCA_030746775.1. Classification (GTDB taxonomy): domain Bacteria; phylum Pseudomonadota; class Alphaproteobacteria; order Rhodospirillales; family JASLLZ01; genus JASLLZ01. The sequence goes on along the minus strand of JASLLZ010000153.1, from coordinate 318 downwards.
GACCGGGGCTCCTTCGACACGGTGCCGGTGGGCTCCCATGCCGAGGGCAAGAGCCCCTACGGCCTGCTCGACGGCGCCGGCCAGGTGTTCGAATGGACGGCGACGCAGGGCGGTCCGGGGCGCTACATCGTCAAGGGCGGATCGTGGGACGACAAGGGCTGCGGCATCTGTCGGCCGGCGGCGCGCCACGCCCGCCCGGCGGCCCTCAAGCACATCCTCATCGGCTTCCGGTTGGTGCGCGAGCCGTAGTGGATGGCGGGCCATGGTCTTTGGATGGGTGCGGACGGACGCTTCGTGCCATTCGCCCTGGATATCCAG
>JASLLZ010000152.1 GCA_030746775.1 Rhodospirillales bacterium | reverse complement strand
TGAAAGCTCCCACTGTTTGGAAGCTTGAATCACATCGCGAGCGGTTTGTGAATCCCTTTTATGAGTACATGGCCTAGATAATAAATATACTGTGATATATATGGTACCTTCCGGAATGTATATTTAATCTGATAATCGGGCCCCGACCTGTATACAGCTCTTACAGTTCTTATCGATTCTAACTCTTTGAACAATGAACGAAGGAGTCATTTTATAGGGAAGTGGCGGATTAACCGTTCACCGTATTTCCTGGTGAAGCAGGGTACGAACAGGGCGTGGGCTCCGGGGCCGGCGCGTCGGCTTGCCTGACCACGTCGCCGGCACATAGCCTGAGCCGCCCGGCGACGTCACCTTCGCCCTTTTCCATACGCGTGCCTTTCCGCTTGCTTCATGTTCACTCCGTCTTGGTCGGAGGCGCCCGGCGGATGCCCGCAAGGCGGCGCTGGACAAACCAGGGCCGGGGGACCACAAAGGATGCGCCAAAGTCACAATTGCGGGTGTCCCATGAACGCCGACGATGTTGAAGTCACCGAAAAAACGACCCCTTTCAAGGGCTATTTTCAGATCGACCGCTACCGCCTGAGGCACAAGCTCTTCGAGGGCGGCTGGAGCGGCGAGATGGAGCGCGAGGTCTTCGAACGCGGCCACGCCGTCACCATCCTGCTTTTCGACCCCGAGCGCGACAGGCTGGTGTTCATCGAACAATTCCGGCCCGGCGCCTATGCCGCGCTCGCCTCGCCGTGGTTCGACAATGGGGCCTCGCCGTGGCTGACCGAATGCGTCGCCGGCATCATCGAGCCGGGCGAGAACCCGGAAGCCGTGGCGCGCCGCGAGGCCGTCGAGGAAGCCGACTGCGCGGTAGGCGACATTATCCCGGTCTGTCACTACCTGGTCAGTCCCGGCGCCACGTCGGAATCCATGTTCGTTTACTGCGGACGCGTCACAGCGCCCAAAAGCGGCGGTATTCACGGCCTCAGTGAGGAGCATGAGAACATCCGCGTCGTCGTCGTCTCCCCCGACGAGGCATTTCGATGGCTCGACGAAGGCAGGATCATCAACGCCATGACGGTTGTCGCGCTGCAATGGTTTCGCATCCACGTCGACGACGTCAGGGCGCGCTGGGGGGCAATTGAAATACCTACCGCCGCTTCTTGATCGGCTCCCGAGCGGCCGTTACTCTCATCGTCGCGACAACCGCCGAGAGGGCCTCCATGGACTACACCAACTCCCACGCCCTGGTCGATACGGCATGGCTGGCGGAGAATCTGGACAACGCGGAAGTACGCGCCATCGACGCCACCTTCTTCCTGCCCACGGTGGCGCGTGACGCCAGCGCCGAATTCACGCAGTGCCACATCCCGGGCGCCGTCTTCTTTGATATCAACGCCGTCGCCGATAAGAATACCGACCTGCCTCACATGCTGCCCGACGCCGCGACCTTCGGCCGCGAGGTCGGGCGCCTGGGCATCGGCAACGCAACCAACGTCGTCGTCTACGATGTACATGGCGGGTGCGCGGCGGCGGCGCGGCTGTGGTGGACGTTCCGCCTCTTTGGCCACCAGCGTGTCGCGGTGCTCGACGGCGGCTTGCCCAAGTGGCGGCGCGAGGGGCGCGCGACGGAATCGGGAACGCCGAGTCCCGACGAGAAGCGGTTCGCCGCGACAATGAACCCGGCCATGGTGCGCGGCGTCGACGACCTCTTGGCCAATATCGCCAGCCGCGCCGAACAGGTCGTCGATGCCCGCAGCGCCGGCCGCTTCGTCGGCGCCGATGCGGAACCACGGCCGGCCAAGAAGGCCGGACACATCCCGGGCAGCCTCAACCTACCCTTTAACGACCTTATGGACCCGGACGCCGGCGTGGTACGCCCGGCCGACGAGATCGCCGCCGCCTTCGATGGCGCCGGCGTCGACCGCAGCCGGCCCATCGTCACGACCTGCGGCTCGGGCGTGACGGCGGCCTTTCTCTCCTTCGGCCTTTACCTGATCGGTGTCGAGAACGCCGCCGTCTACGACGGCTCATGGGCGGAATGGGGAAACCATGCCGATACGCCGGTAGAAACTTGAGGATATTACCGGGCACCAAAAGAGATCTGGCAGGCGCGCCGGTGATCCAGCCAGGCCGGGACGTGCGTGGCCTGCATGGCTGAAATGTGATACCCTTGGTCAAGCTTGTCCATCGGTGATTTGTGCCGCCAATCGTTAGCCCGAGGGGAGCAATCATGAAATTGAATGAACACGCGGACAAAGCGACGCAGGACGTTTTCAAGGCCCTCGGAACGATCCCCGATGAAAAGCAAGTCAAGGAAGTGTCCGCCGCCATCGAGAAAGCGGTGATCGGGGCGGTGCTGGAAGAGGCCAGCCGTTGCGCCACGGTGGCCAGGGCCCATTGCTCCGCCGACGAAGACACGGCGCACAAGATCGAGACCGAGATTCGGCGCGCCAACGATGTCTTGATCGCCAACCTCTCCAGTATGCGGTGACTGTCCTCCATGGCGGACGATGAGGCCACGGCGGGATTCGCCATCCGTTCGTACGAGGATGCCGATTTCGACGCCCTCGGGACTCTGTGGAACGCCTGCCGGCTGGTTGTTCCCCATAACGACCCGGCGACCGACATCGCCTTTTGCCGCGCCGCCGCCGACGCCGAGTTATTCGTCGGGCTGGAGGACGGCCGCCTGGTGGCAACCGTGATGACCGGCCACGACGGCCATCGCGGCTGGCTCTATTATCTGGCCGTCGATCCCGCGATGCGCCACCGGGGACTGGGCGGACGCATGGTCGACCACGCCGAAACCTGGCTGGGTGCCCGGGGCGTGGCCAAGGTCAACCTGATGATCCGAGACGGCAACACCGAAGCCGCCGCATTCTATGAGGCCGTTGGCTATGCCCGCGAACCGCGCGTCGTCATGTCGCGCTTCCTGGCCGACAAACAAGGTTGACGGTCGATGAAGCTGGTGGCGGGCAAGCTCGAAACCCGTATCACGTATTTGGAGATGACCGAGCCGCCGAGCACGCCGGCGGCGCCGATTCCGGCCCTTAAGCTCGCCATGCTGCGCGCCGAGCAGCCAAGCGTGGCTTTTTACCGGTTTCTCTACAACACGGTGGGCGAGCCCTGGCTGTGGTGGGAACGGCGCCAGCTTTCCGACGATGCGCTGAGCGCCATCATCGGCGATCCCTTGGTGGAAATTTACGTGCTCTACGTCGGCGGCGTTCCGGCCGGCTTCAGCGAGCTTGACCGGCGCCGGAAACCGGATATCGAGTTGGCCTACTTCGGCCTCATGGAAGACTTTATCGGCCGCGGCCTGGGCCGCTTCCTCCTGCGCTGGACGATTGACCAGGCGTGGACACGAAAACCCCGGCGGCTGTGGGTCCACACCTGCGACCTGGACCATCCGCGCTCGCTGGCGATCTATCAACAGGCCGGCTTCGTCCCCTACCGCCAGGCCACCGAGATCATCGACGACCCCCGTCTGAGCGGCGCGTTCCCGGCCGCGAACCAATCGACTAATGGGCCAGAATCTGGCTGAGGAAGAGCTTGGTGCGGTCGTTCTCGGGGTTGTTGAAGAAGGCGTTGGGCTCGTTCTCTTCGATGATCTCGCCGGCGTCCATGAAGATGACGCGGTTGGCCACGGTCTTGGCGAAACCCATCTCGTGGGTCACCACCAACATGGTCATGCCGCTTTCGGCCAGCTCGACCATGACGTCGAGAACCTCCTTGATCATTTCGGGATCGAGGGCCGAGGTGGGCTCGTCGAAGAGCATGATCTTGGGGTTCATGCAGAGCGATCGCGCGATGGCGACACGTTGCTGCTGACCGCCGGAAAGCTGGCCCGGATACTTCGTCGCCTGTTCCGGAATCTTGACCCGCTCCAGGTACTTCATGGCGCTCTCCTCGGCCTCGGCACGCGACGTCTGACGCACCCAGATCGGCGCCAGAGCCAGATTCTCCAACACCGTCAGATGAGGAAATAAATTAAAGTGCTGGAACACCATGCCGACCTCGCGGCGGATCTGTTCGACGTGCTTGAGGTCGCCGGTAAGCTCGATGCCCTCGACGATGATCTGGCCGCGCTGGTGCTCCTCGAGACGGTTGAGGCAACGGATCATGGTCGACTTGCCTGATCCCGAAGGCCCGCAGATAACGATTCGCTCGCCCTTGTTGACGGTGAGGTCGATATTTTTCAGCACGTGAAATTCGCCGTACCACTTGTGGACGTCGACCATTTGAATCATCACCTCCTCGGAGACTGTCATCTCCTTGGTTGGCGCGCGGATTTCTACTTCCTCGGACATGGTTTTCTCCTCGTCTCTCCCGTTCGCCCCTCAGTGGCCGGTGTGCAATTTTCTCTCCAGGTGCTGGCTGTAACGCGACATGCCGAAGCAGAAGACCCAGAAACCAAAGCCGGCGAAAACATAACCCTCGACGTGGAATCCCAGCCAGTGGGGATTGGTGCCGGCCAACTGGACCATGCCCAGGAGGTCGAACAACCCGATGATGGAGACCAGCGTGGTGTCCTTGAACAGCCCGATGAAGGTGTTGACGATGCCGGGAATGACCAGCTTCAGGGCCTGGGGCAGGATGATCAGTCCCATCATCTTCCAAAAACTGAGGCCGAGTGCCTGAGCCGCTTCGTATTGACCCCTGGGGATGGCCTGCAGCCCGCCGCGCACGACCTCCGCCATATAGGCGGCCGAGAACAGCGCGACGCCGATCAGGGCGCGCAACAATTTGTCGAAGACCATTCCCTCGGGCATGAACAGCGGGAACATGACCGAGGCCATGAAGAGCACCGTGATCAGAGGCACGCCGCGCCACAGCTCGATAAAGGCGACGCAGATCGCCCGGACGATGGGCATGTCGGAGCGTCGGCCAAGGGCCAGGACGATACCGATGGGCAAGGAGGCGACAATACCGACGACGGCGATCACCAATGTCAGGAACAGCCCGCCCCAGAGCGGCGTCTCGACCCATTCAAGCCCCATCGCATCGCCGACGAAAAGCACATAGGCGATGATCGGATAGCCGATTAAAAGGAACGCACCGACCCAATGTTTCCACGGAAAGCGCGGCACGAATATGGGAATGAATGCCGCCACGAGAAGGGCATAGGCAGTGTTGATCCGCCACAGTTCGGTGTCCGGATAACGGCCATACATCAATTGCTTGAACCAAACCCCGATGAAGACCCAGCAGGCGCCTTCGCTTGAACAATCAGATCTGTTGTCGCCTATCCAATCGGCTTCGATGAAGGCCCACTGAATCACCGGCGGCACGGAGATATAGACAAGATAAAGGGCGACAAACGTAAGGGCGACGTTGAGCGGCGAGGAAAACAGGTTGTGCCGAACCCAGCCGACGGCGCCGACGGTGCTTGGCGGCGGCGGCAGGTCGGGATGCTGCCCGGGCGCGTATGATCCCTTCTCCGTGCTTGGCGTTGTTGGGGATTGCTGTGCCATGCCTCAGCGCTCCACCAGGGCCATTTTCTTGTTGTACCAGTTCATGAAGGCCGAGATGAGCAAGCTGAGGAAAAGATAGACCGCCATGGTGATGGCGATGATTTCGACCGCTTGCCCGGTCTGCATGAGCGTCGTGCCGGCAAACACCAGGACCAAATCCGGATAGGCGATGG
>JASLLZ010000151.1 GCA_030746775.1 Rhodospirillales bacterium | reverse complement strand
GATCCGGGCAAGCTCGGCCTCAGGACCGCCTTCGAGAAGGCGGGCCTGCCGAATTCCCACTTTCCGGCGGTGCGTGCCGCCATCGACGTGGCGCGAGAGACCGATTACGACGGTGAGGAGAACGACCGCGAGCGTTACGCGCGCCGCATGATCGAGCGCATCCTCACCCAGTACGGCGACCTCGGCGTGGAATTCGATTCCGACGACCTGGAATACCTGTTAACCAAGATGGGACAGTTGACCGCCGACTCCTTGACCGCTTCCTGAGGGGCGAACCGCCGAGAGCGGCTGGCCCGAAGGCGAATGGGGCTACAAGTATCCCAATTCCTTCCATATGGAGTAGTTCTCCCGGAAGCCGCTCAGAGACTGCCAGACCCTCTTGAATTCGCGGTCCTTGGCGGCCTCCTCGGCCGCCACTTGCCGCCACGACAGTTCCAGGGCGTCGAGGATCTTCGAGGGCCAGCGGTGGAGGCGCACACCCTTGGCGCTCAGTTGCTTCATCGCGTCGAACTGCAGGGATTCGCCTTCCGCCAAGCCATAACGGATATTGTCTCCGCACACCGTCTCGATCTGCGCCTTGTGGGCCGGGGAGAGCGCGTTCCACTTTTCCAAATTGATCATCAGATCGAATAGCGTCGCCGGCTGGTGCCATCCCGGGAAGTAGTAGTGTTTGGTCATCCCGTGGAGGCCCAGTTTCAAATCGACGGCCGGCATGGAGTACTCGGCGGCGTCGATGGCGCCCGTCTCCAGCGCCACGAATATGTCGCCGCCGCCGAGCGGTACCGTTTTCACTCCCAGGTTTTCCATGACCCTGGCACCGAGGCCGGCGAAGCGCATCTTCAAGCCCCTCAGGTCATCGAGCGTGCGAATTTCCTTGCGAAACCAACCCGAGGCCTCGGATGCGATGAGCCCGCACAGGATGCCGTGGATGCCGTTGCGGCGATAAATTTCGTCGAGCAGGGGTTTGCCGCCGCCGAAGTACATCCAGGCCAGAAACTCTCCGGCGGAGGGGCCGAAAGGCACCGCGGCGAAGATTTGCAGGGCGGGCGCGTGGTCGCTCCAAAATGCCGGTGAGGAGAAGGCCGCCTCGACGGCCCCCGAGGCCACGGCGTCGAACATCTCAAGGGTAGGAACGAGGGTGCCGGGCTCGTGAAACTTGATCTCCATCCCGCCGCCGGACACCTGCCAGATGCGTTTGTCGACGCGCTTGGCGAGGGTCCCGAGTTGGGGGAGCGACGCCGCGAAGGCACTCGCCATCCTCCAGCGCACGGCCTGTTCCGGCCCCCGTTTGGGTGCCGGTTTCGATCTTGCGATGGTCTCCGGCTGGGGCACGTTTCTGTGGACCGCGATGCGGGTGCCGGGAGGCGGTATTTTTGGGGCCAGTCTCGGAGCCACCACCGTGGCGCCGACGACGACGCCGACCACGATACCGATGACAATTCCGATGACGCCGTTACGCATGTCGGTTCTCCCGCCGCGAGGCCCTTGTTCTTACCCCGGCTGGACCATTCCCGTCCACACAGGCGGCATCACCGAATACGCGATGGACGGGTTCAATCGGCGAGGTGAAAGCGCTAAGCTCGGCCTTCCGGTGATATCCGGTTCAGGCGTCGAGTGCGTGCATGTGGAGGCCGTGCCATGCCACCAATTCTCCCGCTGCCAGTTGCGAGGACGCTTGCCGGCGGGCTGGTCCTGGCGGTCCTCGGTGGCGGCGTGGTCGCCACCGGGGCCGCGGCCCAAGATCAGGCTTCGGTGCGTCGGACACACAAGGACGTTTCACTAATGTCCCTGCCTCCCAAGAAGGGGGCGGAATACGACGTGAAACCCATCGATGCGTCCGCCGCGTTGGACCGGATGGCCGAAGCCCTCGATCTCGTTTACGGGAGTATCGCCTTCGGCATGGCGAAGATCGAAACCCTGAAGCGGAACGGCGTGGTGGTGCTCGCCTACGATCCAAACTATCCGGATCCCAAGTCCAGCATGAGTACGGTCCGGGTCGCCGCCTTCCTGCCCCACTATTTGGAGAAGGCGGGGCAGGGGCGCGGAAAGAATTTCGTGGCCATCGTCAGCCGCTATGGCATCAAGTGGCCGGCGCGCGAACTGGCCGCCGTGCTGGTTCACGAACTGGTCGGCCACGGGATGCAACACCTCGAGGAACGCCTCGAGAAAATGCGCAACGTCGACCTTGAATGCGAGTCTTGGCTCTACGAGGAGCTGGCCTACCAGAAGCTCGGGTTCGACAAATCGTCGAGGGAAATGATCGAATTTCGCCAGGAGCTCGAAGGCGTCGGTTTCGTTGACGGGTACTGCTCGGATTTCAAGCGCTACATGCGGAAAAATGCCGCCTCGTCGGTCGGGCTTTGGGAATCTCTTAATCCCGACGTGCCGGGTTTGCTCACGGTCTTCCAGGACTATGTTGCCGACCTTGCCAAAAAGGGCATTGCAGGAGCCGCCCAACAGGCCGTCGAAAAGTACGCCGCGGCCGAGATGGAGAGGATTCTCCGGGAGGGGTCGGCGGGGGAGCAGTTCCAGCTCGCTCAGGTACTTCTGAGCGGGCTGAAAATGCGCCCGGACCATGCGGCGGCGGCCAGATTGATGACCCGGTCCGCCGAGCAAGGCCATGCCGCGGCCCAGCATGCCCTCGGTGCCATGTACGGCAATGGCCAGGGGATCGCGCTCAATCATTCGACGGCGGCGAAATGGTACCGCAAGGCCGCCGAGCAGGGTGTCGTCATCGCCCAATACAAGCTTGGCACCATGTACGACGTCGGCCGGGGCGTTGCGCAAGATCCTTCCGAGGCTGCCAAATGGTACCGCAAGGTGGCGGAAAATGGCTATGTCCTCGGCCAGTACAACTTGGGCGTTTTCTACGACAAGGGCCGGGGCGTTCGGCGCGATGATGCAAAGGCCGCGGCCTGGTACGCGAAATCGGCGGCGCAGGGCCATGCCCTGGCCCAAAATAATCTCGGTGTCATGTTTGAGAAGGGGCGGGGTGTCGCTAAAAACAAGGAACAGGCGGCGTATTGGTACCTCAAGGCCGCCGAACAGGGCCACGCCATGGCCCAGTACAACCTCGGTGTGAAGTACGCCAAGGGCGTTGGCGTCGCGCGCGACGACGCCCTGGCGGCGAAGTGGTTCCGTGATGCCGCCGAGCAGGGCTTTGCCCGGGCCCAGAACAACCTAGGCGTCGTCTACGAGAAAGGGCGTGGTGTCCCCAAAAGCAAGGAGAAAGCCGCCAAATGGTACCGCAAGGCCGCCGAGCGGGGCCACGCCAAGGCACAGATGAGGATTGCCAACTTCTATCTGAAGGGCACGGGCGTGGCTCGGGACTTGGCTGAGTCCCTGTTCTGGCTCACCGTGATCGTCGAGCACCAGAAAGGACGGGGCAGGGACAAGGCCAGATATCTCCGCACCCGCGTCGCCAAACGCCTGAGCGCCGGACAGATATCAAAGGTTGAAGCCCGCGCCAGCGCGTGGCGGCCGCGAACCGGGACCGTAGGGGCGGCGAAGGGGACGTGACTGACGTAACGTGCCGAGGCTGTCGGTCCGGCGACGGTGCGGGTCCACGCCGCATCGAAGCCGACGCGGACGGGCCCTGTTCGTTAACTGAGGGTCACGCCGATGGTAATCAGGGCGGCGAAGGCGACGACCAGCCAAACCACCACGGGGACTTTTTTTAAGGCGCTCATATTACTCTCATTTTTCGGCCGTGATCGACACTGGGCGGCACCGGCAGCGGCCACCGCCTTACATCTACGCGCCCGTGAATGGAATGCGTTATTCGATGATGGAGAGGTTCTCCGCGGAAGACTTGCCGTCACGGCCGGGTGTGAGTTCGTACTCGACCTTCTGGCCTTCGTGGAGATTGGGCAGTCCGGCGCGTTCAACGGCCGAAATGTGAACGAAAGCGTCCTTGCCGCCATCGTCGGGCTGGATGAAGCCAAACCCCTTGGCGGGATTGAACCACTTGACGGTTCCAATAGTCATGTCGACTCCTTATTCAAGTCAAAAGCCGCTGAACACGGGCAAAACGCAGGCTCGGCAGCGGACACGGTCTTACAATGACAAGGAGCAACTAGTCTGGTCGCCGCGGCGGCCAATCAAGAAACGCCAAGATATGCAATCCCAGTGATTTGAGATACCTATCGCTGTTTTCGGCGATAATCAAGGCCGCTTTTCCTTTGGCCTTGAATTTTGTGGGCTCCGTGGTCGCCGTTTTTGGGTCGGAAAGGGTGGAGTGATGAGCGGACCGGCGATGACGGATTACGCGGCCACCCGCAAGGCCTTCCGCTGGGAAGTGCCCGAGCATTTCAACTTCGGCGCCGACGTGGTCGATGCGTGGGCGGCGGACGTGGCCAAGCCGGCGCTGATCTGGTGCGACGGTGAAGGCCGCGAACGGCGCCTGACTTTCGCCGAGGTGGCGCGGCTGTCCAATCGCTTCGCCAACCTGCTTCGCGGCCACGGGGTCGGCAAGGGCGATCGGGTGATCGTCATGCTGCCGCGCATTCCCGAGTGGCAGATCGCCGTGGTCGGTTGCGCCAAGCTGGGCGCCGTGCCGGTGCCCTGCGTGACCATGCTGACCGAGGGCGACATTGCGTACCGGGCGGCGCACTCGGGGGCGGTGGCGGCGGTGACGACCCGCGAAAATGTCCACAAGTTTCATGGTGAGCCAAATCTGTGCTGCCGGGTGAGCGTCGGCGGCGGCGACGGGTGGCTCGATTTCGAGGACGCCATGGGCGGCGTCTCCGACGCCTTCGACGCGGTCGCCATGGCGCGCGAGGACCCGGCCATCCTCTATTACACGTCGGGCTCGACCGGCGCGCCCAAGGGGGCCATGCACGCGGCGCGCGGCCTCTATGCCTGGAGGGGCTCGGCCCGCTACTGGCTGGGCCTGGGGCCCGACGATCTGATGTGGTGCACCGCCGATACCGGCTGGTCGAAGGCCGGTACCAGCATCCTCTTCGGGCCCTGGAGCCAAGGCGCCGAAGTACTCTTTTACGACGGTCCCTTCGACCCGGCGGGGCGGCTCGAGTTGCTCGAGCGCTACCGGGTTACCGTGTTCTGCGCCGCCGCCACCGAGTTCCGCCGCCTCATCGCCGAGGACGTCGGGTCCCATGACCTTTCGTCTCTGAAGCTCGCGGTCTCGGCCGGCGAGGCGCTGAACCCGGAGATCGTGGAAAAATGGCGGGCGTTGAGCGGGGTGCCCCTGCTCGACGGCTACGGGCAGACGGAGACCCTGATGACCGTCCTCAACTATCCGGGGATGCCGGTCAAGGCCGGCTCCATGGGCCGCCCGCTGCCGGGGACCGAGGTTGCGGTCATCGACGACGGCGGCACCCTCGCCGGGTCCGGCCAACCGGGGCAGTTGGCGGTGCGCCTGCCCAATCCGCAACAGATGCTGGGTTACTGGAAGGAGCCCGCGATGACCCAGGCCGCCATCGTCGAGGCGGGCGGCGCCCGGTGGTTCCTCACCGGCGACAACGCGTACAGGGACGAGGACGGCTATTTCTTCTATCTCGGGCGCGCCGACGACGTGATCAACTCGGCCGGCTACCGCATCGGCCCCCAGGAGGTGGAGAACGCGCTCATGGAGCATCCGGCGGTGCAGGAATGCGCCGCCGTCGGCAGCCCGGACGCCGAGCGCGGCGAAGTGGTCAAGGCCTTCATCGTCCTCCATGCGGGATATGCGGCGAGCCAGGAACTGGCCGAGGAGCTCCGCGACCACGCCAAGCGCGTTACCGCGCCATACAAGTATCCGCGCCGCATCGCCTTCGTCGACGACCTGCCGAAAACGGTGACCGGCAAGATCCGCCGCCGCGTGCTGCGCGACCGGGAATACGCCGGCCAAGGTTGACTGCGAACGGTGCGCCAGGGCACCGGCAGAAAGCCATAAGCAATTTTGTATTTTTAAGGAAATTGGTCGGAGTGAGAGGATTTGAACCTCCGGCCCCCGCCTCCCG
>JASLLZ010000150.1 GCA_030746775.1 Rhodospirillales bacterium | reverse complement strand
GATGGCGTGTCGCCGGTGGCGGCGACATGGTTTCGGTGTACCAGTTGTCGTAGAGCCGCCCCCCGCGCACGATGGAGGCCAGCTGGTCTTCCCCGATCATTGGCAGCGTGGCCGCGTCGGCGCCCAAGCCGAGGGCCGCGACAACCGCGAGCACGGGCCCCAGGATCCTGGCGCGATCAGGTGAATGGTTCGGTGACATGGCGCCTGTCCCCCTCACCTTCAACCTTGAGTATTACCAGGAATGATCCATTAAGGCATTGAGCTAGATCAATTTTTTCTTCCCAAGCAGCGCCGGTGGTCGCTTGGGCGAAGCCTTGGCGGCGGCCGTCGGCGGTTGACCGATGGATCGATTGGGTATAGAACAAACCATGAACTTTATGAGACGCTTTCCCGGCCGGGGGATGTTCGCCATGTTTTCATCTTCTTTGTCGAGAGCGCCGGCACGGCCCGACCCGGCCCTTCTGCGGAAATTGCGCGCCCGCATCCGCCGGCTCGAAGGCCATGCCCCCGGCCCAGCAGGCAACCGCGCGCCGGATGTCGTCACCCTGGGCGCCGCGGACATCGACGGCGCCCTGCCCTGGAGGGGATTGCCGCGCGCCGCCCTGCACGAGGTTCTTGGCACCGACACCGGCACCGGCAACGCCGCCGCCGCCGGTTTCTGCGTCGCCCTTGCGGCCCGCCTCGCCGGGAGCACGGGATTGGTGCTGTGGTGCCGGCGCGGACACGATCCCTACGGACCGGGACTGGCCCTCTTTGGTCTCGACCCCCAACGCTTGATCGTGGCCCGCGGGCGCGCCGGCAGGGATGTCCTGTGGGCCATGGAAGAGGGTTTGCGCTCGGGTGTCCTGGCCGCGGTCCTGGGCGAGACCAGGGAGCTTGCGCCGATCGCCCGGCGGCGCCTGCAACTGGCCGCCGAGACCGGCGGCGTGACGGGTCTCGTGTTGCGTCCGCCCGCCGCCAAGACAGCGCCGGGAGCGGCCCTGACACGGTGGCGCATCGCCCCTGCCCCCGGCACCGCCGCCGGTCCCCGCTGGCGGGTCGAACTCGAACACTGCCGCGGCGGCATGCCCGCAGCCTGGCTTGTGGAGTGGCACAATGAAGAGACGGGTGGTTTCACTGTGGTTGCCGAGCTTCGCCACGGACCGGCTGACCACGCGGCTGGACCGGCGGCGGCCGGCGCAGGACGGCTGGCGGGCTAGGTCTCTGGCCACCGTCATCGCGGCACAGGGTGCCTTGAGCGTCGCCGCCGTCAACCCGGCGGCCGAGGCCGTTGGCGTTCGCCCGGGCCTCTCCCTTGCCGCCGCCCGCGCCCTGGTTCCCGGCCTTGCCACCTTCGAGGCCGACCCGGCGGCGGACCGCGGGGCCCTGGAAAGGCTGGCCCGGTGGTGCGGCCGCTACACCCCGTGGACGGCGGTCGACGAACACGCCGGCGGTCCCGGCGCCGCCAGCCTATGGCTGGACATCAGCGGCTGTGCCCATCTCTTTGGCGGCGAGGCGGCGCTCCTTGATGATCTTGCCCGGCGCCTGTGCGCCTTTGGTTTCACCGCCCGGGCGGCGGTCGCCGACACGCCGGGCGCGGCCTGGGCCGTGGCCCGCTTCGCCGCCACCGGCGCCACGACCGTCGTGGCGCCGCAACAGATACGGCGCGTCCTGGCGCCACTGCCGGTGGCCGGATTGCGGCTCTTGCCGGGCGTGGCCGAGGCCTTGGGCCGGGTCGGCCTGGGCCGCATCGGCGACCTCGCCCAGGTGGCACGGGCACCGCTTGCCGCCCGTTTCGGCGCCGCCTCCCTGAGGCGCCTGGACCAGGCCCTGGGGCGGACCGACGAGGCAATCTCGCCCGGCCGTCCGGTGGCGGCGCTCCGCGCCCGCCGCGCCTTCGCCGAGCCCATCGGGCGAAGGGACGACGTCGCGGCCGCCCTCGACCGCCTGCTCGCCGAGTTGTGCACCCGGCTGGAAAAGACCTGCCAAGGAGCGCGGCGGCTGGAACTGATTCTCTACCGGGTCGACGGCACCACCGCGGGCGCCGCCATCGGCACCGGCCGGCCGGTCCGTGACGCGGATCACCTGAAACGCCTGTTCGCCGAGAAGCTGGCCACCCTCGACGTCGGTTTCGGGGTCGAGACCATGATCCTGACCGCCACCGCCGCCGATCCCCTGTCCCCCGTCCAGACCGACCTCGACGGCCACGGCGGGACGGAAGGCCACCATGTGGCCCGCCCGGCGGCCCACTTGGTGGACCGTCTCGGCAACCGTCTCGGCGCCGACGGGGTGGTCCACCTCGGCCTCCGTGCCAGCCATATCCCGGAACGGGCCTCCCACGCGGTCTCCGCCCTCGCCCAGGCGCCGTGCCCATGCGGCGGGACGGAGGACGAGCCCGGCTGGCGGCCGCCCCGCCCCCTCCACCTTCTGCCGTCGCCCGAGCCCATCCAGGTGGTGGCGCCGGTCCCCGATGATCCACCGGCGATGTTCCGCTGGCGGCGCCGCCAGCACCGGGTGGCCGAGGCCGAGGGGCCTGAGCGAATCGGCCCCGAATGGTGGCTCGAGGAACCTCTGGCGCCGGCCTCCCAGCAAGACCGCATCCGTGACTACTACCGGGTCGAGGACACAGCCGGTCAGCGCTTTTGGGTCTACCGCGACGGCCCCTATCGCCCTGGCATCAAACCGCGCTGGTACCTGCACGGTTTTTTTGCCTGAGAAAAAGATCGCCCCATGACCGCCTACGCCGAGCTTCAGGTGACCAGCAACTTCAGTTTCCTGCGCGGCGCCTCGCACCCCGAGGAACTGGTCGGCGAGGCCGCCGCCCTGGGACACGCGGCCATCGCGATGACCGACCGCAACACCCTGGCCGGGGTGGTGCGGGCGCACCAGGCCGCCAAACGGGCCGGCATCCGCCTCGTCGTCGGGGCGCGCCTCGACCTCGCCGACGCCCCCAGCCTGCTCTCATTTCCCACCGACCGGGCCGCCTATGGCCGGCTGGCGCGCCTCCTGACCATCGGAAGGCGGCGCGCGCCCAAGGGGGAGTGCCACCTCGGCCTCGCCGACGTCATCGCCCACGGTGCCGGTCAGGTCGTCATCGCCATCGCGCCGGAAACCCCCGACCGGACCTTTGCCGAGGCCATGAATAAGCTAAAAAATCACTTTAAGAAAAGAATGTATCTAGCTGCACAAAATCTTTATTATGGAAACGACGCAAGCCGCCTGGCAACGCTTTCCGCCATTTCCGGGGATTGCCGCGTGCCCCTGGTGGCGACCAACGACGTCCATGCCCATGGGCCGGCGCGCCGCGCGCTTCACGACGTGCTCACCTGCATCCGCGAACACTGTACCCTCTTCGATGCCGGTTTCCGGTTGCACGCCAACGCCGAGAGGTATCTCAAGCCCGCCGGCGAGATGGCGCGGCTGTTCCGGGACCGCCCGGACGCCGTTACCCGCAGCCTGGAGATCGCCGGCGCCTGCCGCTTCGGCCTCGACGAGCTGAGCTACGAATACCCCGTCGATCCGGTGCCCGGCGGCCGGACGCCGCTGGACGAACTGATCCGCCTGACCTGGGCCGGCGCCGCCGAGCGCTACGCGGACGACGTGCCGGAGAAGGTCAAGACCCAGATCAGCCACGAGCTGTCCTTGATCGGGAATCTTGGCTACGCGCCCTATTTCCTCACCGTGCACGACATTGTGCGCTTCGCGCGGTCGCGCCACATCCTGTGCCAGGGCCGGGGCTCGGCGGCCAATTCGGCGGTCTGCTACTGCCTCGGCATCACGGCGGTGGACCCGAGCCGCATCGATCTTTTATTCGAGCGTTTCGTCTCGGC
The DNA here is from genome assembly GCA_030746775.1 of Rhodospirillales bacterium. Lineage (GTDB taxonomy): Bacteria > Pseudomonadota > Alphaproteobacteria > Rhodospirillales > JASLLZ01 > JASLLZ01. The sequence continues at coordinate 2,353 of JASLLZ010000150.1, read as the reverse complement.
CGAGCGCGACGAACCGCCCGATATCGACGTCGACTTCGAACACGAGCGCCGCGAAGAGGTCATCCAGTACATCTATGCCAAGTACGGCCGCCGGCGCGCCGCCATGACCGCCACCACTATTTGCTATCGCGCCAAGAGCGCCATCCGCGAGGTCGGCAAGGCCCTCGGGCTTTCCGACGATGCCATCGTTGCCCTGCAAAGCGTCGCCTGGCGGCGCTCGGCCGATGAGATCAGCGCCGCCCATATCCGCGATGCCGGGCTCGATCCCGCCAACCGCACCGTGCGCCTGGTCATGGAATTGGCGCGCCAGCTCATTGGTTTCCCGCGCCACCTGTCCCAGCACACCGGTGGCATGGTGATGACCAGGGGGCCGCTGTCGGAAGTGGTGCCCATCGAGAACGCGGCCATGGCGGAGCGCACCGTCATCGAATGGAACAAGGACGACCTCGACGCCCTCGGCATTCTCAAGGTCGACGTGCTGGGTCTCGGCATGCTCACCTGTCTCGGCAAGGCGTTCGAGCTGATCGAACGCCACCACGGCCGCGCCCTCACCCTGGCCACCGTGCCCCCCGAGGATGCCAAGGTCTACGACATGCTGTGCCGAGGCGATTCGGTGGGTGTCTTCCAGGTCGAAAGCCGGGCCCAGATGAGCATGCTGCCGCGTCTCAGGCCGCGCAATTTCTACGATCTGGTGATCGAGGTGGCGATCGTCCGTCCGGGCCCCATCCAGGGCGACATGGTCCATCCCTATCTGCGCCGGCGCCGCGGCGAGGAGGCCGTGAACTACCCGTCCGCCGAGTTGGAACAGGTGCTGGGCAAGACCCTGGGCGTGCCGCTGTTTCAGGAACAGGCCATGCGCATCGCCATCGTCGCCGCCGGCTTCACCCCGGCCGAGGCCGACGGATTGCGCCGCGCCATGGCCACCTTCCGCCGCTTCGGCGAGATCCACGGCTTTGGCCAGCGCTTCATCGCCGGCATGACGGCGCGCGGCTATGCGCGCGATTTCTCCGAGCGCTGCTTCAAGCAGATCGAAGGCTTCGCCGACTACGGCTTCCCCGAATCCCACGCCGCCAGCTTCGCCCTTCTGGTCTATGTCTCGGCCTGGCTCAAGTGCCATTATCCGGCGGCCTTCGCCTGCGCCCTTCTCAACAGCCAGCCCATGGGCTTCTACGCCCCGGCCCAAATTGTCCGCGACGCCCGCGAGCACGGCGTCGAGGTGCGCCCCGCCGATGTCAACGCCAGCGACTGGGACTGCACCTTGGAGAACGCCGAAGGCGGGGACGGAGGTGCCCTGCGCCTGGGATTACGCCAGATCAAGGGGCTGGCGCAAAAGGACGGCGCCACATTGGCGGCGGCGCGCGGCGACGGCTATCGGGACATCGACGCGTTGTGGCGCCGCGCATCGTTGAGCAAGGCGGCGCTTTCGACCCTGGCCCGCGCCGACGCCTATCGCTCCCTCGGTCTCAACCGCCGCCAGGCCCTGTGGGCGGTGGCGGGGCTTGACGAGGCGCCGTTGCCGCTGTTCGCCGGCCTGGACGGGGCCGGGGCCCGCCCGGAACCCCGCGTCGTCCTGCCCGAGATGGCCTTGGGCGCCGAGGTGGCGGAGGACTACCGGGCCCTGCGCCTGACCCTCAAGCGCCATCCCCTGGCCCTCTTGCGCCGGGACCTGGAAGACGACGGCTTCGGACCCTGCCGGCACCTCGATGGCCTGGCCCACGGCCGGCGTGCCAAGGTGGCGGGCCTGGTCACCGCCCGTCAGCGCCCGGCCAGCGCCAAGGGAGTCATCTTTCTCACCTTGGAGGACGAAGGCGGCATTGCCAACCTGATCGTCTGGGCCAGCGTCTTCGAGCGCTTTCGCCGGGCGGTCTTGAGCGCCGCACTCCTCGGCGTCGCCGGCACCGTGCAGCGCGAAGGCACGGTCATCCACGTGCTGGCGGATAAGCTCTTCGATCTGACGGCGCGGCTTTCCGATCTTGGCGGCGAGGCGCCGCGTCCCGGCGGTGCGGACGCCAAACGCCGCCTCGGCCTCGCGTCGCGCGACTTTCACTGAGCCGGTCCACCGCCACCGTTTCACGAAAACGTGTCACAACGTGATTCGCGCTCTTATGAACAGAAAAATAAAATCGACTTCGAATGCAAAAACAATCAAGAACCATAGGGAACGCCCGGTTTGACCTCCTCTCAACCAGCGACACCAAATTCCACGATCACGGCGCTTAATTCGCCGTCGCTCATCGACCGTCTTGTGACATCAAAACCGTGGCTGCGCCTTGGCTGTCCTTCAGTGCGCCGGTGAAGTCGAAGCTGGTGAACTGGCTGCCCTGATCGGTGTTGAACGTCTCCGGCTTGCCAT
>JASLLZ010000014.1 GCA_030746775.1 Rhodospirillales bacterium | reverse complement strand
CGGCGCTCGGTGCTGCGATACCGCAGTTCTGCGGACCGCTGGAGGGCGTCGATGCGATCGAACGGCCTGAGCGAGAAACCGCGTCCCCTGAGCCCGACGAGGTCATTGCTGCCGCTCATGTTGTCGAGCACGTTGATGGTGAAGTCGGCGTTGTTGGAGGTTGGCGTGATGACCTGCTGCCCGAAGACATTTTGCCGTTGCGCCCACATCTGGTCGGTTAACAGGTCGCTATCCGCCACCACCACCACGTTTATCGGCTCAACCGATTCGCTAAGATGCGGACGGGCTGGCTTTTTCTCACCGCCCTCCTTCGCCGCGCTTTGGTCATCCTTTTTCTTTTCCGGGGGCGGGCCGTCGGGGAAGATGCTTTTGACCCTGCCCTTGATGCGTGCCGCCACGGTTAGAGGCTTGTTCTGCGCCTTGAATTTCTCCAGCAAAGCCTGGGGATTGGGCATGAAGCGGACTTGCTTTGCCTCCATGCGCATGCTTCGCCGGCTGGTCTCGATGAGGGGCTGGAACTCGGTCGTTGCACCCTCCTTGGGACTGAGAATTCCGGCGCTGGCCAGCGCGATCCTTCGCAACTCGCTGGTCACGACATCGTCGCGGGAGAAATTTTCCGGACCCAGATGCAACCACGACAGATAGTCGACGACGCTGGCGCCCCCGCCCCGCGTCGTTCCCATCCTTACCTGTACGGCATTGGCCTGGTCGGTGGCGATGGTGTCGGGATCGAAGGCGACCCCCCAGGCGTCGAGCAACTTGTCGAGCCGCGCCGTGGTCGGCATGGACGGTGGCCTGCCGCCCGGACCCGGGGCGGCCGTCATTTCCGAAACGGGATCGACAAAAACCATCATCCGGCCGCCCCTGAGAACGAATTGATCGATGGCGTAGAGAGTCTGGTCGCTCAGTTCCTTGGGGGGAATGAGGAACATCAGATCGATCTCGTCGTCGATGGTGGTCACATCGGTATTCAAGATACGGACGATGAAGAACTGGTTCAGAAGATCGGTAATCGACCATCCCGGCAGGTTACGGCTTGGATCACCCCAGATTTGCAGGTCCGTCATGACCCCGATCTTCTTTTTTTCGGGGTGGGCTAGGTCATAGACCAGCCGCGTCAAGTCGTATTCCAAAAACGGCTCGCGGCTTGAATCGAAAAAGGCAATGGCTTTCTTGTCGTCGGTGCTGTTCGACGCCGCGAGACCGAAGTAGGCCAGTTCGCCGGAACGATCCACCGGAATGCCCTGCAGGCCGAAGGTGACGGCTTCGTCTTCTTCCTCCGAGTAAGGTTTGGGATCATAAACCTTGAGCTTGAGCTTGCCTCCCGACAGATTGACGTAATTCTCCAAAAGCTCTCGAACGCGCTTGGCATAGTTGCCGAAGGCCGGCACCTGATCGCTGATTGTGCGCGAAAAGTAAAAGCGCAGCATGATCGGCTCTTCGATTTCGCGGATCACTTGGCTGGTGCCGTCGGAAAGCGTGTATAAACTGCCCTCGGTAAAGTCGATTCGCGCCTGCTGAAATGTGATCGATGAATACAGGTTGAGCGCCACGAACAGGACCAGGGCGACGAAGATGCCGGCCGTTGAGAGCTTGCGGCGATCAATGGCGTTTAGACGTTCCATGACATGACCTCAGACCGCTTTCTTGATATCGACGAGGGCGGTGTTGATGAAAAGGCTGAGCGCAATGACCGAGGCGAAAAAGATGAAATCCCTGAGGTCGATCACGCCACCCGTGATGGCGACGAAATGGGTGAGGAAGCTGAGCGAACCGATCGCATCGACGACGAACTCCGGCGTCCAACCGCGGAAGAACGCGAGGACCATATCCAGGCCACTGGACAAAAAGATAAACGAGACCGCGGCGGCAACGATGAAGGCGATGATTTGATTCTTGGACAGGGCCGAAATGCAGGCGCCAATGGCCAGAAACGCCCCCGCCATGATCAGGCTTCCGATATAGCTGGCAAGGATGATCCCGTTATCGGGATCGCCCAAATAGTTGACCGTCAACCACATCGGAAACGTCAGGATCAGTGCGACGGAAACGAAGGTCCAAGCCGCCAGATACTTACCCAGAACAACCTCGAACGTCGATACCGGCAGCGTCATCAGAAGCTCGATGGTGCCGCTCTTCCTCTCCTCCGCCCACATGCGCATGGCGACGGCGGGAATAAGGAACAGGTAGAGCCACGGGTGGAAGGTGAAGAACGAGGCCAGGTCGGCCTGCCCGCGTTCGAAGAAGCGTCCCAGATAAAAGGTCAGCGCCCCATTGAGAGCCAGAAATATAACGATAAAGACATAGGCCAGGGGCGTGGAGAAGTAACCCGTGAACTCGCGCCGGAAAATTACCGATACGTTTCTCATTGAAATATATTCCTCCGTCTCAGGCCGCGGTGAGATGGCGGAACACCTCGTCGAGCTGGCCTTCCATCAGGTGGAGGGATTCGACGGCGATCCCGCTTTGGCGAACCGTATCGCCGACCGCTTGAAGAATGGGCCGACCCTCTTCGGGAATGGCGATGAGACGGGCGCTGCCGTTCGGGCCGTCGCTCACCTCGACCCGCGAGACGTTCGCCAAGCCCTCGATCTCGGACCGCGCCTTGGCCGCCTGATCACCCTTGAGGGTGAGGGCGACGGCATTGTGGCGCGCCGAGCGCTGCTGCAGTTCGACCGGCGTTCCGTCGAAGACGACCCGGCCTCTGGCGATGACGACGGCGCGCGTGCAGACGGCCCCCACCTCTTCCAGGATGTGGGTGGAGATGACGATGGCCTTTTCCGTGCTCATGTTGCGGATGAGCTCCCGAACCTGATGCTTTTGGTTTGGGTCCAGGCCGTCCGTCGGTTCATCAAGGATCAGGATGTCGGGATCATGGAGCAGGGACTGGGCCAGTCCGGTGCGCCGCTTGTATCCCTTGGACAGGGTCTCGATGGGGCGGTGAAGGACTTCCTTCAGTTCCAGTTTGTCGATCGCCGCATCGACGCGGCGATCCCGTTCCTGGCCCCGAAATCCGCGGATACCAGCGATGAAGCGGAGAAAGGCGAGCGGCGTGATGTCGCCATAGAGGGGGGCCCCTTCGGGCATATAGCCGATCCGCTTTTGCGCTTCCAGGGGATCCCGGCTTACATCGAACCCACAGACCGTAACCGTTCCTTCGCTCGGTGCCACGAAACCGGTCACCATGCGCATGGTGGTCGACTTGCCCGCCCCGTTGGGACCCAGAAAGCCGAGCACTTCGCCGCGTTTTATCGAAAGAGAGACATCTTCGACGGCGGTCACCGGGCCGAACCGCTTGGTCAGACCTGACAACAAAATCATCTCGTTCATGGTATCTGGTTCCATCGCTTTTCACACACTCCGCCATTCCGAACCCGAATTGTTGGTGAAATGGCCGCCACTACCCCGTTGCGCTATTCCGCGCCGCGCCGATTTATTCTGTTTACGCCAATGCGAATCCCCGCCCCCGTTCGGCGGTTTTCCGCCGAACGGGTGAGAGGCTCACACGCGTGTGCCGAGGATTTGGTTCGAAATCGTGATTTTGTCAAGACCCCGCTGACCGGGGCCCTCGTGAACGACGCACCGGCACCGACCTTGATTTTTGCCTTTTATGCCGCCGCTCCGTCGGTTTCCATCTCGCGCTTCAGCTTTTCGAAGGCCCGAACCTCGAGTTGACGCACCCTCTCGCGGCTGATGCCATAAACCTCTCCCAGGACCTCCAAGGTACTGGGATTGTCCTTGAGCCGCCGCTCGACAAGGATGTGGCGCTCGCGCTCGGGCAAGGTCGCCAAGGCCCGCTCAAGCAGGCTCCGGCGCTGGGTCCGCTCCTCTTCCTCGGCGACCAGGGCCTCCGGCGAAGGGCCTTCGTCGACCAAGGTGTCGAGGAACTCGGTCGTGTCCCCGTCCTTGGTCACCGGCGCGTTGAGCGACAGGTCGCGCGACGACATGCGGGCATTCATGGCGACGACTTCGCTTTCGGACACGTCGAGCGCCTCGGCCAGCCGGGTCGCCTCCTCGGCGTCCAGATCCCCGTTGTCCATAATTTTCATTTGGCCCTTGATGCGGCGCAGGCTGAAGAAGAGCTTCTTCTGGGCCGCGACGGTTCCCATCTTGACCAACGACCAGGAACGCAAGACATATTCGGTGATCGCCGCCTTGATCCACCAGATGGCGTAGGTGGAAAGGCGAAACCCGAGGTCGGGCTCGAACTTGCGTACGGCTTTCATCAGGCCGATGTTGCCCTCGGATACCAGGTCGGCGACGGGAAGACCGTAGCCGCGGTATTTCGTGGCGATCTTGGCGACCAGGCGCAGATGGCTGGTGACCAGGGCATGGGCGGCTTCGACGTCGTCGTGCTCGCGCCACCGCTTGGCCAGCATGTATTCTTCTTCCGCCCCCAGAATCGGAAAGCGCCAGGCCTCGCGAAAGTATTGCGCCAAGCCGCCTTCCATCGGAACGGTCGGTAGTGCCAATGTCGTCATGGGTCGTGATCTCCCTCTATTCTCGGGCCCAGCCGCCCGACCGCAAAAGCCGCAGTGAAAAGCGCGGGCAAGACCTGTCTTAAGTTCGAATGGTGGCTAATCTATGTCCGGACGATCACGCCGGCGGCTCGTCTTAACCTCCGCCAACGAATCATCCGCACCTAGTCGGGAGATGAACGTTGTCCGTGCATCGATCATATCCTCCTGTTGAAGCGATATGCCACCCGACCCGCCTGGGCCGGGTCCGTATCCAATCGGCCCCCTCGGGGCACCGATCAAGGTGAATTATTAACCAAGTTTGACGCAAAGTCAAGGCGCTTCGATATAAGCCCCATGATTCCAGACACTTGTGGGGTAATCTTAAGAAATAGATATGTCGGTCAAGGAGGGAGTAATCGGCTCCCCCTGTCCCGTCCCAATCAGCCTATTGAGAAGGCGTCGTCGATAGCTCGTAATTAATGTCGGGTATGGGCGGCATATCGCTTTCCTCGCCATTACGGATATCGGCTTTCCGCTTCTGGCGATACATGCTGCGCACGGCGGCATAGTAGTCGATCGAGGTCTTCTTGATCTGGGCCAGTTCATCGGCCACGCCCGAGTAGGTTTCCACGCCGCCCACCGCGGTGCGGGCCCAGACCCCTGATTCACGGTTGGAATTTTCGAGCCACTGATCGATGGGGTCGAAGTAGCCGTCGACGAGGTGTTTGCCAATGCCGTCCCTGGGGTTCGAAGGACCGAACAATGGAAGGACCAGATAAAATCCCTCGCCCACGCCCCATACCGCCAGGGTTTGTCCGAAGTCCTCGTTGTGCTTGGGAATTCCCATCTCCTCGGCGCGGTCGACGATGCCGGCGACGCCCCAGGTCGAGTTGACGACAAACCTCTGGGTGGTCTGCCAGGCACGCTCCCCCTCGCCCTGCAGCAAATCGTTGACCAAGATGACCGGGGTCCTCAGATTATCCAATACGTTGGACACGGCTTCACGCATGGGCGGCGGCATGAAGCCCACATAGAATTCGCTGGCCGGGCGCAGGAACATGGCCTGAAAAAATTCGTTTAATTCGAAGATCACACGGTTCAAACCCTCAAGGGGGTCGTTGACGTCTTCCTCCGCTGCGCTCGCCTGCGCCAGTTCGACCGGCCACGACTTCTCGGCGGGGGCGGCGATCACACCGGTGGCCGTCACCGCCAAGATGGCGCCGATGGCGCACCATGAGGACAAAATCCTCAACAGACTTCGCATGCGTCGTGCCTCCATGCTCGCGTCTCCATCAAGGTCAAGGGACGCATCGCCAACCAACCTGCTTGCCTCAACGCAAGCCCTTGTATTGTTTGTAAGTGAACTTCGCTTGACTCGCAACCATGTTTTGGCGGGATGGTTTCGCCGGCGAACGATCGCATAAGGATGCCGTGCAAGCCGTTGTCAGACCGATTACCACCCTTTATGGTCCGGCCAAGTTTGCCACGGCACCCGGGGGAATCGATGAGGCGTCGATCAATTTTTCTTAAATTATTGATATTATTGCTGTTTATCTCTTCCGCCCCGACCGCGCGGGGGGGCCAGGAAACGCCGCGTCAGATCGTCGAAGAGTTCCAGGCCAGTCTGCTTTCGGTTATGAAGGAAGCCGAAGCCCTGGGATTGAAGGGACGCTACACACGATTGGCGCCGGCCATCGAGCGGGCGTTCGATCTGCCTTTGATGATGCGAATCGCCATCGGATCTTACTGGAACCAGACGACCGCCGATCAGCGCACAAGGCTGGCCTCCGCTTTCAAACGCATGAGCGTCTCGACCCTTGCCACCTTCATAACCGGTTATTCCGGCGAACGCTTCGAGACCATCGGCGAAGGGCCCGGACGTCAAGACGTCCATTTAGTCAAGACCCGGATCGTCGACCCCGACGGTTCGGACGTGGCCCTTACCTACGTCGCCAAGCGCTCCGCCGGCGGGTGGGACCTTATCGACGTGGTGGTGGACGCCGGCATCAGCGAACTGGCCGTGCGCCAGTCCGAGTACCGTCTTATCTTGAAAAAGAGAGGCATCGAAGGATTGATCAGAGCCTTGAACGCCAAGGCCGATCAACTCATTTCCCCATAGCGGCCCAATGATTTGGCTCTCCGGTAACATCATGACCCGTTCCCTCACCGTCACCACGGCCTTCTTCGTTCTCTTCCTTGTTTCATCGGTCCAAGCCGGTGTCGACGACGCGGCGGCGGTCGTGACGCGCCTGCACGGGGCCTTGCTTTCGGTGATGAAGGAAGCCGACGCCCTGGGGGTGAAGGGCCGCTTCCAGCGCCTGTCGCCCGAAATCGAACGTTCCTTTCACTTGACCCTGATGGCGCGCGTCACCTCGGGCGCGGTATGGAAAAAGGTCGATACGGCCCAGAGAGACGACCTGGCCGCCGCCTTTGCCCGCCTTAGCGTCGCCACTTACGCTTCGCGCTTCGACGGCTATTCGGGGCAGAGTTTCGAGACCACGGGCGAGCGCCCCGGCCCGCGCGCCACCCGTCTCGTGGATACGCGTATTCTCAGTCCCGGCGACCAGCCGGTGCCCCTGACCTATGTGGTGAAGCGGATCGACGGCCTTTGGGGCATCGTCGACGTGCTTTTGGATACGGGGATCAGCGAACTTGCCGTGCGCCGCTCGGAGTACCGGAGCATCCTCAAGAAGGGTGGCGTCGAAGGGCTGATCGCCGTCCTCAATGCCAAGGCGGACGAATTGCTCAGTCAGTAGAATGAGCCGCCTTGAAGGAAAAGAGCGACCCCAAGGCCACCCCCCATCCGATCCACAGGACCTCGCGCAGGCGGCGCACCAGGGCGACCACGATCCCGAGGGCCGGCGAGCCCGTAATCGCCGTGTAGACAAGCAAAAAGGCGCCTTCCTGGGCGCCGATGCTGGCCGGGATGAAGAAGGTCCCGGCGCGCACCAATTGGGCCACCGCCTCGATAATCCAGGCCTCGGCCAGGCTAAGGGGATGTCCAAGGAAAATCATCGTGTAATAGATTTCCGCTATTCCGATCAGCCAGTTGACAAAGGCCAGCGCCACCGCGACGGCGAAGCGCCCCCGGTGGCGGGTATAGAAACCGACCAGGCGTTCGTCCATGTCCTGGATATGGTGCAGCCCCGCCTCGATACGCCGGGCGAAATTCCAGCGGCTGATCCAGGTGCCGGCCAGGCTTGAGGCCCGCAAACGCTGAACGGCGAAAAAAAGCGCCGTTCCGACGAAGAATGCCGCCAACCCCAACCCTGCAAGCGTCTTGTGGTTCGCCGACAGCGCTTCCGAGCCCAGCATCAGGAGGAAACCGATGGCCAGAAATACCACCAGGGCGACCATGTTGATGGTCTTGGCCAGGATCAGGGACACGGTCGCCGGTCCATACCCGATGCCATAGTAGCGCTTCAACAACACCGCCTTGACCGGCTCGCCGCCCATGCCGGCCGCCGGCATGACGCTGTTGAAGACCTCGCCGACCATGCGCACCTTCCAAAAGCGATAAAGCCAGGACGCGGTCAGGGGAATGGAAACGAGAGCCATCTGCCAGGTGAAGGTGTCGATGACGAAGGCACCAAGGTAGAGGGCGAGCACGACGGCCAGACCCCAGCCGATTTGGCTGGCCCGCCGCCACACCTCGGCGAGATCGATCTCCGACAGAACGACGACCAGAAGGACCACGCCGATCAGAACGTAAAGGGTCTTGAGTATTCGCACCCAGCCTCCTTCACACGATAAAGCCGGCGCCGTCTAAACGTGAAACTCGTCGGCGCCCTTAACCATTTGGGTGGCCCAGTATACCTGGGCCCCGACGGCGCCGGCGGGAAGCAAAAGCCATGTCAGATCAACAAGCGCCAGGATCAGAACGATAAAGCAGAAATCGGCGCGGAACAGTTCGCGAAAGACGAAAATAGCCCATTCCTTGGCGCCCTCGGGTTGGCGCACCCCTTTATCCGCCGCGCCGTCGCTGCCCGCCTTCTTGCGCCGCCGTTCGATGAGGAATCCGACAAGCGTGTTGATCGACGTCCCCAATGCCGCCGCCGCGCCCAGCCACAGCCACAGTACCTCGCCGCTGGCCCGGTAGACGCCGACCCCGAGGGCTGGAAAAAAGATCAGATGCACAAGCCAGTCCGCGATGTTGTCGAAACGCCGGCCGAACTCGGAGCTTTGGTTCTTGATGCGGGCGATCTCGCCGTCGCAATTGTCGAATATGTAGGCGGCAAGCAGGAAGACCGCGCCCCACAAGGCCCCGGCGCGGGTGCCTTGCATCATCGCCCAGCCACAGGCCCCGCCGGCGACGATGGACGCCGCGGTAACATGATTGGCCGAGATCGGCAGCCGGACCAACAACGGAGTGACGCGCTGGGAGAGATGGCGGACCAAGGGAAAAAGAGGGGTGTGCCGGGCGGCGGTCATGGGGCCCGCATCCCTTCCCTCTTTTCCTCGTCCAATGCCATCAGCACCGGCAGAACGATCAGCGTGCAAGCCAAGGTCAAGGTAATGGCAATGGTCAGAAGCATGCCCATGCTGGCGGTTCCCGGGTGGGACGACAGCGCGATGCTAGCGAACGAACCGATGGTGGTCAAAGCGCTGAACACCACGGCGCGCGGCGTGGAACTCGCCATGACCCGGTCGATGCCGCCTTCGTCGCGCCGGCGCAGCACCAGATGGATGCCGTTGGCCACCCCCAACCCGAACAGAAGCGGCAAGACGATGACGTTGGCGTAGTTGAACGGCAACCCGAAAAGCACCGAGGCGGCAACGGTCAGCAGCGCCGCCAGGACCAAGGGCGCGAATACCAGGGCCACCTCGCCCGGCCGGCGCAACAAAACCGCAAGCAGCACGGCGATGGCAATAATGGCCATAACGGCGGCGTCACGGAAGGCGCCAACCACCGTGTTGCCGGCCTCCAGGATAACCACCGGTGATCCGGTGGCATGCGGGGCGACGGTGCGCACGGCCGCGACGAAGCGGCGCAACGCCTGGTGCTGGTGAAGGTTTTCCCTGGGATAAACCGCGACTCTCGCCCGCCCGTCCGCCGCCACCTGGCGGCGGCGCAAGTCATCGGGCAGATCGTCAAGGGTCACCGGGCCGGCGTTGAGGGATTCACTTAGGGCCCGCAAGCGACCGGGAAGAAGCGTCATCAACCGCCTCTCCAGCCCCTCAAGGACGCCGGGCGCGGACGTGCCGCCGCCGATCAGTGGCGCCAGGGCCTTCGACAACCGTCCGGCGGCGTCCTTGAGAGGCGCGCCCTCGGCGGCCCGGGCCAGACGGTCGAGATCGTCCCGCAACGCCGTGACGGCGGTGAGGCGCGTCGCCGCGTCGATGGAGGTTTCGACCGGCGCGGCGGCGAAAGCGGGGGCCAGGAACAGCGCCATGTCTTCAATGACGGCCAGCTTCTCTTGTTGGTTTTTGGGCACGTAGTCAAGGAGCGTCGACGTGCTCTCCACCTCGTCGAGGGCCGACAGGCGCCGCGCCAAGGCGGCGGCGTCATCCAGGTTGGGTGCCAGAACGGTGATTGAATAAGGCGACGTGCGGCTACGCTCCATCAGATCAAAAAGGGTGGCGACCGACTCCGTGTCCGGGTCCTTCAGGTTCAGGGGATCGAAGTCGAAACGGGCCGCCGGCACCACGAACGCGGCCGCCAACCCAAGGGCCAACGCCCCCCAGGCGATGGCCCGGCACGGCCGGCCGCCAACCCCTGAGTGCATCAACGCCCGGCGCGCGGGCTGAGGCGAAAGAGGCCTCAGGGTCAGCAGGGCGGGCAGCACGGTGACGTTGGCGAAGAGGGCGATGAACATGCCGACGCCGGCAATCAGCCCCAGTTCGGCGAGACCCCGGTAATCGGTCGGCAGGAACGAGAAAAAACCGATGGCGGCGGCCACCGCCGAAAGCGTCAGCGCGCCGCCGACGCCCGACGCCGCGCGTTCCAGCGCCATCTCATGGCGGGCACCGCCATCGACTGCTTCGCGGTAGCGCAGGCCGAAGTGTATGCCGAAATCGACGCTCAGACCGATAAACAGGACGGCGAAGGCGACCGATATCAGGTTGAGCGATCCGATGGCCATCAAAGCAAAGGCCGCGGTCCACGACAGCCCCATGAGGAGCGTTGCGACGGTAGCCCCGGCAAGGCGCGGCGAACCGAGGCCAGCCACCAGAAGTACGGCGACCAGGGTCAACGAAAGGGCGGCGGCCAGCCCCATCCCCTGGCCAACGCTGGCCAGTTCCTCTTGGGCCAGGGCGGCCGAGCCGGTCAGGCGAACCCTCACCCCGTGTTCGGAATCGAGGTCCAGGTCGCGGGCGATTTCCCTCAGAACCTCCATGGCCCGCTCGGCCGGCGCCAGGGAGGCAAAATCGAGGGCCGGTTGGATGACGATCAGGCGGCGTCTTGCGTCCGCGTCGTCGTCGGCATTGCCCATCAGAAGTTCCCACGACAACAGACCGAACCGTCCCGCCGCTTGTCTTTCCGCCACCTCGGCGATGGCATTGAGGACACGGGCCATATCGAAAGGCGCGGCCGCCTTTTCTTTCGTGACCTCGTCGACGACCAGGCCCAGCATGTCGGCCAAGCCCCGCAGGCTCGCGTCGCGCCACAGGGTGCCCAAGAAGGGCTGCGCCTCGGCCAAGCGATCGGCCAGATCGGAAAGTTCCTCGACGTCCATATACAAAAGGCCGTTGGCGCGGAAGAAAGGCTCGCTGGGAGGGTCGAAGACGGTGCCGAACACTTGCGGCTTTTCGCGCAGGCGTCGCGCCAACGCCATCGCCGCCTCGTCCGCGAGATCAGGCGTGGCGCCGTCGATGACCACCACGATGTTGTCCGATAGCTGCGGAAAAGCGGCGCTGAGGGCGTTGGAATCGCGGCGGAAGGCCAGGTCCGCCGACAGCATGTCCTCGGTATCGGTATTGATCGTAAGCTGGGTCGCCACGCCATACATCGCGGCCGCCGTCGCGCAAATCGCCATAAGAACGGTGGCCCGGGCGTATCGGCAAACCCCGGCCACCCAGGCGGCCAGGTTTCGGCGGTAAGCATCGGCGGCTTTTTTCAAGGCAGGGACCCGTTCATCTGATGGCGCCGCTTATAGCCCCGAAGAAGCGTTTGAAACAAGAATGATAGCGGCCCGCCCTTGACATCCGCCGGTCCCTGCAACACCGTGCCCGGGCCATGGATCAGCCCCCCTGGGACCAGCGCGCGGCGCGCATTCTTGTCAAACCGTTGGCGCTGACGCCGGTCACTCCCAATCAGTTGACGACGCTGACACTGGTGCTTGCCCTTGCCTCGGCCGGCCTGTTCGCCGCCGGCGATCCGACCCTGGCCGGATGGGCGGCGGGGCTTTTCGTCCTCGCCCGCTTTCTCGATCATTTCGACGGCGAACTGGCGCGCCTCAAGGGCGTCGCGTCGCGCTTCGGCTACTACTATGATTACGTCGCCGGGGCGGTGAGTTACGCCGCCCTCTTTCTTGGTATCGGCATTGGATTGGCCGCCGGCCCTCTCGGCCCGTGGGCCTTGCTCCTTGGCCTGGCGGGAAGCGCCTCGGCCCTTCTGTCGATGGGCCTGAACCTGGGCATCGACAAGGCAAAGGCCCAGGAAACGGGCATCGGCGGCGAGAACGACGCCATTGGGTACCCCGGGTACGCCGGCTTTGAGTTGGAAGACGGCATCTACCTTCTGGCGCCGATCACCTGGCTCGGCTTCCTGACCCCGTTTTTTGTCGCCGCCGGCATCGGCGCCGTCGTTTATTGCCTGTGGAGTCTGTGGCTGCTGGCGCGCACGCGCCGCCGCGTCTCCGGTTGCCGATGATCCCGGCTGGTTAGGGGGGCGCCCCGGTGTCGAATGCCCGGGCCATGGCCTGCTTGAGGCGTCGGCGCGCCGCGTCCGCGTCGGAGAGTACATCGACCAGCAAGCCCGCCCCGGCGCGCGGAAGATCAGGCACCGTCTGTTCGATGATCCAGCGCCGCTTGTCCTGGCGGATCGATTTGGGAAGTTCGAGAAGACGGCGGTTGAGCTCGCTCATGACGGCGTCGTCGAAGACCGCTTCCCAGGCCTCGCGCTCGGGGCCGAAATCGAAATCGGCGCGGATGTTGTCCTTGACCCTGCTGGCGCGCAGCTTCGCCGTCGCCGCCTCGTCAACGGCTTCGTCTTCGCCGATAACCACGCCATAGTCGCGGCGTGCGCCCTCCCGGCTGACAAATCCCGACTCGACGTCGTTCCGCACCATTTCGGGGTCACGCTCGAAGGGATCGCCGTAACCGCCGCCGCCCGCCATCATGAAGGTGAGGGTATCGCCGGCATTGACCGGCAACTGATCGAACTTGGTCAGTTTTTTCTCGTCGGCGCGCCCCAGGTTGAGGATTGCGCGCATGCCGTCGCCCGGCTTACCGCCAAGGACGCCATAGGGCGGGAAGCGCAGGCGCTCCATGCCGCGTGACAGAAAACTGCCGCCATCGCGCAGAACCTCGACGGTAATAACCTGGCCGATGCCGCCCCGCCATTTACCCGGCCCGCCCGAATCGGGCCGTATGTCGTAGTTGCGGAAGATGATGCCCATGTCGTTCTCCACCGCCTCGACGGGGTGGTTGCGCATGTTGTTGAGGCTGGTATCGCGGCCATCGACGCCGTCCTGGCCCTTCATGGCGCCCATGCCGCCGCGCATGGGTTCGATCACCTGGACCGAGCGCTTGATGCCGAGGGAGTCATATTCGGCAAGAGCAAAGGGCATGCTGTTGCCGCCGCTGGGCGCCGGCATGAGCTCGGGATTGGCCTTGAGGAGGGCGCCGTTGATGCAGCCGCTGACCCTGAGCGAGGGGCTCGATCGGACGCCGCAGGCATCGGGGAACTCGGCGTTCATGAGGATGCCTTGCGGAACGATGGCCCGGACCGTGCGGTAAAGGCCGGCGTTCTTGGCCATGCTGAGGTCATAGGTGGTGAGGAAGTTGGTCAACCGGATGGTGATCCAGTAGTTGCGCTTGCCGTTTGTCGGCACGTTGTAGGCGGCGCGCACTTGGGGGTCGGTGCCGCTAAGATCGAGCTCGAGCTTGCCGTCCTTGACGGTCATTTTTACGCGCACGCGAAGCGGAATACGGGTCACCCGGTCGTCGTCCATGAAGTCCCAGAACTCATAGGTCCCGTCGGGGATAAGGCGCAGGACGTCGCGCGCTTTCTTGGCCGTGTAGTCCTGAAGGTCGGTCTGCGCGTCGAGGAACGTTTGCACGCCGTGGCGTTCGATGACTTCCCGGACCCGGGTTTCACCGGTCTCCAAGGATCCCAACATGGCCCGGATGTCGCCCATGTTGACCTCGGGCTCGCGGTTGTTGGCCATGAGGATGCCCAGCAGGTCGTCGTTCATCTTGCCGCGCTTGACAAACTTCATCGGTGGGATGCGCAGGCCTTCTTGAAAAATCTCACTGAGCGACGGCGCGATCGAGCTGGGCACGGAGCCGCCCATGTCGGTCGAATGAACGAAGCACCAACCGTAGGCAACGATCCGCTTGCCGTGGAAATAGGGCCGGATCAGGTGAATGTCCGGCAGGTGGGTGGACAGACCGTGGGACGTATAGGGATCGTTGGTAATGATGACGTCACCGCGTTCGAGGTCGGGAACCGCCTTGATGGTTCCCGCGAATGGGGTGTCGATGAGAAAGTTCATCGTCGCCGAGGCGGCATGGCCGAACAGATCGCCGGCCGTATCCAAAAGCGCCACGTCGAAATCGTCGGCCTCCTTGACGTAGATCGAGCGTGACGCACGCTTGAGGCCGAAATACATCTCCTCGGCGATCGCCACAATTTTGTTGTTGAGGATTTCAAGAGTAACCGGATCGAGCTTCATGATGTTTCCTCCGAACCAAAGGCCTGAACCATGGCGTGTTTAAGGCGCCGACGCGCCGCGTCCGCATCGGCGAGAACGTCGGTTAGCGAGCCCGCGCCGGCGATCGGCAGGTCCGGCACCGCCTGTTCGATGATCCAGCGCCGCTTGTCCTGGCGCGCCGATTTTGGAAGATCGAACAGTCGGCGGTTGAGCTCCCACATGGTCTTGTCGTCGAATACCCGCTCCCAAGCCTCGCGCTCGGGGCCAAAGTCAAAATCGGTGTGGATGTTATCCTTGGCCCGGCGCGCCCTAAGCCTCTTCGTCGCCGTGCCGTCGAGGCCACCGCCGTTGCCGATCACGACACCGTAATCGCTGCGCGCCGCTTCGCGGCTGACAAAACCCATCTCTACGTCGCTTCGCACCCGTTCCGGATCGCGTTCAAAGGGATCGCCATAGCCGCCGCCACCGCCCATCAAGAAAGTGACGGTATCGCCGGCATTGACCTCCAACTGGTCGAACTTGGTCAGTTCCTTTTCGTCCGCGCGGCCTATGTTGAGAATGGAGCGCATTTTCGCACCCGGCTTGCCGCCGCCGACGCCATAGGCCGGGAAGCGCAGCCTCTCCATGCCGCGTGACAGCACCCTGCCGCCGTCACGCAGGACCTCGAATTCAAGGATCTGGCCGACGCCGCCCCGCCACTTGCCGGGGCCGCCTGAATCGATGCGCACGTCATAGCGGCAAACGACCAGTCCCATATCGTTCTCCACCGTTTCGACGGGATGGTTGCGCATGTTGTTGAGGCTGGTGTCGCGGGCATCAACGCCGTCCTGGCCCTTCATCGCGCCCATGCCGCCGCGCATGGGCTCGATCACCGCCACCCGGCGCTGGTCACCCGCCGCTTCGAATTCCGACAGCGCCAAGGGCATGGTGCTGCCGTCGCTGGGCGCCGGCAGGAAATCGGACCCGGCCTTGAGGAGGGCGCCGTTGATGGCGCCGCTGATCCTGAGCGGCGGGTTCGAACGCACGCCGCAGGCGTCGGGGAACTCGGCGTTCATCAAAATCCCCGGCGGGACGACGGCCTCGATGGATCGGTAAAGACCGATATTCTTGGACATGGTCTGGTCGTTGGTCGTCAAGAAGTTGGTCACCCTAAGGCTGATCCAATAGTTGCGCTTGCCGTTGGTCGGCACGTTATAGGCGGCCCGTACCTGAGGATCGGTACCGGTGAGATCGATTTTCATGCGGCCGTCCTTGACCGTCAGCTTGACCCGGACGCGGAGCGGAATACGGGTCACCTTGTCGTCGTCCATATAATCCCAGAATTCGTAAACCCCATCGGGGATGCGCCTGAGCACTTCGCGCGCCTTGGCCGCCGTGTAATCCTGAAGGTCCGTCTGAGCGTCCAGAAAGGTCCGCAGCCCGTGTCGGGCGATGAGCTCGCGGACCCGGCCCTCGCCGGTCTCCAGCGTTCCCAGCATGGCCTTGATGTCGCCTCGATTGACCTCGGGTTCGCGGTTGTTGGCCATGATGAGCGCCATCAGGTCGTCGTTCAACTTGCCCCGCTTGAGGAACTTCATCGGCGGGATGCGCAGGCCTTCCTGGAAGATCTCGCTAAGGCTGGGCGCGATCGACGACGGCACGACGCCGCCGATGTCGGTGCAGTGGACGAAGCACCAGCCGTAGGCGACGATACGGCCGCGGTGGAAATAGGGCCGGATCATGTGGATGTCGGGCAGGTGGGTGGAAAGCGCGCCGGACGTGTAGGGGTCGTTGGTGATGATGACGTCGCCCTCTTCCACGTCGGGTACCGCCGCGATGGTCGGCCTGAAATCGGTATCGATGAGGAAGTTCATGGTCGACACCGAGGGATGGACGAACAGGTCGCCGGCAACATTCAGAAGCGCCACGTCGAAGTCGTCCGCCTCCTTGACGTAGATCGACCGCGAGGCGTGCTTGAGGCCGTAGAACATCTCGTCGGCGATGGCGACGACCTTGTTGTTGAGGATCTCGAGCGTGACCGGATCAAGCTTCATGACGCCTCCCCGAATACATTTTGCGTCGCCCCACATTTTTACGTTCACGGGGCCCTTGACGATTAGCCTAGTCGCAACCAAACAACCGGGCAAGCCATCGCCCTACCCTTTCAGGTCGGCCCGCAGGCGCCAATAGGAATAGGCGGCGAAGGCCGGCGCGCCCAGGGCGGCGGCGATGAGCAGCGGCACGCTGGCGCCGAACACCACGGCCACGGGCACGATGACCAGGGCATCGTCGGGATCGAACCCGGGCGCGGGTTGGCTTGCGCCGGCCTGCGGCCCGGCCCGCAGGAACAACCAGAAAGTAAGCGCCACGGCAAGCCCGGCGACTAGCCCCATGGGAATGGCCCACACCCCGAGAATGCCGTGGCGCAGGCCGATGCCAAGACCGATGAAGACCAGGGTCTCCGACAACAAGTCGGACAGCAAATCGAAGTTGTGGCCCCAGGGTGTCGTCTTGCCGCCAAGGCGCGCCAGCTCGCCGTCGGCGCGGTCGAGAAGCATGGAGACGACGAAAAGGCCGGCGCCGTAATAGTGCCATGGCGAGCCGCCGACGGCGAAGGCAGCGGCGGCGCCCAATCCACTCAGCAGCCGCAAGCCGGTCAAGTGGTTCGGCGTCACCGGGGTTGCGGCCAGGGGCCTAACCAAGACCCGAACGCCGCGGTGTATCCATGTGTTGTGGCTCATCGTCGCTGCCCCACCGGCACGTCGGGAGAGGACACCCGGGACCCGATTCCTTAAGCGAACCCTTGACCGCGCGCCGGGGCGGGGCGGGCCAGGATACGGGGCAGGATCTGCTTTTCGGCGCGCAACAGATCGCTCGGGAAGTCGATCTCGATCCACGGGATGCCCGTGATGTCTTCGTATCCAAAAGTGCCGGGTGGCTCGTCCACCAACACGTCGCGCACGGCTTCTTCATAGGTCACCCCGATCTCGCCGCGTTCGATATAGGTTTCGGTGGCGTCTGCGACGCGTGCCGCGACGCGGGGCGACAGGCGCAGGAAACCTGGCCACTCGCCGATCATGTCGAAGTCGCCCTCTACCACCTTTCCGAAATCCACCGGCGAGGCGTCGCGGATACAAAGGCGCACCGGGTCCTCGCCCGGTTCGATGTCGCGGTCGAGGAGGAAGCAGTTTTCATGGCGCGAACCGATTAGGCGCTCCAACAGCATGGGGTGATAGAGGACATCAGCGTCCATGAAGAGGATGGCCGCGCCGCTCCTCAGAACTTCGCGGGCGCACCACAGCGAGACGATCGGCCCGCCGCGAAAGTCCGGGTTTTCGACGGCGTCGACGAAATCCGCCCCGGCCACCGATAGCGCCTCGGCCACAACCTCTTCCTTGCGATAACCGACCACGATCGTCAATTCCTCGACGCCATTCGGGCGCAGGACCTCGATATGGCGCCGCAGCAGGGTCTTGCCGCCGAACGGGAGCAGCGCCTTCGACGGCTGATCTCCTTCATCGCCATAAAGGCGGCGTCCAACGCCCGCCGCCAGCATGATCGCTTTCATCTTGTACCCTCTTGCCGCGTTGGGAAGATTTGCCTTGCCCCCGAGAGCCGTGTTTTACCCCAATCGGCCCTATCGCGAAAGCCTGCCGGCGTTCGAGGGGCGGTCTAGGAAAGGTATCCGTTGTCGCGGAACCAGGCGACGGCGTCGCCGAGAGCGACCCGCGCCGGTCCCGGATCGTAGCCCAGGACCCGTCGCGCCTTGGCGCTGGAGAAGAACATCCTTTTACGCGCCATGCGCACCCCGTCGACGCTCACGAACGGTTCCCCGCCGCCGCTCACTCGGCTCCAGGCGTCCGCCGCGTAGGCGACGGGAAGGACCAGGCCGTGGGGCACGCGAAGGCGCGGCGGCCGGCGGCCGGCGGCGGCGGTGACGGCGTTGAGAATTTCTCTCAGACTCATGTCATCGCCGCCCAGCACATAGCGCTCTCCGATCTCGCCCCGTTCGAAGGCCAGCAGATGGCCGGTTGCCACATCGTCGACGTGGACGACGTTGAGGCCGCTGTCGACATAGGCCGGCACCCGGCCCGAGGCGGCCTCGACGATCATGCGCCCGGTCGGCGTCGGCTTGACGTCGCCGGGCCCCGCCGGCATGGAGGGATTGACGATGACGACGGGCAGGCCCTCCTCGGCGACCAGACGGCGGACGTCCTCTTCGGCCTGGAACTTTGACTGCTTGTAGGGTCCGATCATGTCGGCAAACGTGACCGGTGTTTCCTCGTCCGCCGGTTCGCCCACGTCTCTCAGGCCAAGCACCGCCACGCTGCTGGTGTAGACGATGCGCGTCGCCCCGGCCTCGGCGGCGGCTTTGAGGACGTTGCGGGTACCGTCGACGTTGGTCTTGAACATCGCCTGAGGATCACGCGTCCACAGGCGGTAATCGGCGGCGACGTGGAACAAGGCGGCGCATCCCTTGGCGGCATTTTTTAGGGACACGCGATCGGCCAAATCGCCGGTTGTCACATCAACGTCGAGCCCTTCTATGTTGCTCCGGTCGCTGTTCGGACGCACCAGGACGCGCACCTCGAAGCCCCGACCGACGAGGCGTCTCGCCACCGCCGCGCCGACGAAACCCGTTGCTCCCGTAACCAGTATCGACATTGCCCGCCAATCCGCTTTTTCCCAAGGAGACGCCGGCAACGCGGCGGCGAAATGTCCTTAACGACCGAACCGACCCGCGACACACGGCGAAGATCAATGGAAACCACCAAGATGGCATGAATATATAGCACGGGGAAAATGCTTGTCACTCGTCGGGCGCGGGCCTAAAAATTAATGTGTAGCAGGGGCACGAAAGCCGATGGCGCAAAGGATGTCTCTCGTCACGGGCGGGGCCGGTTTCATCGGCCAGCATCTGGTCCAGCAGTTACTGGAGCGAGGTGAACGAGTCCGCGTCCTCGACATTGCCGACAGCACCTTCTTGGGACCCGAGGTGGAGGTGTTCCGGGGCTCGATTCTGGACTCCGATATCGTGGGGCGCGCCCTGAACAAGGTGGACCGGCTTTATCACCTAGCCGCCAACCCCAACCTGTGGAGTGCCCGCAAGGAAGAGTTCGAAGAGGTCAATGTGCAAGGCACCCGAACGGTCCTTGCCCAGGCCGAGGCGGCCGGCCTGGAACGGATCGTTTACTGCTCCACCGAATCCATCATCGAGCGCCGGCACCCGGCCGCATCACGCGCGACCGAACCGGCGCCGACGGTGAACGACATGCCCGGCCCCTATTGCCGGTCCAAGTTCTTGGCCCAGGAAGAGGCGTTGAAGGCAGCGGCGCGGAACATGCCGCTGGTCATTGTCAACCCGACCCTGCCCGTGGGGCCCGGAGACCGGTTTCTCACACCCCCGACGCGTATGCTTCAGGTCTTCCTTGATGGACGAACCCCGGCCTTCCTGGATTGCCAGTTCAACATGATCGACGTCCGCGATGCGGCGTTCGGTCATATTCTGGCGGCCGAACGAGGCCGACCGGGCGAACTCTACGTGCTCGGCGGCGAAAACCTCCGCCTCAGGGACGTTCTGGCCATGCTCGAGGAGATCACCGGCCTAACCATGCCCGGGATCAGCATCCCGTATTGGATGGCGTTTGCCTTCAGCGCGGCTTCGGAGTTCATCGCGGACCACGTCAGCGGGCGCCCCCCCGTGGCCCCTCTGGCGGGCGTGCGTCTGGCGCGGAAGCCCATGATCTTCGATTCCGCCAAGGCGGTCCGCGAACTTGGCCTGCCCCAACGCCCCATCCGCCAAGCCCTCGCCGACGCCGTCGGATGGATGATCGAAGAGGGCCTTCTGTGCCGCCTGCCCGACAACGGCCGAAAAGGACTGCCCTGGGCGGGTGGCCGCGGAAAAACCCCGAAGATTTTGGGGGCGAAATAGGCCGTCGGCCGGGATTATTATGTTCTCTTGAAGGCGCGCTAGGCCCCGGCCAAGAGACCTTGCGGATACCTTTCCTTTCCCAATCTCTCGAAAGTCCCTTACTCTTGGCCGACGGACGGCTGGCAAGGAAGCGCAACATGGGCGAACGGGAACAGATGGACTTGCGGGTAATACTGGCCAAGCCGCGCGGCTTTTGCGCCGGCGTGGAACGGGCGATCGAAATTGTCGAGCGCGCCCTCGATCTTTACGGGCCGCCGGTCTACGTCCGCCATGAGATCGTCCACAACAAGCGCGTCGTCGAATCTCTGCGCGCCAAGGGCGCGGTCTTTGTAGAGGAATTGAACGAGGTCCCCGATGACGCCGTCACCATATTCAGCGCCCACGGTGTCTCGCAAGCGGTGGAGGACGAGGCCACGAAACGTAATTTGCCGGTCATCGACGCGACCTGTCCCCTCGTCTCCAAGGTCCACAAGGAAGGACAGCACCACGAACGCAAGGATCGCCAGATCATCCTCATCGGTCACGCCGGCCATCCGGAGGTCGAGGGCACCCAGGGCCGTATCCCGGGCGGCGTCCTTTTGGTCACCAATGCGGACGACGTGGCCCGTCTGACGGTGCGCGACCCGGACAAGCTGGCCTATGTGACGCAGACGACGCTGAGCGTCGACGATACCCGCGACGTGATCGAGGCGTTGAAGAAACGCTTTCCGGGCATCGTCGGACCCGACGTCAAGGACATTTGCTACGCCACCCAAAATCGACAGCAAGCGGTGCGCCAGTTGGCCGCCGAGGTCGATCTCCTGCTCGTTGTGGGGGCGCGCAACAGTTCCAACTCCAATCGCCTACGAGAGATCGGCTCGCAGATGGGAATACCCAGTTACCTCGTCGATGACGCCGATGGTCTGGACCCGTCGTGGCTCGACGGCGTCCGCACGGTGGGCCTGACTGCCGGCGCCTCGGCGCCCGAGGAATTGGTCGAGGAGTTGATCAGGCGACTGGGCGACCTTGGCGCCGTCGCCTTCGAAGAATTTGCCGGAGTCGAGGAGCGGGTACAGTTCAAGCTGCCCCCGCAGTTGACTCAAACCCATAGCGGTAATCGCAAGCGGGCTTAAGAGTAGCCCGCAGATACGACAGAGGTTTCCTTGGCCGTTCCATTGATCCAACAAATCCGCGTCGGCGGTTACGTCGTAAAAAAACGCCTGCAGGGGGTGAAGAAGTATCCCCTTGTGTTGATGTTGGAACCCCTGTTCCGTTGCAATCTTGCCTGCCCCGGCTGCGGCAAAATCGACTATGAAGACGACATTCTCAACCGGCGTCTCAGCTTGCGCGAATGCCTCGACGCGGTGGACGAGTGCGGTGCGCCGGTGGTCTCCATCCCCGGCGGCGAGCCCTTGCTGCACAAGGAAATCGATCAGATCGTCGAAGGCATCATCGAACGCAAGAAGTTCGTCTATCTGTGCACCAACGCGCTCTTGTTGGAAAAGAAACTCGATCTCTTCCAACCCACGCCTTACCTCACGTTTTCGGTGCATCTGGACGGCCCCGAGGAACACCACGACCGGGCCGTCGACCAAAAGGGTGTTTTCCAGCGCGCCGTCTCGGCCATTCGATTGGCCCACGAACGGGGCTTTCGGGTCAACGTAAACTGCACGCTCTTCGATCAGATGACGGCGCCCGAGATCGCCGGCTTCTTCGACTTCGCCACCCATGACCTGGGTGTGGAGGGTATTACGGTCTCGCCCGGGTATGCTTACGAGCGCGCTCCCGATCAAGATCATTTCCTGGGCCGGCGCAAAACCAAGCAATTGTTCCGCGATGTCTTTCGGCTTGGCAAGGGCCGCAAGTGGCGCTTCAGCCAATCGACGCTATTCATGGATTTCCTGGCCGGCAACCAGGAGTATCGCTGCACCCCATGGGGTAACCCGACACGCAACATATTCGGCTGGCAACGCCCCTGTTATTTGTTGAGCGAAGGCTATGCCCGGACCTTTCGCGAGCTGATGGAAGAGACGGCGTGGGACACATACGGCACCGGCAACTACGAGAAATGCGCCGACTGCATGGTCCATTGCGGTTACGAGGCAACGGCGGTCACCCACACCATAGCCCATCCGCTAAAAGCGCTTAGGGTGGCGTTGAGCGGCCACGAGACCGAGGCCCCGATGGCGCCCGAGATACCACTCGGCGATCAACGCCCGGCCGAGTACCTGTTCGAAGGATTGGTGAAACGGCTATCGGAGACCGAAAGCGGGTCCGGACAACATAGCGACGCGGCGTAGCCCGGCGCGCGCCCGCCGGCTGTCGCGCGCCAATCCGGCCACGACCGGCCATGTCCAGGGCCGGCTCAACAATCCACCCGCCACGGCCAGGGGACGAAGGCCACCATCGGCACCGACGCCACGCAAAAGCCACGCGGGAAGGGCGCATTCCGCGCTGTCGGCGACGGCGCGCAAGGCCAGGAACGGAACGCTCGCCTCCGCCGCGACTTCGGCGACGCCCATGCTCTCCATGTCGACGACGGCGGCTCCGGTGCGCCGCCTAAGTTCTTGCTTTGCCTCCACCGACGTCACCACACTTTCGCTGTCGGCAATTGGCGCGATGCTCACCCTGTCGCCGGCCACAACTTCGAGCAGGGACTTGCGCCACGTTTCCTCGGTAGCGAAGGACCGGCCGTCGGCGCCGACGATGCGCCTGGCGATCACGACGTCGCCGGCTTTCAAGTCCGGATCGAGCCCACCCGCCATGCCCAGGCTGAGGAGCGCCGTACACCCCTCGGCGATCAAAGCGCTGGACGCCTTGCGGGCGGCGGCGGCGCCAATGCCGGCACACCGCGTCGGGGGGCGGTCGGCGGCGGCGAAGACGGCCAGGCAATCCCGCTCGCTGAGCAGACCGGTGATGACGCCGAGGCGCGCCACTCACATCCCGAATTTTGTGAATTTATCGTTGCCGCGGCACAGGTTGCGGTAGCGGGCCAGGGCCCACAAGGGGAAGTAGGCGCAATAGCCGTGATAACGCAGATAAAATATTCGCGGAAAACCGACGGCGTTAAAGTACTCCTCCGACCAACGGCCGTTTTCGCGCGGCGCCGCCAGCAGGTAGTCGATGCCGCGGCGCACGCTGTCACTATCCACCTCGCCCGCCGCCATCAGGCCCAGTAGCGCCCATGCGGTTTGCGAGGGCGTGCTCTCCTTGACCTCGTCGCGGCGGTGCTGCCAATAGGTGGCGCAGTCCTCGCCCCACCCGCCGTCCGGACGCTGGCATGAGCGCAGCCAGTCGGCCGCCCGGCGGACGAAAGGCTGTTCCATGTCCTCGCCGACCGCGTTCAAGGCACTGAGCACCGACCACGTCCCATAGACGTAGTTGTTGCCCCAGCGCCCGAACCACGAACCGTTTTCCTCCTGCTCGCCCTTGAGGTAGTCGAGCGCCCGCGTCACCGCCGGATGCCGACGCTCGAATCCCAGTTGCGCCAGCATGCTCAAGCAACGGGCCGAAACATCCGCCGTCGGCGGATCGAGCAACGCCCCGTGGTCGGCGAAGGGAATATTCTGCAAGAAATCGTGTTCATTGTCGGCGTCGAAGGCGCCCCAGCCGCCGCTACGGCTTTGCATGCCCAGGATCCACTCGGTGGCGCGTTCAATGGCCTCGCGGTAGTCGCCATTTCCGGCCCGGTGCAGCGCCATCGCCACCACCGCCGTGTCGTCGACATCGGGGTAGTGGTCGTTCCTATACTGGAAGGCCCAGCCCCCCGGACGCACATGCCCCCGGTTGGCTTCCCAATCCCCCTTGACGTCCAGCACTTGGCGCCCGACCAGCCAGGCGCAGGCGGCCGCGAGGTTCGGACGATCGACCGGAAGATCGGCCTCCATCAACGCGTGGGCGGCCAGGGACGTATCCCAGACCGGTGACAGGCAGGGTTGGCAGTACCCCATGTCGCCGTTCACAACCAACAGCTTGTCAACCGCCTTGCGGGCGGTAACGAAATCGGGGTCGTCATGGGCGTAACCCAGCGCGTCGAAGGCCATCAGCGTATTGGCCATGGCCGGGAAAATACCGCCCAGGCCGTCCTCTCCGTTGAGGCGTTCCTTGACCCAGGCCATGGCCTTGTCGATGGCCTTGCGCTCCAAGAATCTGGGCCACAGGCGCTCGGTGGCGCGGCCGATGTGGTCCAGCACAAGCATGGCCTCGCCAACCCAGGTTCCGGTGGGATTGGTCAAGTAGCGTTCTTCTTCGTCGGGCGGCCGGACGAACAGTTCCTCGATACCGATGCCGCGCGGGTTGCGGGCTTTGGGCTTGAGCACCGTCAGCACGGTCAGCGGCACCATTACCGTGCGCGACCAATAGGAAACCTTGTCGATATGGAAGGGAAACCACTTGGGCGCCAGCATGACCTCGGCCCGCGTTACCGGCACGGCGCGCCATGGCAATTGCCCGAAAAGGGCCAGGGCAATGCGGGTGAACACGTTGCAGCGCGCCGGGCCGCCGTGGTTGCGAATAGCGCTGCGCGCCCATGTCATGTGCGGAGCGCCGATGTCCTCGCCGGTCAGCTTGAGGGCATAGTAGGCCTTTACCGAGGCGCTCATGTTGAAGTCGCCGTCGTGATAGAGCGGCCACCCGCCGTGTTTGCCTTGGGTAGCCCGCAGGTAGGCCGCCAGCTTGGCCTCGACGGCATCGTCGATCTGATCCAGGTAATGGTTGAGCAAGATGTACTCGGCCGGAATCGTGGCGTCCGCCTCAAGCTCGAAGGACCAATGGCCGTCGTCGTACTGGCGTTCCGCCAACCCGTCGACCGCTTCGGCGATGGCCACGTCCAAGGCGTCGTCCGAGGCTGGCCGTTCCGCCTCCCACGGCTCGGCGACTTGTTGGGCTATGTTAGTTCGTTCATCCATATGACGCTGCCCGCCGGTTTTCGTTTCTATGACCATGGCTTGTCAAGTGTTTGCTCCGGTGGACAGAACGGCGGCGGCGGCGTGGCCGGAGCGCACGGCGCCTTCGATGGTGGCGGGCAAGCCGGTCCCGGTCCAGTCGCCGGCCAAAAATAAATTGTGCCATGCCGTCCGCGTGCCGGGACGCCGCGCCACCTCGGCCGGCACCTGGGCGAAGGTGGCCCTTTTTTCCTTGACGATTCTATACGGAGGCAAGGGCGCGTCGCCAAGTTCGAGGGCACGGGCGACCTCGGGCCACAGGCGCGCCGCAATGACGTCGGCGGATTTATCGATCAGGGCTGCCGCGGCGCTGACCGTCACCGAGGCGATATCGGCGCGCCGGAAGAGCCACTGCGAGACACCGCCCACCAGTCCGACGATGGAAACGCCGGGCCACTCGCGCTCGAGACGAAAATGGCCATTGACGATGGCCCGGCTTTCACGCGGTGTCTCGAGGCCGGGAATCAAGCCGCCGGCGGCGGCCGGCGGCACGGCCAGCACGACCGCGTCCGACGCCTCGACAGCGATCGCCTCGCCGCCTATATCGAGGCCGGTCACCCGGTCGCCGGCAAGGGTCATGGCGCGCACTCGGGCATTGAAGCGGACCGGACAGCCAAGCACACCCAACAGCGACAAGGCCGGATCGACGAAACTTCGGGACAGCCCGGCGGCGGCGATGCGGGGTCGGCAGGCGGCCTCGCCACGCCCAAAGGTCTCGCGCAGCACCGGCCACAACAGGGTGGCGGCACCTTCGTCGGCCAATGCATTGAGGACCGCCACCGCCAGCGGCTCCCAGAAGCGGCGGTAAAGGGGGCGCCCGGCATCCAGGCAGTCGGCGACGGTCGCTCCGGCGCCGGCGAAAGCCAACCTGAGACCGCGCAGGTAATCGCCGGCCCGGCTATCGGGCACCCGGCGGCGGGACGAAATTATCCACCACGGGATTGAACCGGCGCCGGGGCGCAGGGTCCAAGCCAGACCGCTTTCCAGATCAAGAAAGGGAAACTCGGCGCGCGGCGGCCCGGCCAGGCTGTCGGCGGCGCCAATCTCGTCGAGATAGGCCAAGGCGGCGCGGTTGCCGCTGAGTACCATGTGGTTGCCGTTGTCGATAAGACGGTCCAGCGCCGCGTCGTGAAACGATCGGCAGCGGCCGCCGGCCTGGCCCGCCGCCTCGTAAACGCGCACCAGGCGCCCGGCCCGCGCCAGGCGCACGGCGCACGATAGCCCGGCTACACCGGCCCCGACCACGTGAACGGAGCCCGCCACCCCTAAAACAGTCCGTAACGAAGCATAACCCACACTTTTTCCGTCCACGACACCTTCACCGGCCGGTCGAGGTCGTGCCAGCCGCGCCGCGACAGCCCGACAAAAAGCCGGCGGTAGGCCTCCATCATCATGATGGCGGGGCGCATCCGCCGCCGGTCGCAGGTGGCCAGCAAGGCGGCCGCCTCGTCGAAGCGGCCCTGGGCGATGACGGCCACCTCGGCGCACACCTCGGGAAGATTGCGGTGAGCAAGCACGGCATCGGCATCTGTCTCGGTGATACCGTGTTTCCTGAGCATGTCCTGGGGGAGATAGAGTCGGTCGCTCCGGGCGTCCTCGTCGACGTCGCGCAAGATGTTGGTAAGCTGCAATGCTTCGCCAAGGGCCCGGGCGAGGCGTGCTCCGGTCTCGTCATCGATGCCGAAGATGCGATTGGAGAGTCGGCCCACGGCGCAAGCGACGCGATCGCAATAAAGTCCCAGGTGGTGCCTGTCGGTAATCCTGAGGCTGCGGCCCGCATCCATCTCCATGCCATCGATGACGGCCAGGAAATCTTGCTTGTCGAGGCCAAAGCGAACGACCGGCGCCGCCAGGGCCCGGGCGATGAGATGTTGGGGACGGCCGGCATAGAGATTTTCGATCTCGCCGCGCCACTCGGCCAAGCGGGCCAGTTTGTCCGCCTCCTCGCCCGGTTCGTCGGCAACATCATCGACGTGGCGGCAGAAGGCATAGACCGCGAACATGGCATTGCGCTTATCGGTGGGCAGACGCCGCATGGCGGCTGAAAAGGATGAGCCCGACCGCCTGACCACGGATTCAACGTAGGCCAGGGCAGCGGGCGGCGCGCTTGCGGTTGTCTCGATAGACATTTCCCTCAATGGATACACCACGAAGGGCGCAGCGTCACCCGTCGCCCGCGTTTGCGGGCCCATAGCGGCGCCCTTTCCAGGTCCCACCCCGGCCAAGGCAATGGCGGCGCGCCGAATCGATCGTCATCAGGGTGAACAAAAGGGCCGCCAGGGGCAGAGTGAGGGTGGAGACCGCCGGCCGGCCGTAGAGGACGAAAGTCGCCCGGCAAGCGAATGCCATCATGAACCATGCGGCCAGTCCCGCCGTCACCAGCCACGGATCGCGCCCCACCAATCCGATCACGACGGCCAGCGGCGGGATGAGATAAACAACGCCCATGGCAAGGACTGTTGCCATGAGAAAGACCCAGGAATGGCCAAGCTGCGCGAAGGCGGTGCGCGCCACCGTCGACCACAGATCCGCCAACCGGTCGTAAGGACGCAGGCTGCGGACGCGACGCGTCAAGCCGAGCCAGATGGGCCCATGAACCTTGAGAAGCGCCCCCAGGGCACAGTCGTCGATGAGCCGATCGCGAATGGCTTCGAGCCCGCCGGCATGATCGAGGGCGCCTCGCCGCACCAGCATGCATCCCCCGGCGGCGGCGGCCGGGCTCCGCTTTGGGTCGTTGACCAGGGGAAACGGATAGAGCTTCTGGAAAAAAAAGACGAAGGCGGGAACCAAAAGCCGTTCCCAAAAACTCCGGCAGCGCAGAAGCGCCATTAAAGACACCAGGTCCAGGTCCTCGCCCACGGCCTTGGCCACCAGCCGACGCAGCAGCGGCGGGTCGTGTTCGATATCGGCGTCGGTAAACAGAACGTATACCGCCTCCGGCTCGGCACCGAAAGCCGCCTCCAACCCCTGGCGCATGACCCACGGCTTACCCACCCAGCCCCCGGGCAAGGGCGCGGCAGCGGCAACGACGAGCCGTCCGTCGCCGGCTGCCGCCGCACGCGCCGCGTCGGCGGTCCCATCCCGGCTGGCGTCATCGACCACGACAACCGAGAACGGACCGGGATAATCCTGGGCCAGCAACGAAGCGACGGCGCGCCCGACGGTTGGCGCTTCATCGCGCGCCGGAATTACCGCCACCACCGGCGGCCAGGGTTGCGGCGGCGCCCCGTCGCCGTCCAGCCATTGATCGGCGCGCCAAAAGCCGCCGCGGAAAAAGAACAGTCCCAGCCATGCGGCTATGGATACGCCGACAAGTATGTGGAAGGGGTCAATCACCGGGTCAGACCAACGCCGAAAGTGCGCCTCGAATACAGCACCACAGATAGTCTGGCTTGTTCAGCACAATTCGTTTGGCCAGCGGGTCGTGCCGTCCGAGAAGACCGATCAGGCGCTCGGCGATCTTGACGATAGCCGCCGATTCCATGGCCAGGCGCCGGCTCGCCAATCCGCCGGGCAGCACCCGCGCCCCGGCCAGCAGCCCTTCGGTGGCCGCGAGGGTGCGGTCGAAAACGGCGCGCAACGCCTCGTTCGCCGCCGGGGCATCAAGGTCCTCGACCGATGCCCCGGCGTCGCCCATCCAATCCAAGGGCAGATAGACGCGGTCGAGGCTTCGGTAATCGTCTTGGCAATCCTGCAAGTGGTTGATGACCTGCAAGGCCATGCACAGCTTGTCCGACGGCCCATAGCCATCGCGCGAACCGCCGTGCAGGTCCAACAGATAGCGTCCGACCGAGGCCGCCGAAAGCGCGCAATAGCCCATCAGGTCGTCCCAGTCGCCATAGCGTGATTTGGCCGCGTCCTGCTTGAAAGCGGCCAGAAGATGAACGCAATGGTCGGGGGCAACGCCGGTGCGGTCCAGGCTCTGGCGCATGGCGATGGCCTTGGCGAACGGGGCTTCGCCGCCGCTCCGGCTCAGGAGGGCGTCCTCGAAGCCGTCCAGGCGGGCGATCTTCTCGTCCGGGTCCAGATCCGGGTTGTCGGCGATGTCGTCGGCGGCGCGGGCGAATTGGTAAAATACTGCGACGTGCGGTCGCAGCGATGGCGCCAACAGCCACGAGCCGACGGGAAAATTTTCGTAGGCAACGTCCTTGCCCGACGGGGTTTCGACGTTCAATGGTTGGCGGGCGGCCATGTCGCGAAAGACGCCGGGCGCGTCTTCAATTGCGATCCCTAAGCTTGGCGAGAAGCCCCTTGACCTCGCCGCCGTTGCGGCGAATGACGGAGGCGAATTCCGAGCGCTGGGTCTGCCCCATGCTCACGCCTTCGACCATGACGTCGATGATAAGGTAGCTGCCGTTACGCAATCTGAGCCGCCAGGCGACGCCGATCGGCGGTCCGCCGCTGGGCCGGTTGATGCTTGAATAGACGATGGAATCGTCGTCCCGGGTAGATTCCGTCTTGGTCACCGACAGGTCTTCACCCGAATACTTGGCGAAGCGGTCGACATAGGTATCGACGATCAAGTCCTCGAACAGGGATAGAAACTCGGCCCGTTCGTCTTTACTCGCCTTGCGCCAATAGCGGCCAAGGACGAAACGGCCGATGGTCTTCACATCGAAATGATCGTTGAGCAGTTTGCGGAAGCGGCGCACCCTTTCGACACGCGTGATGTCGTCGACGGTCAGGGCGGCGACCGCCGTGTCGGCAAGTTGCTCGATGAATTCGCCCGGCGCCTCGTCGATGCTTCCGGCCCGCGCCATGTCCTGGACGCCCGTGAACAGAAGGGCGACGACGAACAAGCCCGCCAGATGACTCCGTTGCTTTGCCATACGGTTTATCCACCCGTTTCTTCCGCCAGCACACGTGGCCAGACACCCGTTTGTGTCTCGCCTCCCATCAAGGGCCGGCAATAATGGCAAACTCGTCCGCGGGAGTCCACGCCTAGCGAAAAACGCGGCGGAGTCCTCAGAAGGGTATCCAGGAGTGTTCCTTGTTGTAGTGCAGATAGCCCACGTTGGCCCCGGCGCGCAGGCCGACACCGGTGCGGATGGGCGCCAAGACCACGTCGCCGCCCTGCTGGTAGTTCACGCCGACGCCGGCAACGAAATAAAATGATCCGTCCACGCCTGGATAGCGTTGGAACAAGTCGTCGGCCGCGTCCAGCCCGTAGACCAAGGTGAACACCTTCGATGCATTGCCGCCGAAATCGAAGCCCACCGAGGGACCCTGCCAATAGACCTTGGCGGTGCCGTCGGTCTTGCGGTTCAAGGTGCCGTTGCCGTAACGCAGGCCGACGACGAAAGCGCCGCTGATCTCCTCGCCCGCGATAAAACCGTTGGGGCGTCCCAGGTCCTCGAAGACCTTCTGAACGACTTTGGCCAGCCCCGCCGTGGTATCGCCGAAGAAATCGGTGGCCGCCTTCAATATTTCGTGCTCATCGAAGGTACCGTCCGACTGAGCCGAGGCCGTCGGCATCAAGCCAAATACGAAGACGAGGGCAACCAAGCCGCCAAGGATTCGCTGTTTCATCGCACACTCCCGCATTAGGTAAGCTCGACCGCGACAGCGTAGCACAGAACGGTCGGCCGATGGTGACCGAGGGTGGAACTCTGTTAAGATTCCCCGCTACGTCCATCATGGAAGGCCGGCCATGCCGCCCAACGAAACCGCGCAGCCTGGCGCCCGCTTTTGGGCCTTTTCGCTCGCCGTTCTCGCGATCGTCGGTATATCCTGGGATGGACCCGCCTGGGGTGAGCCCGCGGCAATGATCGACGACCGCAATATCGAAATCGCGACGACCGGCGAGGCGCCGCTCGAGGAAGCGCTGCGCCGTCACCTGGCGGTGCTCAGTACCGATATCGGCGAGCGCTCTCCATGGCGCGGCGACGGCTTGGCGCACGCCGAGGCTTACATCCGCACTATATGGGACGAGGCTGGCCTGCGGGTTACGGAACAGGCATACGACTACCAAGGCCGGCGCGTCGCCAACCTGGTCGCCGAGGCCGCCGGCGCCCGCCAAGACGGTCCTTTCACCGTCGTCGGGGCGCATTACGATACCGTCCCCGGCACGCCGGGTGCCGACGACAACGCAAGCGGCGTCGCCGTGCTGCTCGAACTTGGCCGGCGCCTCGCCGCTTCTCCGCCAGGACTGCCCCTGCGCTTGGTCGCCTTCACGCTCGAGGAGCCGCCCGCCTTCGCCACCCGCGAGCAGGGCAGCCGCGTCTTCGTCCGCCGCCTGGCCGAGGCCGGCGGGCGAGTGTCGGGCGCTATCGTCCTCGAGATGGTGGGCTTCACGGCGCACCACCAAACCTATCCGTTTTTCCTGCGCTGGGCCGGTTATCCCGACCACGGCCGCTACATTGGCGTCGTCGGCAACCGCGCCTCACGCAAATTCGGCGGCGCCGTCCTCAAAGGCTTCCGGGGCAACCCGCGGCTGCCGGTCGAATCCCTCTTCGTTCCCTTCGACGGCTGGATTCTACCCGATACCCGGCTTAGCGACCACGCCTCTTTCTGGGACGCCGGTTGGCCGGCGGTGATGGTGACCGACACCGCGTTTTTCCGCAATCCTCACTACCACGGGCCATCGGATCGTGCCGAAACCCTGGACTACGCCTTCATGGCCGAACTGGTGCTGAGCCTCGAGAACGCCCTCGCCGAACTCGCCGCCCTCGACTAACCGAAGCCGCCGGGGCCAGGCAGGACGCGAAGACGAGGGCGACCAAGGCCTCCCACGGGTCTGTCTAGTGCTCGGCGCCGCTCTTGAAGTAGAACTGTGCGCCGGAGCGAATGCCCGACGGCCAGCGCTCGGTGACCGTTTTCAGTTTGGTGTAGAAACGCACCCCCTCGCTGCCGTGGATGTGATGATCGCCGAAAAGCGAGCGCTTCCAGCCGCCGAAACTGTGGTAGGCCACCGGCACCGGGATCGGCACGTTGACTCCAACCATGCCGATTTGCACCTTGCCGACGAAGTCGCGCGCCGCGTCGCCATCGCGGGTGAAGATGGCGGCGCCGTTGCCGAAGGGGTGATCGTTGACCAATCCGACCGCCTCGTCGTAGGTCTTGGCGCGCACCACGCAGAGTACGGGGCCGAAGATCTCGTCGGCGTAGATTTGCATGTCTTTCGTGACCCGGTCGAACAGGCAGCCGCCCATGAAAAAGCCGTTCTCATAGCCCTGTAGGGTCACACCGCGGCCGTCGACCACGAGCTCGGCGCCCTCCTCGACGCCGAGCGCCACGTAGCCCTCGATCTTGTCGAGGGCCTGGCGTGTGACGATGGGGCCCATTTCGGCCTCGGGGTCGCTGTAGTGGCCCAGTTTGAGGGCCCCGGCCCGGGGCGCCAACTGGCCGACGAAGGCATCGCCGGTTTCCTCGCCAACGGTGACGGCGACCGAAATGGCCATGCAGCGCTCACCGGCCGAACCGTAAGCGGCGCCCATGGCGGCATCGACGGCCTGATCCATGTCGGCGTCGGGCATGACCACCATGTGGTTCTTGGCACCGCACAGCGCCTGCACTCTTTTGCCGTTGGCGCAGCCGGTCGTGTAAACGTGCTCGCCCACCAGCGTCGAGCCGACGAAGCTGATGGCATCGATCCCTGGGTCGGTGAGAAGGGTGTCGACCGCCTCCTTGTCGCCGTTGACGACGTTGAGCACGCCTGGCGGCAACCCCGCCTCGGTTATTAACTCGACCAGGCGCAAGCTGCACGAAGGATCTTTTTCGGACGGCTTGAGGACAAAGGTATTGCCGCAGGCGATGGCGACCGGAAACATCCACATGGGCACCATGGCGGGAAAATTGAAAGGCGTGATGCCGGCGCAGACGCCGATCGGCTGGCGCATGGCATAGGTATCGACGTCGGTGGCGACATTTTCGTTGAGTTCGCCCTTGAGCAAATGTGGGATACCGCAGACGAATTCGACCACTTCGATGCCGCGCGTTACCGAACCCTGGGCGTCGACCAGCGTTTTGCCGTGTTCCGCCGAGGCCAGTTCCGCCAATTCGTCCATGTGCCTGTAAAGTAAATCGCGAAAGGCGAACATGACCTGTGCCCGCTTCGGCGACGGTGTTCCGGCCCAGGCCGGGAATGCCTCGGCGGCGGCGGCAATGGCCTGGCGCACTTCGTCGGCGCCGGCCAAGGGAACCCGCGCCGAAACCTCGCCGCTGGCCGGATTGAAGACATCGCCGAATCGGCCGCTTTTGCCCTCGACTTTCTTGCCCCCGATGTAGTGGTGCAGTGTCTTGCTCATCGTTAATCCTTCCCCAAGGGCCTGGCAGGCTGCTCTCAGCCCTTGCCGATGACTTCGCGCAGGGTTTCAGCGATCGTGTCGACATCTTTCTCCCCGGCAATCAAGGGCGGCGCCACGAGACCCGAATCGCCGGTGAACTTGATGTAGATGCCGGCCTCGTACAGGCGCTTCATGACGTCGGCGCCGCGCGCCCCCGGCGCATCGCTCGGTTCCAGGTCGAAACCGGCAAGCAACCCGTAGCCCCGGATGTCGGTAATCAAGGGAAGATCCTCAAGCCCATACATGGCATCCAGGAAATAGGGCGAAAGCGCGGCCCCGCGCTCAAACAAGTTCTCTTTTTCGTAGATGTCGAGGGTGGCGAGACCGGCCGCGCAGGCCGCCGGATGGCCGGAATAGGTATAGCCGTGGAACAGTTCGACGGCTCCCTCGGGCGCCGCGTCGACGACGGTGTCGTAGATGCCGTCGCGCACCGCCACCGCGCCCATCGGCTGGGCGCCGTTGGTCAGCGCCTTGGCCATGGTCATCATGTCCGGGGTGACGCCGAAGCTTTGCGCGCCGAACGCCTTGCCGGTGCGGCCGAAACCGCAGATCACTTCGTCGAATACGAGCAAGATGCCGTGGGCGTCGCAGACCTCGCGCAGGCGCTCGAGATACCCCTTGGGCGGGATCAGGAAGCCGGTCGAGCCGGCGATGGGTTCGACGAAACAGGCCGCGATGGTGTTGCCGCCGTACAGGTCGACGAAGCGTTGCAAATCGTCGGCCAGTTCGACGCCCGTTTCCGGTTGTCCCCGGACGAAGCGATTTTCGGGCATCCAGGTGTGGCGCATGTGCGCGATGCCGGGCATCACGGCACCAAAGGCCTGGCGGTTCCTCATCAGACCGCTAATCGACGTGCCGCCAATGTTGACCCCATGGTAGGCGCGTTCGCGCGAGATGAAACGCTGGCGCTCGCCCGCGCCCCGCGCCCGGTGATAGGCCATGGCGATCTTGAGCGCCGTATCGACGGCCTCGGATCCCGAGTTGACGAAGAAGACGTGATTGAGGTCATCCGGCGTCAAGGCGGCGACGCGGCGCGCCAATTCGAAGGACGACGGATGGCCGAACTGAAAATGGGTGCAGTAATCGACCTCCATCAATTGCCGGGCGACGGCGTCGGCGATCTCCTGTCGGGCGTGGCCGGCGGCACAGCAGAACAAACCCGACGACGCATCGAGAACTCGATTCCCGGTGTGAGTCCAGTAATAGACACCTTCGCTGCGCACGATGAGCCGGGGGTTGTTCTTGAATTCCCGGTTGGCGGTGAACGGCATCCAGTGTTGCTCAAGCGAGTTGGCGGTATATTGCATGGCAATGGGTTCCTTCAAGTAAAAATAAGAATAAACCAACTACTTAAAGTGTAAAATAGTTAACCATTATAATATCTATTTTTTTGGTGGAACCGTTGGCGCCGCCGGCCGTTCCCATGTTGCGGAGATTATGCAAAGACCATAAACTCCCGTCCAGTCGGAAAAACAAGGCCAAATGGGGCCTGCTGGAGATCGTCATGTTAATCGGGGTTCCCAAGGAAATCAAAGTCCACGAATACAGGGTCGGCCTGGCCCCCCACAGTGTGCACGAAGTCGTCGCCCACGGCCATGACGTGATCGTCGAAAAGGGCGCGGGAGCCGGCATCGGCGCCGACGAGGACGAGTACCGCCGCGCCGGCGCGACGATCGCCGACGATGCCGCCGAGGTCTTCGAGCGCGCCGAGATGATCGTCAAGGTCAAGGAACCCCAGGCCGTTGAACGCAAGCAGCTGCGCGAGGGACAGATCCTGTTTACCTACCTGCATCTTGCCCCCGACCCCGAGCAAACCAAGGATCTGGTCGCCAGCGGCGCCGTCTGCATCGCCTATGAGACCGTGACGGCGCCCGGCGGCGGACTGCCCCTGCTTGCCCCCATGTCCGAGGTCGCCGGACGCATGTCGATCCAGGCCGGGGCCCATTGCCTGGAACGCGAGCAGGGTGGACGCGGCGTCCTCTTGGGCGGCGTGCCGGGGGTCGAACCGGCAAAGGTCGTCGTCATCGGCGGCGGCGTGGTCGGCGCCAACGCCACCCAGATGGCGGTCGGTCTGGGCGCCGAGGTGATCGTGATCGACCGTTCCATCGAGGTCTTGCGCGCCCTCTCGCAAAGGGTCGGAAACCGGGTGCGGACCGTATTTTCGACGCGCCATGCCTTGGAAACCCACGTGCTGTCGGCGGACTTGGTCATCGGTGGCGTTCTGGTGGTCGGCGCGGCGGCACCCAAACTGGTAACCGCCGACATGGTCAAGCGCATGAAGCCGGGCGCCGTCGTCGTCGACGTCGCCATCGACCAGGGCGGCTGTTTCGAGACCTCGAAACCGACTACCCACGCCGAACCGACCTACGTCGTCGACGACGTGGTTCATTATTGCGTCGCCAACATGCCGGGCGCCGTGCCGCGCACCTCGACCTTCGCCCTCAACAACGCCACCCTGCCCTTCATCCTGGCCCTCGCCGACAAGGGCTATCGTCAGGCGTTGCTAGATGACGAGCACCTGCTGATGGGGCTCAACGTGCACAAGTGCCAGGTTACCTACGAAGCGGTGGCCAAGGACCTGGGATACGAATACCACGACGCCAGGGAGGCGCTGACGGAGTAACCTACCGTCTAGTCGCCAAGCTCCGACAGGACCACCTGGAGCTTGCCCGAGGGCGGACGCGGCAGGTCGTCGACATAGACGAAACGGAAGGCGAAGGCGTCGCTTATGGCCTTGCCGAGGGCCTTGCGGGCCCGCGCCTCTTCCTCCGCCGTCACCGGCCGGGTCGCTACGATCCGCACCTCGATCTCGTCGAGTTTCCGCTGCACGAGTTGGGCCTCGCGGAGGGATGGGAGCGACTTGCCCAGCGCATCATCGAAAATGAAATGATAGGCCGGCCACACTTTCTCGCCGGACGGCAAGGTCAGCGCGTTGCGGATGCGCCCAAGGATGGACTTGATCACCGCCAGGCCCCGGCCGCAGGAGCAAGGGCCACCGGGGATGGCGATATCGTTGATATCGTAACGGATCAGCGGCGAGGAGAAGTTGTGCAGGTCGGTAACCACGACCCGGCCGCTCTCGCCGGGACGGCACGGCTCACCGTGGTCATTGAGAACTTCGACCAGAACGCTCTCGGCCTGGACGTGGTAATGGGGATGCTCCGGACACTGGATCGCGATCATGCCCACCTCATGAGCGCTGTACACGTCAGTGACGGGCAGCCCCCAGATGCGCCGGCATTTGACGCGTAGATCGGGCTCCAACACTTCGCTCATGGTGGCAACCTCGCGCAGGCTCGGGATATTGATTCCAGTCTCCACGGAACCCTGAAGCAGGGCACGAAGGTTGCTGGGAAAGGTCAGCAGGTATTGGGGGGCGAAGCGTTGGAGCCACGCCAACTGCTCTTCGACCGACTTGCTGAAATCAAGCTGGACCATCGGTCCCGAAACATGTCCTGGCACCCAGTTGTGGGGTTCTTCGACTGCGTTGGGATCGGACAACCTGCCGATCTTCGCCGACTTGGCAGAGAAGTCACGGCCGTGCCAGAGATGATAGCGCAGGTTCAGCGCGGCGAAGAACAGGCCGGTGACCCGGGTCCTCTTGAACCAGACCGGCTGTCCCGTCGAGCCCGAAGTGGACGCGTCCCGGGCAGTACCGTGGCCCCTGGGCAGGGCACGGCTGACCAGATCGTGGCCCGCATCCTGGATGTCGGTACGGGTCAGGATCGGTATGCGACGCCAGGCTTCCATGGTCAGCTGCCCGCGCTTGAGCCCCGTAAGCGGCGCCAGCCTATCGCGGTAGAAGGGCACGGTCCGCCAGGCATGAGCCAGCAGTTGCTCGGCCTGCCTGAGCTGCAGGGCCTCGATAGTTCCCGGGGGCCACCACTGGCTTTGCTCGAACTGATAGTTGAGTGCCAGCACCGCCGATTCCATCGTTGGCGGCACGGCCGGCCAGCCAATGCCGGCAAGCGCCGAGCGCGGGGTAACGACGCGCCGCGGTGGGCCGCCCACCCGAAGCCGCCGCCTCTGCCCCTTTTCGAGTCGGATTCTCTTTTGGCGCCCCGGCCGGCGGGGGGGCGATTTCTTCTTGCTCACGGTGCTTCTCCGCCGCCGTTGCCGACCACCCCGTCGCTTCTCAGGGTTTCGATCTCGTCGGCGGTGAAACCGATCTCGCCCAACACTTCGTCCGTGTGCTGATCCAGCCGTGGTGGTGGCGCGTCGGCCATGGGCCCGCCGTGGGCGTAAGTGAAGGCGGCCAGGGGAACCGTGACGTCCGCACCGACGCCCGGAACCTCGGCAAAGGTATGCAAGACGCCGCACGACGCCAGTTGTTCCTCGCCCAGGGCTTCGTCGAGGCCGCGTACGCGCACCGCCGGCACCGCTTCGCCGAGAAGCGCTTCCCATTCGTCGGCGGACCGCGTTTTCATCTCCGCCGCGATCTCGGCCGCCAGTTCGGCGCGATGGGGGCCTTGTTCGCGCACATCGGCGAAGCGTGGGTCCCGGGCCAGATCGGCGCGCCCGATCAGGCGGCAAAATGTTTCGAACTGACCCTGCATGATGGCGCCCAGCATGATGCGCTCGCCGTCGGATG
Source organism: Rhodospirillales bacterium (assembly GCA_030746775.1). Lineage (GTDB taxonomy): Bacteria > Pseudomonadota > Alphaproteobacteria > Rhodospirillales > JASLLZ01 > JASLLZ01. The sequence goes on along the minus strand of JASLLZ010000014.1, from coordinate 8,614 downwards.
TCTCGTAACAGCTGCCCGCCGCCAGGTCGTGATCGTTGCCGTGCGGTCGGGGCGCGCGCCCGGTCGCCAGGTTTGAAGCGACCGCCGGGCTCATCAGCATCAAGGCGGTATCCAGCATGGAGACGTCGATGAACTGGCCCTTGCCGGTCCTTTCGCGCTGCAAAAGCGCCGCCGCGACGGCGAAGGCCGCCATGGTACCCGACGCATAGTCGATCACCGGGGCGCCCGCCTTGAGGGGCGCCGAAGATTCGGTGCCGGTCGTCATCATCAGCCCCGACGCGGCCTGGACGTTGTGGTCCCAGCCCGGCAGTTTGGCCTTGGGCCCGGTGGCGCCATAGGCCTTGAGCGAGCAATAGACGAGCCGGGGATTGAGCGCCGCCAGCGCCTCGTAGCCCAGGTTGAGGCGATCGACGACACCGGTGCGATAGTTCTCCACCACCACATCGGCGCCCGCCGCCAGACGGCGCACCACGTCCTGGCCCCGCGCGGTCTTGAGATCTACCACCAAGGATCGCTTGTTGGCGTTCTGGCTGAGATAGTGATCGCCCATCAAATTTTTACAGAGCGCTTCGTCGGCGCCGCGCCGGCGCATGTACTCGCCCAGTCCCGGCGCCTCGACCTTGACCACGTCGGCGCCGAGAAGCGCCAATTGGCAGGTCGAGAACGGCCCCGCCAGCACGTGGGTCAGGTCGACGACTTGCATCCCCTCGAAGGGCCGCATGTGCTCACTCCCTCGCTTCCCACCACCGACCGGCCGTTGGACCGCGCCGCCGGTGGATGTCTTCGCGTCCAATATTAAATCATGAACGACGGGAACCTTCGATGACGTGCCGGGCCCAGGCGGCCATGCCGGTGACGCCGGCGTCGTCGCCCAGTTCGGCGACGGTGACCGTGTAAGTACCCTTGAGCGATGGCATGACGCGCCCGTCGAGGGAATTCTCGACTTCGCCTTGGAAGATTTCCGGCATTTCCTCGACCAACCCGCCGCCCAGCAAAACGACGTCGGGCGCCAACAAATTGACGACACCGGCCATGGTCCAGCCGATGCGTCTGGCCGCCTCGCGTACGATATCTTCCACCGCCCTGTCGCCAGCCCTAATGGCGCGCGCGATGGCACCGCTGCGGATATTCGCAATATCGGTGCCGACGTCTTCAAGCAGATGCGGGGCACTGCCCCGATAGGCGGCGGCGGCGCAGTTGGCGGCGATTGCCAGACGGCTGGCATAGGCTTCCAGGCAACCGCGGCGGCCACAGCCGCACAGGGGGCCGTCCGGGGTCACCGGGAAGTGGCCGATTTCCATACACGACCCCGTCTTGCCCCGCAGGATGGAGCCCTCGTAAACGCAGCCGCCGCCGATCCCGGTTCCTGGAAAGACGCCGACCACGCAGCGCGCCTTCCTGGCGGCGCCGAAGCGGTATTCTCCGTAGACGCCGCCATCGACGTCGTTGGCGATGACGGCGGGGCATCCGAAGGCTTTCTCGATGGCGCCGGCAACGGCGGCGTTCTTCCATCCCAGGTTGGGAGTCTCGAGCATAATGCCCCTGTCCAGGTCCAACGGCCCCGGACAGCCGATCCCGATGCCGGCCAGTTGGCCGGGCTGGACACCAGCCTCGCCGAGAGCCTTGTGGATGGTCGCCGCGATCCGCTTCAGGCCGGCCTTGACGCCGATTTGGCCTTTGGTACGCCGGCGACTGGTGCCTTTGGGCCGATTATCGCCGTCATAGACGCAGGCCATCATCTTGGTCCCGCCAAGATCGAAGCCGACCCAATGGTCCTTTTTCCTAGCCACTTGCATCATCCCTCATCGGAAGAGCCACCCAACGCGAGGCGGGCCTGATATCTTATAGGGGAAAAAGCAGGATATCGGCTACTCCGTCGAGGAGACGCAATCGGCGTTGACAATCCCGAGCCCCGTCAACCACCATCGCGCCCGGCGCATTCATCGAGGACACGAGACCCATGTACCCTGCCCCGCCCGAGATCGAAACCCGCCTCTTCACCCGCCTGCCCGATGAATATCGCGTCACGGGCGAGCCCAACTTCTGGGTCACCGTCAACAAGCCCGGCGGCATGATGGATTCGTTTCTCGAAGGGCCGGCCTTCGACCGCGACGGCAACCTCTATTGCGTCGATATCCCCTACGGCCGGGTCTTTCGCGTCTCGCCCGGCGGCGAATGGACCGTGGCCGTCGATTACGACGGCGAGCCCAACGGCCTCAAGATCCACCGCGACGGCCGCCTCTTCATCGCCGATCAAGCGCACGGCATCGTGGTTGCCGACCCGGCGACCGGCCAGACCGAGCAATTGATCACGCGCCCCAACCTGGAACGCTTTCTGGGCAGCAACGACCTGGTTTTCGCTTCCAACGGCGATCTTTATTTCACCGATCCCGGACGCTCCAGCCTCAACCATCCCACCGGGCGGGTCTTTCGCCTTTCGGCCGGCGGCGAGTTGGAGCTTCTGCTCGACGGCGCCGCCTACCCCAACGGCCTGGTGCTCAATGCCGACGAGAGCGTGCTCTACGTCGCCATCACCTCGAGCAACGCCATCTGGCGCCTGCCCCTCAACGCCGGCCCCATGGACCGCCGGGCCGGGTTGTTCATCCAGATGTCGGGGGGCCTGGGCCCCGACGGCCTGGCGCTCGACGCCGAGGGCAACCTGGCCGTCGCCCACACCCGCGCCGGCACGGTCTGGCTGTTCGGCCCCTCCGGCGAGCCGGTGGCGCGGGTACGTTCCTGCGCCGGGCCGGCGACCACCAACATCGCTTACGGCGGCGGCGACGGCAAAACCCTCTACATCACCGAATCGGAAACCGCATCGATCCTGACGGCCGAGATGCCGACACCAGGCCGGCCCATGTATTCACACATGTGAGGATGGCGCGAAAAAAGGGGCCCCGCCTTGGCGGAGCCCCATTTTGTGGTCCGAATATGAGAACTACTCGGCGGCAAGGGGCGCCGCCTTCTGGTCCATGACGCCGGCGTGACGGCACATGAGTTCGCAGAAGCGGGCCAGGGCGCGGATCATCCAACGCGTGTTGTCCTCGATGATGTCGCCGTTCTCGTCGGTGGTGCCGAGGCCGAGGGACATGCGGATGTTAGCGTCGTATGAGATGCACGGAATGATCCCCATCGCCTTCATGCCGGCCTGGGGCAGCGAGGTGCCGGCGTACATGTCCTCGATCGAAAAAATGGGCCAGCCCATGCGGCCGTCCTTCCAGGTGTCTTGATAATTGATCTCGACGCCGCAGCTTCCATAGTCCTTGTCGATCAGAACGCCGTCCATCAGGCCCTGATCGATCTTCGAGAACTCCTCGACCACGATCTGGTGGAAGGCGTCGCAGTTCTTGCGGAACTGGTCCTCTTGCTCCAACAGGATCTCGAGCGCCGCAATCAAGCCCAAGAGCGATTCCTTGCCCGGGTCCATCTGCACGAACATCGCCTTGCCGTGGGAGATGACGCCGCCGGCCCGGGGACCCGCGGTACCAAGCGCGCGCGACAGGGGCGAGATCGTCTGTTCGGTGCCGATGGCCAGCCCGCAGGTCGGCGCGCCGCCCATCTTGTCCATCGAAAACGTCATCAGATCGGCGCCGATCTTGCGGATGTCGGTGCACTGGAATGGAATGGCGCCGGCATTGTCGATCATGTAGGGAACGTCGTACTCCTTACCGAGCTCCGCCAGGGCCTTCTGCAGCACCGGCACGCCGTCGGAGTCCGCGTCCTTGTAGCCGTACGACGGGTTGGTGTAGCCGATGGAGGCAAAGCCCGACAGGTACTCCTCGTGGCGCTTGGCGGTCTTGGCGACATTTTCCGCCGTCGCCTTGCCATCGACATGGGTGAGCAGCGTACAGGGATGATAGCGCAGGCCGTGGCTGTCGTATTGCGCACCGGCCATGGGCACGAACACGGTCTCCAGGTTGCTCAGCCTTTTGCCCATTTGGCCGTACTCGCCGGCGGTGACGCCACGGTCGGCATAGATGTCCTTGTATTTGGGCGGGAAGGGCCGGCCATAGCCGCCCTGATGATGGGCGTGGCGTTCGTAGGGCGCGATGTAGCGGGTGCGGTAGTTTTCGCCGCGCCCGGCGATGGGCGGCGCGTAAAGGGTCTCGAAGCCGACCATCAACAAGGCCTCGCAGGTACTCGCCGTCACCGCGTCGTAGTCGTCGCCGTAATAGCTCTTGACCAGTTTGCGGATTTCGTAATCCAGGCTGCCCGAGTTGATGACTTTGCGGTTGCCGGCCTCGACGGCGTCCGCCACTTTCTTGCGCATCAGCGCGTGGCACTCCGACACCGTGCCCGACAGCCCGACCTTGCCGAGAAGTTCGTCGGGCATGCCGATTTCCTTGGGGATCTTCTTGCCTTCCTCGAACAGCTTGCCCTGGGTCGAGGCGAGATGGTTATAAAGCTCGATCTTGTACTTGAACTTGCTCATGACGTTTTCTCCTTGGAATCCTTTCTCCCGGCATCGCGGAAGGCGATCCGATTGCGTGGCGTCCTTCGATTAGCGTTTCCGCGCGGCCGAGGTACGGCGCGTCGTCTTGCGGGCCGGGGCACGCCGGGTGGTGCTCCGCTTGGCCGGCGCCTTCTTCGCCGCCGCCCGCTTGGCCGGGGCTTTGCGGGCCTTCCGTTTGGCCGGAGTCTTCTTCAGGATATCGCTATAAAAGACCCCTCCCTTGGCGTGATCCTTGGGATCGACCTCGTCGAAGATAACGTTGACGATGTCCTTGGAAACACCCACCACGTCGACCATGGCCTGGGTAAACCTTTTCACCAACTCCCGCCGTTGCTTGTCGGTCCGGGTGTTGAGCCATTGCATGCGAATTGTCGGCATCGGTTATCCTTTCGTAAATACCGGAACAAATGAAATGGGATCACCTACCTTCGCCCCCAGGTCCAGCCCTGTTTTCCGTTCCTGGGCCCTGATGACGATGTTTTGGTGATTGGGCATGTGGGTCTCGTCGAAACCGGCGATCTCACCAATGGTTTGGCCATTAACGACAACCTTGTCGCCCTCGACCAACATGCCGCCCTTGGTGAACTCGGCAAAGGCCACGTAGGCGATGCGGTTGACGGTCTTTCCCGGTGCGGCTTCGCCTTCGTCGGTAAGGATGAACTCATGAATTTCGTTCTTGCGGATGGCGCGCGTCGCCGGATGAATGAGCTCCAGGCCACGGTCCTCGCGGGTGCTTTTCAAGACGGCGACGAAGCGCGCTTCCAGTTCCGAGTGCGGCCAGTCCCGCCGCCCCTGGACGCGGCCGCTGGCGTAAGGGTCGCTGGTCTTGGCATCCATATTTGGCATCCCGCGTTCCGTCACTACCAAAAGACCCGACCGTCGCGCCGATGGTCAAACCGGCGTCAAGGCAATTGCAATGGTCCTCTGAAGCCCCGCGATCATGAAATCGTCGAAGATGTATAGCGGTTAGGTTGGGGTGTTTCAAGAACGCCGGATACGAACCGGCCGTTGGCGGGCAAAGACCGTGGCCGCCTAGCCCATCGTCCGCAAGCCCTTCCACACCAGGGTCACGGCAGCGAACAGCAGTACCGCCTGGACCACCTGATAGAACCGCCGGGTCGGCAGCGAGCGGTAGAAGCGGGAGCCCAGGAAGCCGCCGCCGAAAACGAACGGCATCAGCACCACGGCCTCGGCGAAGACCTTGATCGTGATGAAACCGCTGGCGATCAAGAGGATTGCGCGCCATCCGGTAAGCAAGATGCCCAGTTGCAGGATGGTTCCGCGAAAGGTCTTTGGATCGGGCGCGAACTGCTTGACGTAAAGGGCGATGAAGAACAGGCCGCCGGCGCCGGTAACGCCGCTGATCAATCCCGAGGCGGCGGAGAACGGATAAAGGACCCCGGGCCGGCGCAGATCGAAACGCGTCGCCAACCGGGCCAACGCCTTGGTCATGTCGATGATCAGCACGACGCCGAGCGCCAGCCCCAGGACGACCTGCAGCCAGTTGCTCTTCAGACGGCCAAAAATCCATATGCCGATGGCCGCGGCAACGAAGTAGGAACCGATGACCGGACGGGTGATCCGCCAATCGCCGTCGCGCAGCGCCGGGACCACGAACTGGACCTGGGCCAATCCGCTCGCCGTCACCGCCAGCAGGACCGCGTGGTGGGCCGGCAAGACGAGGGCGCCCAAGAGAATGATCATGGACAGATTGCCGAACCCGATCGCACCCTTGACGAAGAACGACCCCAAGTAGAACCCGATCAGCGCCGCCACCGATGCCGCCGGCACCCCGTCGTAAAGCGCGATTCCGAAAATTGGGAAAAGATTATTCATCGCGTTATCGTTCTCCGAGGGGCACGCGGCTTTGGTCGCGCGCAACCCCTAGCCGAGTTTTTCTAAGGCTGTCCCTGGTTCGCCGCACTTTTTTCAAAACGGCGCGTCGACAAACGGGCCAACTCTTCCGGCAAGGCACCTCCGGCGATGGACTTCGCAAGCCGGTAGGTATGCGCGGCGGCCAGCGTCACGCCGCTATGGCAGGTGGCGACGAAGGCACCGGGAAATTCGCCGGACTGTTCGTAGATGGGGAATTCATCGGGCGACATGATGCGAAGCGCCGACCAAGCGCGCACGACCTTCACGCCGGCGAGATAGGGTAGGCAGTCGACGGCGAAACTCGCGCCCTGGCTCAGGCCCTGGATCGTGGTGCGGTCATCGAAGCCCGTGTTTCCCGCCGTCCCGCCAAGCTGAAACGCCCCTTCATGGGTCTGGCGGATGCCGCCTTGAACAGGAAGCGGCAAGGTCTGGTCGACCCGTTCCGTGATCATGACTTGGCCTCGTTGCGGCTCAAGCGGGACCGACAGGCCGAGAGACGGCGCCAGCGCGACGGTACCCAGCCCGGCCGCCAATATCAGCTTGGGCGCCGTCACCGTTTCCACACCGGCGCGTACCGTGAAGGCGTGGGGCGCCGCTTCGATCTTCGTGACGCGGGCGTTGGACACATAGCGCCCGCCGAGGCGGAGAAAGGCGGCATGCAGGGCGCGCAACAGGTTGAGCGGATTGACCTGGCCGTCGTAGGCGGTATACGAGGCGCCGAAGACCTTGGGACCGATCCCGGGCACCAACCGGGCCAGTTCCCGACGGTCCAGCATGTCATATTCGAAGCCGGCATTGCCGGCCTCGATTCGCAGCTGCTCCATCAGCGCCTGGCGCTTGTCCCGCCCTTCTTCCGAGAAGTAGGGAACCACGCCACCGCGATTCTCCAGCCGCACGTCGAGGTTCGTGCCGTCCAGCAGTTCGGCGGCCAGGTTTGGCCAGTCTTCGGCCGAACGGCGGGTCCACAACTGGTACTCGGGACATCCATATCCCTTGCCTTGCACCCAGACCACGCCGGCGTTGCCGCGCGAGGCGCGATAGGCGATATCGCCTTCGTCAAGCACCTTGACCTTCAGGCCTTGGCGGGCGAGTCCGAAGGCGAGGGCGCCCCCGACCACGCCGCCGCCGATGACGATCGCGTCAATGGACGTCATTCAGGGCCGCCGGAAACCGGAATCGCCGTCGCCAATAGCGGGCGGGATTGGACGTCTTGTCGACGTCCCCCTAGCCAACCAAGCCTTCCTTGACCAGAAGTTCGGTGATCAGCACCGCGTTTCCGTATGTACCGCGGCCATGGTTGTGACCCACGGCGATGATACCCATGCCGTTTTCGAAGGCATCGGCCGGGCGGACGCGACCGATGCTTACCGCCATCTTATTGTCGCGGTCTCTATCGAGGAGCGGTTGAGGGCGGTCAATCTCCGGTCGATAAACCAGGGGCTGCTCCACAGCCTGGGGCAAGGACAGCTCCTGCGCCCTTCCCCGGTAGCCATCGACCAGTTCCTTCGCCTCATCGAGATCCGGTGTCTTCTCCAGACCGAGTGAGATCGAGGCGGTATGCCCGTCGGTTACCGGAACGCGTGTCGCCGTGAACGTGAATGGCCCCGGATGCGAAGCGATGACGCCATCCTTGCAACTACCCAAGATCTTCGGCACCTCGGTGTGCAACTTGTCCTCTTCCAATTTGATGAAGGTCAGAACGTTGTCGAGTATCTGTAAAGAGGCGACACCGGTCTTTCCCGCACCTGACAGCGCCTGAAGCGTCGTGCACACACATGCCTTGAGACCGTATGCATCGATGAAGGGCTTCATGGCCAAGGCGACGATGACCGCCGTGCAAACCGGTGCCGAGACGATGAAGCCACGGTCAAATCCGCGGGCCTTCTGCTGGGCCGGAATGGCGGCCAGATGGTCTGCGTTTATTTCGGGAACGATCAGCGGCACGTCCGGGTCGAGCCGATTGCCGACCGACTCGCTGACCACGGCAATTCCGGCGGCCGCCACCACGGGATCGAGTTCGCGCGCCTTCGGTCCGGCAAGCGTGGACAGGACGAGATCCAAACCTGCCTTCTTGAGAACCGCCGTATCGGCGGCAAGGAACGTCTTATCGGCATATTTAGCCGGCAGGGGCTCTTCCGCCTGCCAGCGGTCCTGCAGCACCTCGCCGAGCGTTTTGCCGGCGTCGGCTGGGTCGTCCGCGATGAAGCCCGCTAGGGTCCAGACTCATTCAAATCCAATAACAGATGAGGGCAACGAGACATAGGGCGGCGAGAAAGTTTTGCGCCT
>JASLLZ010000149.1 GCA_030746775.1 Rhodospirillales bacterium | reverse complement strand
TATGTTCGATCTCATGGCTGTAGAATCGCACGGATCAAACCGTATGGGAATCTTTCGTTAGCGACTATCCACTAGGCCGAACTTTGCGCAATCGACCAAAAGTCATCGGCATGAAGGCTGGCGCCGCCGACCAGGGCGCCGTCCACATCGGTCAGGGACATCAGCTCGCGGGCGTTGCCGGGCTTGACCGAACCGCCATACAGCACGCGCAACCGCGCCGCCTCGTCGTCGCCCAGCCGCTGGGCCAGGTCGCCGCGGATCAAGGCATGCACGGCCTCGACCTCGGTTACGCTTGGTGTGCGCCCGGTGCCGATGGCCCAAACCGGCTCATAAGCGATGACAGTGTTCTCCGCCGTGGCGCCATCGGGCAACGAGGCCGCCAGTTGCCGTGCCACCACGGTGGTGGTCTCGCCGCCGTCGCGCTGGGCTTCGGTCTCGCCGATACAGATCACGGCGACCAGTCCCGCCGCCCGGGCGGCGCCGGCCTTGGCCCTGACCCAGGCATCGGTCTCGGCGTGGTCGGCGCGCCGTTCGGAATGGCCGACGATGACATGACTACACCCCGCATCGGCCAGCATCGCGGCCGAGATATCGCCGGTATGGGCGCCGCTCTCGGCGGCGTGGCAGTCCTGGCCGCCGAGCGCGATGGTGCTCTCCGCAAGGGCGGCGCCGACGCGCTGTATCAGGGTGAATGGCGGGCATATCAGAAGATCAAAATCAGGGTCGGCGGAATCTTCGATGCGCCGCGCCAGTTCTTCGGCCAACGCCAAGCCGTCGCCGCTCAAGCCATTCATCTTCCAATTGCCGGCAATCAGGGGACGCCGCGTCACGGTCATTGGAATCCTATCCATGTTGGACGGGCGGCACGTTGACAACCGCCCAGCGGGGACTTTTTAACACGCCCGCCGTCCTGCCTCCAAGAGACCTTACGGAACCGGCCTGGCAACTTGGACGCATGTATTCCGAGGTTGCGGGTCCTGGGTCACGCTCCTATGATGCCGCGCCTTTCATCCGCAAGGGCGCGAGGCGCGGTTTCCCAACCAAGTAGACGGCCCCGGATCACCCATGCTTGAATATATCCGCCAGCACACCGGATCGATTCTGATTAAGGTTCTGTTCGGCCTCTTGATCCTCAGTTTCGGCGCCTGGGGCATCGGCGACATGATCAGCGGACGCGTCAGCGTCGTCAAAGTGGCGACGGTGGGCGATGTCGAGATCACCCCCGATCAACTGAACCAACAGTTCCAGCGCGAGTTGGAACGCCTGCGCCCCCTGTTCGGCGGCAGCCTCGACCGCGAGCAGGCGCGGGCCATGGGGCTGGTCGATGGCGTTCTGAAGGAGATGGTGGAACGCACCTTGTTTGATCTTGCCGCCAGGGACCTGGGCGTTCTTATCGGCGACGATCTGGTGAGTGCCGCAATCAGGGGCAACCCCTCATTCCGCAACAACTTCGGCAAGTTCGACCGCTACGTCTTCGACCAAACATTGCGCAATAGCGGCCTGAGCGAGTACGCCTTCATCGAGATGGTGCGCGATGAAATAGGGCGCGGCCAGTTGCTACAAGGCCTTCAGCAAGGCGGAACGGTGCCGGCGGCCATCCTTAATCCGCTGTACCGCCGGGGTGCCGAACGGCGCATTGCCGAGACACTCTTTATCGCCAACGACAAGGCGAAGGGCATCAAAGCCGCGGCCGAGGAAGAGCTGATCGCCTTTCACGAGAAGAACGCCGCCCGCTTTACGGCGCCCGAGTACCGGACCTTGAGCGTCCTTACATTGTTGACCGACGACCTGGCACGCGAGATCGCCGTGCCCGACGAGCGCCTGGCCGAGGCCTACGAGGAACGCCGCGACGAATTCAGCCGGCCGGAAAAGCGGCGGGTGCTTCAGATGGTCCTGCCCGACGAGGCCGCCGCCAAGGACGCCCTTGGCAAGTTGACCGAGGGCCGACCCTTCGCCGAGGTGGCCAAGGACGCAACGGGAATGGACTCCGAGACGGTAGCGCTGGGCCTGTTGAGCCGCGACGAGCTTGGTCAACTCTTCCCCGAACTGGTTGAGACCGTCTTTTCGCTGTCGCCCGACGTGGCCGGCGGACCGGTGGAAAGCCCCCTTGGCTGGCATCTGGTGAAGGTCAGCGAAATCGAACCGGGCCACGTTCGCACCTTGGACGAGGTAGGCGGCGAACTGCGCCAGGAAATCGCCAAGGAACTGGCTATCGACGACTTGTTCGATCTTTCCAACAAGCTGGAAGACATCCTGGGCGGCGGCGCCACCCTGGAGGAGGCCGCGTCGAGCCTCAACCTCGTGCTGACCAGGGTTCCGTCGATCGACGCCACGGGCCGCGATCCCCGGGGCCAGGCCGTGAATTCCCTGCCTCCCGATCCGAAGGTTCTGGACGTCGCCTTTGAGACGCCTGAAACTCAGGAGAGCCCCCTGACCGAAATGGGCATGGACGGCTATTTCATCGTCCGCGTCGACCAGATCACGGCGCCCGCCCTGCGTCCCCTGGCCGAGGTGCGGAGCGAGGTCGCCGAGGCGTGGAAGGACGAACGCCGCGCCGAGAAAGCGCGCCAGACCGCCGAACAGGTACTGGAACGATTGAAGGGCGGCGCTGACGTCACCCGCGTGGCCGGAGAGCTGGGCATCGAGGTGGTAACGACACCACCCATCGACCGCGCCGGCGACGGCGCCGAGGGGCAAATGCCGCGTCCCCTGATCACGGCGCTATTCGGTCTCGGATTGGGCGAATCGACCTTGGCGGAGGCAGCCCGGGGAACTTACGTTGCGCGCCTCAAGGAAGTGCGCCCGGCCAACCCGTCGGCCGACAAGGACGGACTGGAGGCCATGCGCCAGCAATTGACGCGCGCCATGCGCTCGGACCTCTTGGTCCAGTACGCCGGCGCGCTGCGCGAGCGCTATTCCGTGACAACGGACAAGCGCGCCGCCGAACAGCTGTTTTAGCCGCCCCCATCCGATGACCGTCTTTCCCGACTTCAAGGTATTCCGGGAGGCCTATGACGACGTCCGGCCTCAAGTCGTTTGGACGACCCTGGTCGCCGATCTGGAAACGCCGGTTTCGGCCATGCTCAAGTTGGCCGAGGGGCATCCCAACAGTTTTCTCCTGGAATCGGTCGAGGGCGGCGCCATTCGCGGCCGCTATTCATTCATCGGCCTGATGCCGGACCTCATCTGGCGCTGCTTTGGCGACCGCGCCGAGATCAACCGGGGCGCCCGCGCCGACGTCCGAGCCTTCGAGCCTTGCCCCGGCGGCACGATCGAATCCCTGCGCGCCCTGGTCGAGGAATCGCGTATCGAGTTACCGCCAAGCCTGCCCCCGATGGCCGCCGGTCTGGTCGGCTATATGGCTTACGACATGGTGCGTCTGGTCGAGCGCCTGCCCGGCAACGAGCCCGACGACATCGAAACACCGGATGGCATATTTCTCAGGCCGACGGTGATGGCGGTTTTCGATTCCATCGACGATACGGTGACCGTCATTACGCCCGTCAGGCCCAGCCCCGAACACAGTGCCAAGGCCGCCTTCGAGCTCGCCCGCGAGCGTCTTAACGGCGTCGTCGGTGACTTCGATCGCAGCCTTCCCAGCCGCCGCGACGACCCAGGGCGCGCCGCCGATCCGCCGGTTCCCACCTCCAACATGGCACCCGAGGCCTTCCACGCCATGGTCGAAAGGGGAAAGGAATACATCTTCGCCGGCGATATCTTTCAGGTCGTGCTGTCGCAGCGCTTCCACATGCCTTTCGACTTGCCGCCTTTCGCCCTTTACCGGGCGCTGCGCCGCCTTAATCCGTCGCCGTTTCTCTTTTTCCTCGATTTCGGCGACTTCTCGGTGGTCGGCTCAAGCCCCGAAATTCTGGTTCGCGTGCGTGCCGGCAAGGTGACTATCCGCCCCCTCGCCGGGACTCGCCGGCGCGGCAAGGACGCGGCCGAGGACAAGGCTCTGGCCGAAGACCTGCTGGCCGACCCCAAGGAATTGGCCGAGCATCTGATGCTTCTCGATCTGGGGCGCAACGACGTCGGGCGAGTGGCCAAGGTGGGTACGGTCCGGGTCACCGATCAAATGGATATCGAATTCTACTCCCACGTCATGCACATCGTTTCCAACGTCGAGGGTGAATTGGACAAGTCCTGCGACGCCATGGACGCACTGCAGGCCGGGTTCCCGGCCGGCACCGTCTCAGGCGCGCCCAAGGTGAGGGCAATGGAAATTATCGACGAGCTGGAACCGCACCGGCGCGGCGTTTACGCCGGCTGCATCGGCTATTTCGGCGCCAACGGCGACATGGACACCTGCATCACGCTGCGCACCGCCGTGGTCAAGAACGGCGCGGTCTACGTGCAGGCGGGCGGCGGCATCGTCGCCGACAGCAACCCGCAAGCCGAATTCGAAGAAAGCCGCAACAAGGCCCAGGCCCTGATCCGCGCCGCCCAGGAGGCGGTTCGCTTCGCTTCGCGCGACGGCTGAGGGCGAGCCCTCTTCGGCGTTTCCAACCCGGCCTTCATCGGTTTAGAAGGAGCCAACCCGCACGCGCTCTTTCGGGAAACGGATCGTCGCCGTCGTGCCGACGCCCTTCTCGCTCCGGAGTTCCAGCGACCCTCCGTGGGCCTCCATCAGCCCCTTGACCAGCGGCAGGCCGAGGCCCGTGCCCTGGTGGCTCCGATTCAAGCCGCTATCCACCTGGCCGAACTTCGACATTGCCACGGCAAGGCCGTCATGGTCCATGCCGATGCCGGTGTCGGACACGGCGATGGCCATCGACCCGTCGTCTTCGGTCCGCGCACCGAGGGATACCTTGCCGCCTTGCGACGTGAACTTGACGGCGTTCGACAGCAGGTTGAGCAAGATCTGCTTGAACTTCAGTTCATCCGCGACAAGATTGGGCAGCTCCGGGTCAACGGACGACCCGATCTTCACGGCTTGCGTTTTGGCGCGCGAAATTATCATTCTGAGGGACGAATCGACGACCCGGCCGACGTCGAGGGTATCCTCTTTCAGGTTCAGCGTACCGCACTCGATTGCCGAAATATCCAAAATATCGTTGACGATTCCGAGCAAATGCTGTCCCGAGAAATGGATATCGCCAACGTACTCCACATATCTCTTGTTGCCGATGGGACCAAGCGTCTCTTGGCGGATCATTTCGGAAAAGCCGATAATGGCGTTCAGCGGCGTCCGCAGTTCGTGACTGATGCTGGCCAGGAAATCGGTCTTGACCCGATTGGCCAGTTCCGCCTCCTCCTTGGCCGCGACCAACGCCTCCTCGGCCCGCTTGCGCTCGGTGATATCCTGATATTGCCGGATGGTATAAACGGGCACTCCCTCAGGGCCATAGACCGGCGTGACGACAAGATGAACCCAAATCGTCTTGCCATCCCTGCGAATGTAACGCTTTTCAATTTGATACGGGCTGGTGCGGCTGGCCAGGGACTGCTGGCCGCGGGTTACGGCCTGAGCCCTGTCGTCCGGGTGAGTGATGTCCAGGAGGGACATGTTAAGCAATTCCTGTTCGGAGTACCCGAACAACCGGCACATGGCCCGGTTCACCAGGCTCACCTCGCCAATCGCCTCGCCAAACGCCGTGGCAACCGCCGTATCCTCGAAGATGGATCGGAACATTGCCTCGCTTTCGCGCAGCGCTTCTTCCGCCTTCTTGAGGTCGGTGATGTCGGTACTGATGGCGCCGACGCCGCTGATGTCGCCCTCGGCATTCCTGACAGGATACTTGACGACACGCAGGATTCGGGGAATGCCGTCCCCCCGGGTCGCAGTCATTTCCTTGCGGGTCGATTGGCCCGTTTCGATGACCTCCCGGTCGGAAGCGAGGTAGGCATTGGCCACCTTCGTCGAAATGTGGTGGTAGGGCGTTTCTCCGATCGCCTCTCCGGGTTTCAGGGCGTAGGCTTTCTCGTACACCTTGTTGGTAAGGGTGTAGCGGCCTTCTTTGTCCCGGTGGTAAAAAAGCGACGGCAGATAATCGATCGCCGACCTCAATGTCATCTCGGACTGCCGCAAGGTTGCTTCCCTGGACTTGCGTTTGGAGATTTCTTGCCTAAGCTCCCTTGTCCTTTCCTCGACGCGGTTCTCCAATTGTTCGCGGGTCCGGACGATTTCTTTTACCGCCGACTTGCGTTGAGAACAGATGATTGCCGTCACCCAGATGGCGAAAGGGGCCAGGCCCCGGTTGGACAGAACCATCCAAGACACGCCCTCCGGCGCCGATAGGAAATAGCCGGCGACGGTGAGAAGACTCCCCAATCCCGCCAGGACGTAGAGACCCCAGATTCCCGGCAACCATAGGCCGACGAGGACCACGGCCACGTAGGGAACGCCGAAGGCGACACCGAGG
>JASLLZ010000148.1 GCA_030746775.1 Rhodospirillales bacterium | reverse complement strand
TGATGCTGACCAGCGCCGGCTCGACCATGGATTCCACTTTCTCCTCGGCGGCCAAGCTCGGCGCCCGCGACTGGTCGAACGACTCAGCGCCGCCGACGCCCAGGCATTCGAAGCGCGGCCGCCGGCTCATGGTCGCCATCGCACTGGCGGGAAATCTGCCGTTGCTTTCCCTCTATCTTGGCGATCAGGCCGGACCCGCGATCATTGCCGCCACCACCATCAGCGGCACCATGGTCATGGGGCTGGCGCCCATCTTCCTTCTGGCCTGGATCAAGTCGGCCGGACGGCTTAGCTTTCACCTTGCTTTCTGGCCGGGGCTGGTGTTCGGCGTCGCGGTGACCATCGAATCGGCGACCGGCGTGGCGCTCCTGCCCGCCGCCATCGACCTGGGCTCGGGCAAGTATGCCGACGATTTGGGGATCAACCTTTATGGCCTCGGCCTGTGCACGGCGGGGTACCTGATCGGCGCCGCGGTCACGGTGCTCGGGCGGCGTCGCGAAATCGCCGAAGCGGGATCATGACGAGGCTCCTCGACCTCGGTATTCTCGACGGTCCCGTGCTTGTCTTCGGCGGCCCTTATGGCAACCTGGAAGCGACCGAAGTCCTTCTGGCCGAAGCCACGTCACTGGGCATCGGGCCGTCCCGCATCCTTTGCACCGGTGACGTCGTCGCCTATTGCGCCGATGCCCAGGCAACCGTCGAGCGTATCCGCGGCGCCGGTATGGCGGTGGTTCAGGGCAACTGCGAAGAATCGCTTGGCAGCGATGCCGATGATTGCGGCTGCGGATTCGAAGAGGGCACCGCCTGCGATACGCTTTCCGCGCAATGGTACGCTTACGCGCGCCAAACCCTCGACGCCGATGCCAAGAAGTGGATGGCGGACCTGCCCCGGCGCATCACCTTCACCATGGCCGGGCGCCGCTGGGCGGCAATCCACGGCGGCGTCGAGCGCGTCAACCGCTTTCTCTTCGCCTCGACGGCGGAGGCTGATCTGGCCGACGAACTGGACACGGCCGGGGTCGAGGGCATCGTCGCCGGCCATTGCGGACTGCCCTTCACGCGCCACGTCGGGACACGACTGTGGCACAACGCGGGTGTCATCGGCTTGCCGGCCAACGACGGCACGCCCAGGGTATGGTACAGCCTGCTGACCCCGGGAACGAAAGGCATCACCGTTGAGCAACGTTCCTTGGAATATGACCATGGCGCGGCGGCCCGCAAGATGGTCAAACGTGGATTGCCGCAAGGATACGCGAATGCTTTGCACAGCGGGCTGTGGCCAAGCCTCGACGTCCTGCCCGCCGCCGAGCGCAAGGCCACCGGCCGGCCCCTGGCGGCCCGCTCCGTTTCATGGCCACGGTGACCGCCGCCGGCCGTACGAGGAGGCGTATTAAGACTTCAAGGCGGGATTGCGCAGGTCCTTGGACAGGCGCGTCGCGGCGTCGGCACGAACCTTCGTCAACTGGTCCTGGGTAAGACCCTCGGCGTCGCGCAGGTCGGCCCCCTTGACGTCGGCGCCGACCAGGACCGTATCGGTCAAGTCGGCGTCGCGCAGGCTGGCGCCACGAAGATCTGCTTCGGTCAGGTCGGCGCCCCGAAGATCGGCGCCCTTCATATTCGTCCCGGCGAGGACGGCGGAACGCAGCCTGGCCCGGCTGAAATCGGCGCCACCGAAGTTGCCGTGCGAAAGATCCGCCTTGGTCATGTCAGCCTCTTTGAAGGTGGCCCTCATGCAGTTTGCGTCCGTAAGGATGACATCTTGCAGATTGGCGCGAGTAAGGTCGGCGCGATTGAGGGTGGCGCCATAATAGTCCCTGCCCTCCAGATCAGCCCTTACACCTTCCTTGCCGCCGGACTGCAGCCAAATCCCGTGATCGTCGAGTAGGTGCAGAAGTTCCTGGTTGACCCGAGCCTTCTTATTTCCGCTGTCGTCCGCATGCGGCTCCGCATCGGGGACCGCCGCCGCCACCGCTTCCACCTCCAGGTTCGCCGCGGCAACCACATCGCGCCTGTCCTCGCCCTCGAAGACATGATCGCCCCAGCGGCGGTCGGGACCAAAATATGTATCGGTAGCGATAAGTCGCCGCGGCGCCCTGATGGCTCCCCTGAGGCGGCTGAGAAACGTCTTGGTATCGACGGGCTTGCGGAAGAGGCTCTCCACTCCGATATCGCAGGCCTGGCGGAACTTTTTAATATTTTTTGGGTCGGCCTTAAGTATGACGGGGATCTTGGCGTTGGGGCTGGTGTCCTCGTCGCGCAATTGGTGCAGGGCGCCGAGCGCCGCGCCGTCCTCCATCTCTAGATCAAAAACAGCGGCGTCGGCGGCAAATTGCTTCAAGATGTTGATGACGTCGCCACTTACCATGGTGCAACGCACATCGGCCGCCCCGGCCTCGCGTAACGTGTTATCGCTCCACGACAGGAAATCGAGGTCGCTATCGACGACTAAGATTCGAATATTTGTCCAATCAAAATCAGCCATCTGCGATCGCGTCGTTGTCCTGCCTGGCAAACGCGCCGAGTAAACCCTTGCCGGCACCGGATAAACCCTGTCTGTCCAAGGAGCATAGCACCGTCGAATAATTCTGGAAACCGAGAATCAAATGGTACGCCCCCAAATCAACCATGGATTGTCCTGACACAGCTTCAAGTCATCGTCCAAGAAATGCGTGGACGGAGGACCGCCGCCGTGCCCTAACCTTGCGCCCTTTACTCTCTTATCGGCGGCAGGTGCAAACTTCCAGGCAGGCGGGTGGTGGCGTCCGCCATGGCCTGGTCGAACTGCCCCTGGTTCAGGCCCTTCGAGCGGGAGATATCGGTCCCCACAAAATCGGTGCTCAGCAGGTTGGCGCCGGTGAAATCCGCGTCTTGCAAACTGGCGCCCTCGAAGCTGGCGCCGGCAAGGTCGGCGCCGCGCAGATTCGCCCCATTCAGGCAGGTGTTCTTGAGAGAGCTGTGGCGCAGCTTGGCGACAGCCAGATTGCCGCCCGTGATATCGGCATGGGATAAGTTCGCCCGGCGCAGGTCCGCCCCCTGCAAATTAATGCCGGCGCAAACAGCGTCGGAAAGGTCGGCCTCGCGCAGGTCGACGTTGCAAAGGTTGATTCGGCTCAATTCGACGCCATGCAGATCGCTCCCCCGCAAGGCTGCCCTCTCGCCTTCCTGCCCCCCCGTTCGCAGCCAATCCAGGTGACCTTCGACGGCCCCTTTCACGGCCGGCGAGAGATTAGCGACGACACAGGAAACGTCCGCATCCTCGATCAGCGTGATTGTGCCGTCATCGACCGTGACCAAAGGCTCGTCGTCATCCGCCGGTTGCGGAGAAAGAGGCGGCTCGGTCGGCGCCGCGGCGACGGTGGCCTTCAGCCCCGCCGCCCGGGCGGCGGACTTGGTCGTCCCCGACGCCGGCGGCGGTGTTGGGGTCCCGGACGCCCGCGGCGGTGTTTCCGTCCTCGACGCCCGCGGCGGTGTTGCCGTCCCCGACGCCCGCGGCGGTGTCGCCGTCCCCGACGCCTGAGGCGGCGTTGGGGTCCCGGACGCCTGCGGCGGTGTTGCCGTCTCGGGAACCGGCGGCGGGGGCGCTCCGAGGCGTGGTGGCGGGTTTAGGGGTCGAACGCCGCCGGTTGCCACCGCCATACTGCACCTGTGCCATACGCCGCTCGGGACCAAAAAATCGTCGTCCGAAGACAAAGCGCTTGGGATTGTTCAATGCGCCGCCGACGCGTTTGAGAAAATTGTCGGTGTCCGTCGGCTTGCGGATGAAGCTCTGAATTCCGACCAGGCAGGCCTGACGCAGGACCTCCGCATTCGCTGATTCCGCGGTCGGAATAATGAGGGTTTCGGCACTGCCTTCCTGTTGCAGCTTGCGGATACGGCGCATGAAATCGATGGGATGCAGATCGCTCAATTGAAAGTCGATGAGAACCACGTCGGCATGGATTTGTTCCTGCAGGGTCAATCCATCCTTGCCCGATGGAGCGACGTATACTGCGACCGCGCCGACCTTGCGCAACACGGCTTCGGACCAGTTACGGAATTCCTCGTCGCCTTCAACGATCAGGAAGGAGGTCTGGTTCCAAACCGATTGAGGCGTCTGCGTCTTGCTATTCATTCAATCCCCGGCTCATCGCTGGCGGTGCGGCGATCAGAAATTACAAAGACCCGGAAACGACCATAAAATCAATGGAAATTTGAACCTGGCCGCGGGCGCCGATCGATGATTTCCGGTTGTTTCGATAGCCGCGAGTTGAAACAATGCCGGTGCCGATAATCAACAAGGGCCAGGGCCGGCCCAAGCGTGGAGGAAGCCAATGATTCCCAATACCTACCCCATCGAGACCAAGGCGCCGGACATTACGCCCTATCGCCAGGGCAACACGGGCGTCGACTATGTCACCACGCTCGACAGCGGTCGCGCCGGCCCCCACGTCCTGGTCGTCGCCGTCACCCATGGCAACGAGATTTGCGGTGCCATCACCCTTGACTTCTTGTTGCGCGACAACGTCCAACCGACGCGGGGCAAGCTGACCCTGGCGTTTTCGAACCACGCCGCCTATCACAATTTCGACCCCGACAATCCCAACGACTCGCGCCAGGTGGAAGAGGACATCAACCGGGTTTGGGACGAGGACGACCTGAACGGCGATCGCGACACTCCCGACATTCGCCGCGCCCGCGAATTGCGGCCCATCGTCGAGCAAGCCGACTTCATGCTCGATATCCATTCCATGTTCTTTCCCATCGCGCCGCTCATCATCGCGGGTCCGACGCACAGGAGCCGCGAGATGGCCCGCGACATTGGCTTTCCGGCCGACGTCATTTCCGATTGTGGCCATAAGCAGGGCCGGCGCATGCGTGACTACGGTGCCTTTGCCGACCCAGACAGCTCCAAGACCGCCATTTTGGTCGAGTGCGGCCAGCATTGGGCGGCCGCCTGCGCGTCGGTATCGACGGAAACCACGGTGCGCTTCCTGCAACAGCTGGACGTCGTCGATGCGGACTGGGCAAAGGCGCAACTGCCCGCCGAACCGCCGGCGCCGCAGAAATTCATCAAGGTAACCGAGGCGGTTACCATCAAGACCGAACAGTTCAAGTTCGTCGAACCCTATCAGGGATTTGAAATCATCGCCAAGAGCGGCACAGTGATCGCCCATGACGGCGACGAGCCCGTCGTCACGCCCTATGACGATTGCGTTTTGGTCATGCCGACCCACCGCCTGTTCGCCGGGCGCAGCGCTGTCCGACTGGGCCACTACACGGAACCGCCGACCCGTTGAACGGCCGCCGCCCTCCGCAATCACCCAAGGAATGAGGGAATGAACAGATTCGAAAGGCTTCGCGCGGCCGTCGCCGGCGCGCCCGTGGACCGCGTGCCGGTCAGCGCGTGGGGCCACTTCTATAACCACGAAACCACCGCCGAGGACCTGGCCGATGTCATGGTGCGGTTTCAGGAAACCTTCGATTGGGACTATCTTAAGATCCACGCCCGGGCCAGCTACCACGTCGAAGGCTTCGGCTTCCGCTATCGGGCGTCAAGCCGGGCCGGACAACCCCACGAGACGTTGGGTCATCCCATCGCCCGGCCCGAAGACTGGCGCAAATTGCGTCCCCTGGGTTTGGATCATCCGGCCCTGGCCGAGCAGTTCCGCGCCATCGAGCTGATCCGCAAGGCAATGAACGGCAAGGTGCCGCTGATCATGACCGTTTTCTCGCCCCTCGACGTGGCCGGAAAACTGGTCGATCAGGACAAGCAATTGATGATCGACCACCTGGCCCAGGAACCGGACTCGGTCGCCCATGCCCTGGCCGTCTTCGCCGAAACCTTCGCACCCTTCGTGCGCCGGCTCGGCGGGTGCGGCATCGACGGCATCTATTACTCCTCCAAGTGGGCCAACCGTCACAAGCTGCCGGCCGAGGAGTATCGCCGCCTGGCCCGTCCCCACGACCTGCGGATCTTGGCCGAGGCCAAGGGTTTAGGATGCAACATGATGCATCTGTGCGAGGATGGCATTCACCTTGAGGCCATGGCCGACTATCCGGTCGACGTCTTCCACTGGGACAACCGCACCGACAACAACCCGAGCCTGGCCGACGGCTGCGCCATGGTCAAGAAGGCAGTGGGCGGCGGCGTCGATTCACCCGCCCTCGCCAGCGCCACGCCCGAAGAGGTCGAGCGCAAGGCACTGAGCGCCATCGAAGAAACCGGGGGCCGGGGTCTTCTCCTCGGCCCCGGGTGTTCCATCCTCACGGCCAAAACGCCGGATGCCAACCTGCACGCCCTGCGCCGGGCGGTGGAGGGCGGCTAGGCTCCAGACTCAATTAATCCACCATATGACGATTGCGGCGATGAGGACAGCAGAGAGGAAGTTTCGTGCGA
>JASLLZ010000147.1 GCA_030746775.1 Rhodospirillales bacterium | reverse complement strand
GGCGCAAAACTTTCTCGCCGCCCTATGTCTCGTTGCCCTCATCTGTTATTGGATTTGAATGAGTCTGGACCCTAGATTCACTGTCTATCTAATTCCAATTATGGCAATATTAGCAGTGTATTGGTTTTATATATTTGATGAATATGAGGTAATACCAAATACTTTTTTTGAAGTAGCCATAGGTTTCATTTGGCATGCAGCATTGTATATACGATTCTGTAAGCACATGAGGGACACGTTCAAAACATAACGAGCATGTCCGGCGCGAGAAATTGGACCGTTGAACCTTGGACCTGCAGGCAGGCATTCGGACTAATATGAGGGCACCATATTAGCCACCCTTACCCTCTAATCCGCCAATATCGCGTCGGCCATTTTTTCGCCGATCATGATGGTCGGCAGGTTGGTGTTGGCGCGCGGCACGGACGGCATCACCGAGGCATCGACAACGCGCAAGCCCGCGACCCCATGGACCCGTCCGGCGGCATCGGTGACCGCCATCGGATCGTCGGCCGAGCCCATCTTGCATGTGCATGACACATGCCACACGCCGACCACGTTGCGCCGGATGAAGGCTTCCAGGGCGTCCGTATCGGCGAGCAGGCCGGCCAGGGTTTCGCCCTCGGTGATGAAGGTGCCGATGAGCAGCCGGCGCAGCGCCGCCGGGCCGTCGAGCAGGCGGCCGAGAAGGCCGGTGAGCAGCCGGTTTCGGAGCGTCACCTGGCCGACCTCGCGCACCCGCTCGGAATAGCTCGACGGGAACGGATCGCGGGCGACGGCGGCCAGCGGCGCGTCGGTCATAAGCGCCGCCACGAAACGATAGCCCGCCATGATGCGCTCGAAATCGCGGTCGTCGGAGAGGTAGTTGAACTCGACATCGGGTTCACCGCGCCAATCGGTTGACGTCAGTTTGACCCGGCCCTGGGAATAGGAGCGGTTGACGAAGACCTGCAGCGTACCGAGACGCCAGCCCAGGGGATGCCAGGCCGACTGGGCGACGGTCGAGATGCCCATGTCGGCGGGCGGGCAATCGGGATGCCCCGAGGAATAGCGCGCGTTGACGTGGAGATGGCGGCGCATGGCGGGATCGAGGCGCGCGCCCGGCTCGAGGTAGGCCGAGATCGAGACCGCCGGGTGGTCCTGCAGGTTGCGCCCGACCCCGGGCAAGGCCGCCACCACGTCCAGCCCCAAGGCGCGCAAATCCTCGGGCGGGCCGATGCCGGCGCGCATGAGGACGGCCGGCGAATGCACGGCGCCGCACGACAGGATGACCTGGCGCCCCTGGAAGGTCAGAGGTTGGCCGCCCGACAGGACTTCGATGCCGGTAACGCGGTGGCCTTCGAGGATCAATCCCGTCACCTGGGTTTCGGCCATGATGGTCAGGTTGTCGCGGCCCCTGGTCACCGGATCGAGATAGCCGATGGCGGTCGACACGCGGCGGTCGTAGGCGTTGGAGAAGGGAACCGGAAAATGGCCGGTCTCGAACTCGCCGTTCATGTCGGGCCGGTAGTCATGGCCGGCGCGCCCGTAGGCCTCGGCGGCGGCGCGGGAAAACCCCGACCAGTCGTCGGGGAAAATGCGGCGAATGGGGATCGGCCCCGCCTTGCCGTGCAGGGGTTCGCCGAAGTCCATGTCGCGCTCGGCGCGCTTAAAGTAAGGAAGCACCGCGTCCCAGCCCCAGCCGGCGGCGCCCATCTCGTGCCAGGCGTCGTAGTCGGCGGGGGCACCGCGGAGCGCCAGCTGTCCGTTGATGGTCGAACCGCCGCCCATGATGCGGGCTTGTTCATAGCGCCGCGGCGGCGGCCGGTCGGGATCGTTGTGGGGCACGGGCTGCAAATGGACGCGCAAATCGGGCCAGACGTAGGCCGGGTTGAAGAAGGCGCGCGCCGGGTTGCTGTCCAGGATGTCGTCGGGCACGTTGCCGGGTGGCGTGTCGGGCCCGGCCTCGACCAGAAGCACCTTGTCGGCCGAGCGCGCCGACAGCCGGTTGGCCAGCACGCAGCCCGCCGAGCCGCCGCCGACGATGATGTGATCGTAGATCACTGCTCGTCGGCCAGGATGGCGTCGGCCATCTTCTCGGCGATCATGATGGTCGGCAGGTTGGTGTTGGCGCGCGGAACGAAGGGCATGACCGAGGCATCGACGACCCTGAGCCCGGCGCATCCACGGACCCGTCCCGCCGCATCGGTGACCGCCATCGGATCGTCGGACGCCCCCATCTTGCAGGTGCCGGACGCGTGCCAGTTGCCGGTCACCACGTCGCGGATATGGGTCTCCATGGCGTCGTCATCGGCAAGCAGGCCGGACAGCGTCTTGCCCCCGGTGATCAGGCCGCGCACCAGCAAACGGCGCAGCGCCCCCGGCCCGTCCATCATTCCGGCGACGATGGAGGTCAAGATGCGGTTGCGCAGGTTGATGGCGGTGACGGCCTTGGCCCGGGCGCTCCAGCTCGACGGAAAGGCGTCAAGGGCGTGGGCCTTGAGCGGCGGGCTGTCGAAAATCCCGGCCAGGAAGCGCAGGCCGAACATCAGGCGGTCCATGTCGCGGCGGTCCGACAGGAAATTGAATTCGACCACCGGCATGGCCCGCCAGTCGTCCGAGGCCAGGGTTACCTGGCCGCGCGAATAGGACCGGTTGGCCCACAGTTGCAGGGAACCCAGGCGCCGCCCAAGGGGATGCCAGGCCGACTTGGCGATCGTCGAGATGGCCATGTCGCCGGGCGGGCAATCGCCGAGGTTCGACGAAAATCGCATCTGGATTTGAAGGTGGCGCCCGGTGCGGGGGTCGAGCCGCGACGCCTTGGGCAGGTAGGCGGAAACGGCGACGGTCGGATGTTCGTGCAGGTTCTGGCCGACGCCGGGCAAGGCTTGCACCACGTCGATACCGGTGGCGCGCAGGTGATCCGCCGGTCCGACGCCCGAGCGCATGAGAAGGGCCGGCGATTGCAGCGCCCCGGCGCAAAGGATGACCTGGCGGGCGCGAACGTCCGTCGAGGCGCCGCCGTGAAAGACCTTGAGGCCCGCGACTTGGGTGCCGTCGAAGAGCAGCCGTTCGACCTGGGCGTCGGCCAATATGGTCAGGTTGGCGCGCTGGCGGACGGCCGGCGTCAGATAGGCGATGGCGGTGGTGACGCGGCGGTCATAGGCGTTGGTGATGGGGATCGGGAAATGGCCCTCGAAGTGCTCTGCGTTCATGTCGGGCCGGTAGGGATGGCCGGCCAGGGCATAGGCCTCGCCGACCGCCTTGATAAAGCCCGACCACTGGTCGGGAAAGACGCGGCTGATGGTCAACGGCCCGCCCCGGCCGTGAGTCGGGCCGTCGAAATCGAGATCGTGTTCGAGCTTGCGGAAGTAGGGCAGCACCGCATCCCACCCCCAGCCGGCGGCGCCCAACTCGTGCCATTCGTCGTAGTCGCCGAGGTGGCCCCGGTTGGCCACCTGTCCGTTGATCGCCGAGCCGCCGCC
This sequence comes from Rhodospirillales bacterium, assembly GCA_030746775.1. Classification (GTDB taxonomy): domain Bacteria; phylum Pseudomonadota; class Alphaproteobacteria; order Rhodospirillales; family JASLLZ01; genus JASLLZ01. The sequence continues at coordinate 3,138 of JASLLZ010000147.1, read as the reverse complement.
CATGACGCGGCCCTGTTCGTACTGGCGCAGGGGCGGGCGGCGGGGATCGTTGTGACCGACGGGCTGAAGATAGACCTGGAGGTCGGTCCAGCGGTAGTCCGGGTTGAAGTAGGCGTTGACGGGATAGCTGTCCAGGATGTCATCGGGCACGCGGCCGGGCGGCGTGTCGGGGCCGGCCTCGATCAACAGAACCGTGGTCGCCGAGCGCGCCGAAAGCCGGTTGGCCAGCACGCAGCCGGCCGAGCCGCCGCCGACGATGACGATATCGAAGGTTTGCCTAAAATCCATGCCCGGACGCCCCCCTCCGGCCGACGTTGCGTCAGTCGCCGCGCTCTTTTTTCCACCGTTCGTAATCGGCCAGGGCGGCCTCGCCGGGCGGATAGAGATCGTTGATCGAGCCGCCCTCGCCAACCTTTTCGAAGATATAGGATTCCAGGTGCTCCTGGTCGGCCGCGTCGGCGGCCACTTCGTCGGCCAGCGGCGAGGGAATGACGATGACGCCTTCTATGTCGCCGACCATGATATCGCCCGGCAGCACGGTGACGCCGCCACAGGCGATGGGCTGCTGATCGTCGAGCGCTTGATGGACGATCATTGAATAAGGAGCCGTCACGTCGGCGCAGAAGACCGGGAAGTCCTGCTCGGCGACCGCCGCGCTGTCGCGCACGGCGCCGTCGGTGCACAGGCCCGCCACGCCGCGCACCCTGAGCCGTTCGACCAGGATGTCGCCGACGATGCCGCCCCGGGTGTCGCCCCGGCAATCGAAGACCGCCACGTGACCCGGCGGAGTCGTCTCGATCACCTTGCGCTGGGGAAAATCGGGGTCGGTGGGAAAGGCGAGCTCGGTAATGTCTTCGCGGGCCGGCACCATGCGCACCGTATAGGCCGGCCCGACGAAGCGCGCCGCCTTCGGGTTCAGGGGCCTGGGCGTCTGCATATAGGTGCTGCGCAGGCCGCGCTTGACCAGTTGGCTCGACAAGGTGGCGGTGGCGACCTGGCCCAGGAGGTCCCGGGTCGCGTCGCCGAGCGGCTTTGGATCATAGAACTTCATCATTTCCCCCTGACTATTCCAGCGCCTATACGGGCCTTCTTCTTGATACGCGCAACATGCGCTATCCTTGACGGACGGGCAAGACCAACGGACAGCAACAAAATGGAGAGGCTTGCCATGACGAAGGAATATGCATTGGAACCCTCGGCAAAACGGTGGGGGCGGGCGACAGTCCTGGGCCTGGGCCTGGGCCTCGGCCTGGTGCTTGCGGCGTTGCGGCCGGTCGGCGCCGCGGGCCCGGCGGCGGACGTTGTCGCCCAGGCGACGGATGCGAGACCCTGCGCGCTGGGCATGGTGCACCAGGCGCCGGCCTTGCGGACAGCGGCGTTGAAAACGGTCGCGGCACCGTGGGGACGCGTGCGCCTGACCTACCGCGGACATTCGGCATTCCTCATCGAGACGCCGGGCGGGGCCTCGGCGGTGACCGACTACAACGGGGTCCACGTGCCGATCAACCCGCCCGACATCGTGACCATGAACAATTCCCATTCGACTCACTACACGGACGTGGTCGACCCGGCGATACGCTTCGTGCTGCGCGGCTGGGACCCGGCCGGCGGCATCGCCGAGCACGACATCGAATGGCTCGACCTCAGGGTCTTCAACGTGCCGACCAACGTTTTCGATGGCGCCAACGGACTGACCAACGGGAACTCCATCTTCGTTTTCCAGGCGGCCGGGATATGCCTGGCACACCTGGGACACCTCCATCACTTCCTGGGGCCCAACCAGCGCCAGCGTCTCGGCCGCATCGATGTCTTGTTCGTTCCCATCGACGGCACCTCGACCATGAGCCACGATGAGGCGCTCAATGTCATCGAACAGATCTCGCCCAGATTGATCGTGCCGATGCATTTCCACTTCCCGGGCGCCGCCGCAGCCTTCACCGAACGCGTCCAGGGGCTCTATGCGGTGAAGTCCCTCGACAGCCCCACCCTGGAGGTCTCGCGCCGCACCCTGCCGGCGACCACAGAAGTGGTATTCCTGCGTCCCTATTAATGCCAAGCAGCGGTGATAAAGACATTTGACAGCGAGGACAGGCAATGACGGAACGGGACTCTTTGAAAAATATTCAATATGCGACCAACGAAGCCGTCTTCCACAAAGGCGACGTGGGGGATGCCGCCTATATGGTGACCAAAGGAGAAGTCGAAATACGCCGGGGTCTGATCGGCCATTCATCGCGCACCCTGACCAAAATCAAGAGAGGCGAAACCTTTGGCGAGCTGGCGCTGTGCCTGGACAGCCCGCGCACGGCGTCGGCGGTGGCCACCCGCAACACCGAACTTATCGCTGTCTCCCAGGCCGATTTTCTAAAAATTCTGGAAGACGCGAACCCGGTCGTGAAGGCCTTGGTGGTGAACCTCGGGAAACGCATCGTCGAGCTGACGGAAGAGCTCGAAGTCAACGAAACCAAGGCCAGCTGGCGTCAGTGGCAGAAGCATAAATAACGGCGCCCGAATTTTTGCCGCAGTCCGGGCGAGGACGGAAATTCCTTGCCAAGGAATGTTGATTATTGTGGTTTTATGACCATAAATGCCCGATAATGGAAGTCCGATCCCGCCCGCGAGGAGAGACGTTCCATGACATTTACTTATCGACGTGCCTATCTGGGCCCGATCAAGGCGGTCATTCTGGACTGGGCCGGCACCACCATGGACTTCGGCTGCATGGCGCCGGCGGTCGTCTTCATCGAAGTCTACAAGCGCCACGGCGTGCCCATAACCATGGACGAGGCGCGGGCGCCGATGGGCGCCCACAAGCGGGTCCACATCCAGAAAATCGGCGAGATCGACGCCGTCGGCCAGCGTTGGACCGAGAAGCACGGACGGCCGCCCGGCGACGACGACGTCGAGGCCATGTTCACCGAATTCGTGCCCTTGCAGTTGGCCTGCCTGTCGGATTATTCGGACCTCATTCCGGGCACCCTGGAGGCGGTGGCCGAGTGCCGAAAGCGGGGCTACAAGATCGGCTCGACGACCGGCTACCTGCCCGAGATGATGGACATCAACCTCAAGGACGCGGCGCGTCAGGGCTACGTGTCCGACGCGACGGTCTCGGCGGGACAGGTGCCGGCGGGACGGCCC
>JASLLZ010000146.1 GCA_030746775.1 Rhodospirillales bacterium | reverse complement strand
AGATAGACCTCGTCCAGATGCCAGGTGGTGTGGGGCTTTGATCTGCGCTTGCGTAAGTCCGCGGCGATCAGGGGACCGAAATGGTTCACCCAGCGCCGAATGGTCTCGTAGGAGACCGCGATACCACGTTCCGACAACAGATCTTCGACGTCGCGGAGGCTCAGGGTAAACCGGAGATAGAGCCAGATCGCCCGGCGAATGATCTCAGGCGGGAACCGGTAGCCGCTGTAACTGATTTTCTTCATCCATTTGGCTAACAAACCGTCGGACAGACCGCAAGCCTACAAACAACGTGACAATGCCGTATTGTCTTATATTTTTCTACTGAAAGACCGCAGCCTCTGCGGATGACGACTGTAGATCTCATATTTCTCTGGTACTACATGCTGACCGGTATCACCATTGTTGCCACCTCGGTATCCTCGTTGCTGGGTGAAAGGGTACCCCGCACAGCATCGATAGCTCGAAGGGTCTTGTTGCGAGCATGATTTGATGCTTGTCTTTTCGATCGCGCTCATCGCGGGACGGCGAGAGTGGGGTAGCCGGGATGGGCGGAGCGCCGCGCCGGAATACGCCATCGGCGCCGCGGAATTTTCGTCCTGAAGGCGTGGAACAGATCATGTCGAGGCTATTCCCCCACCTGTTTTCGCCGCTGACCCTGCGCCGCAAGCCCCTCGGAAACCGCCTTGTCTTCGGCGGCCACACGCCCAACATGGCGGTTCAGGGCGTCGCCGGCGAGGATCCGCTTGCCTACTTCCCGGGCCAGCGGATGATCGCCTATTACGCCGAACGCGCGCGCGGCGGAACGGCGATGATCGTCGTTGAGCCCATCCCCGCCCATGAAACGTCCGTCCTGACCCGCCCCTCCCTGCGCCCCGGGGACGGCGCATCGGTCCCCCATCTCCGCCACCTGGTCGAGGCTTGCCGCAAACACGGCGCGCTGATGATCCAGGGCGTCACCCATGTCGGCGCCGACGGCGATGCCGACAATTCCCTCACCCCCAATTGGTCGCCGTCCGGGCGCCATTCGTATCTTGATTTCCACGGCAGTCACGCCATGACGGAGGCCGAGATAGAAGAGGTCATCGAAGGCTTCGTTCGTACCGCCGTGCTGGCCAAGCAAGCAGGATTCGACGGCATCGAAGTTGACGCCGGGCACAACACCTTGATCGAACAGTTCTGGGACCCCCTGTCCAACAGGCGCGATGACCGGTGGGGCGGTAGCCTCGATGATCGTCTGCGCTTCGCCGTCCGCGTCCTCGAAGGCATTCGCGGCACCGTCGGCGGGGATCTCATCGTCGGCCTTGCCGTCACCGGGGATAACAGTGGACCGGGCGGCCTTGACCTTGCGGCGCGGATCGATCTGCTGGCCCATCTCGACGGCCGCCGGCTCATGGACTACGTGGCCGTCGGCAGCGGCACCTTCCTCGACACCGACCGGGCGACGCCGAGCTTTCTTTGCGACGAGATGCCCGCGGTGCCCGCGGCGGCCGCGATCAAGAAGGCGCTCGGCCACGCCCTCGTCGTGGCGGCAAGCGGCATCGGAACCGCCGCCAACGCCGAGACCATCCTTGCCGGGGGCATGGCCGACATGGTGAGTCTGATCCGCCCGCAGATGGCCGATCCCCATCTCGCCAACAAGGCGGCCGGGGACCGGCCCCAGGAAATCCGCCCCTGTATCGCCTGCAACCAGCGCTGCGTTGGCCGCCGGGCGCGCGACTACTGGATGTCGTGTCTGGTCAACCCCGCCATGGGGCGCGAATTCCAGTGGGGCGGGGAGCCTGCCGAGCCGGTCGCGAAGCCGCGCCGGTTGCTCGTCGTCGGGGCGGGACCGGCGGGTCTGGAGGCGGCGCGCGTCGCCGCCGAGCGTGGCCACCGGGTGGTTCTGATGGAGCGCACGGACGCCGTCGGCGGTCAGCTTCGCCTGACCGCCGCGCAACCCGGGCGCCGCGCCGTCGGCGAACTGCTGCGCTGGTACCGCGAAGAACTGACGCGCCTCCAGGTCGAGGTCCGCCTGAACCACGATCCGGAGGCCGAAGGGGTGCACGATTTTGCGCCCGACGCCGTCATCGTGGCCACCGGCTCGCGGCCGGCCAATGATGGCTATCAGCGGTCCATGCCCGACATCGAGCGCCTGCCCGGCGTTGACGACGAAAGCGTGTTTTCGGTTGACGACGTTCTCTCCGGCGCCCCGGTGCCGGGGCCGCGGGTGTTGTTGTTGGACGAGAGCGACGATTGGAAGGGGGCGGGAACGGCGCTTTACATGGCCGAGCGAGACCTTCGGGTATCCTTCCTCACCAAGGGCGTCACGGTGGCCAAGGGCCTGGTCCCGACCAAGGCCCACAAGGCGCTGCGCAAACGGTTCAGGGAGTTGGCAATCGAGGAGATCGTGCAGGCCGCGCTGGTCTCGTGGTCGGATGGCCGGGCAACGATCAAGCATCTGAAGAACGGCGAATCCGAAACCGTCGGCTACGATTCCTTGGTCCTCTCCACCACCAACGTGGCGCGGGCGGGTCTCCAGGCCGCCCTTGCCAAGAGCTCTATCGAGGTCCACGCCATCGGCGACTGCGTGGCGCCGCGCACCGCGGCGGCGGCGATCTTCGAGGGCCGCCGTCTCGCCCTGGCGCTGTAGAAGGAAGGGACCTCATGCGCACCAACTTCTCCGAGGCCCAACTCGCCGATCCCGATATCCGCCGGGCGGCCGAAATCCTGCGCCATTGCGTCGAGTGCGGCGCCGCCAACGCCACCTGCCCCAGCTATCTGGTCCTCAACGACGAAAACGACAGTCCGCGCGGACGCAACCGTCTCATTCGCGACATGCTGCAAGGCGTCCGTCCGCCGGACTCGACGACGGTCGGGCATATCGACCGCTGCCTTTCGTGCAACGCCTGCACCGCGCTGTGCCTGGCCAAGGTCGACTTCATGCACCTCATCGACCAGGCGCGCAAGACAATCGAAAGGACCTACCGCCGCCCGTGGCCCGACCGCTTGCTGCGCGGCCTTCTGGCGGCCGTGCTGCCGAGCCCCGGGCTTTTTCGCCTTGCCCTCGCGGCGGCGCGGCTGGCGCGGCCCTTCACCGGGCTCATGCCCGGCCGCCTGCGGGGGATGGCGCGCCTGGCACCGCGCCGGGCCGCCCCGTCCTCGCCGATCGACCGGCCCCAGGTGATCGGAGCCGAGAGACCCAGGCGAATGCGCGTCGCCCTGCTCACCGGTTGCGTACAACAGGTCCTGGAGCCCGCCATCAACGAAGCCACGGTGCGGCTTCTGACACGCCACGGCTGCGAGGTCGTGGTTGCCGAAGGGGCCGGCTGCTGCGGCGCCCTGACCCACCATCTGGGCAAGACGGAACCGACCGAAGAAGCGGTGAGGGCCAACGTTGCGGCGTGGATCGAAGAGGCCGACAGCAAAGGGCTGGACGCCATCGTCGTCAACGCCTCGGGCTGCGGCACCATGGTCAAGGACTATGGCCACGTGCTGGCCGGCGATCCGGCATGGGCCGAACGCGGCGCCCGGATCGCCGCCCTGGCCCGCGACGTGACCGAGGTGATGGCCGAGCTTGGACTGCGCTCTCCGGTCTGTCCCGAGCCCCTATCCGTGGCCTATCACCCCGCCTGCTCCCTGCACCATGCCCAAAAAGTCCGCAACGAGCCCAAGCGCTTGCTGGCCGACTGCGGTTTCGACGTGAAAGCCATCCCGGAAAGCCACGTCTGCTGCGGCTCGGCGGGATCGTACAGCCTCTTGCAACCCGCCGTGGCGGAGCGTCTCAAGGAACGCAAGGCGGAGCGCATCGGCTGGGTGGCGCCCGACGTGGTGGCGGCCGGCAACATCGGCTGCATGGTGCAGATCGCCGCCGCGAGCGAGGTTCCCGTGGTTCATACAGCGGAACTTCTGGACTGGGCGACCGGCGGGCCCAAGCCGCCGGCGCTGAGCGGTTGAGCGAGGCGGACGGGACCCATGTCGAAACTGTTTCCCCACCTTTATTCGCCGCTCAAGATCCGTCGTGTGACGCTGAAGCACCGGCTGGTCTTCGGCACCCACACGCCAAACATGAGCATCGAGGGCCATCCCGGCGAGCGCCATTACCACTACTACCTGGAACGCGCCCGGGGCGGCACGGCCATGATCGCCGTCGAGCCGCTTCCGGCCCATCCGACGGGAGTCCTGACGCGTGGCCAGTTCGCGGTCGCGGACCAAACCATGGTGCCCCACTTCCGCCGCATTACCGAGGCCTGCCACGCCCATGACGTGGTCATGGTGCAGCAAATATTCCACATCGGCCCCCATTGCGATCCCGATAATTCCTTCGAGGCCACCTGGTCGCCCTCGGGCACGATTTCGTTCAAGGACGGCACCGCGTCCCACGCCATGACCGAAAGCGAGATCGAAGAGGTCATCGAGGGCTTCGTCCGCACCGCCCGGCTGTTGCGCGAGTGCGGCTACGACGGCGTCGAGATCAACGCCGGCTACCTGGCCCTTATCGACAGCTTCTGGTCGCCCTTGTTCAACAAGCGCGACGACGCCTGGGGCGGCACCTTCGAAAAGCGCATGCGTTTCTCGGTCGAGATCCTGAGCCGTATCCGCAAGGCGGTGGGAGACGACTTCCTGATCGGCCTTACGATGACCGGCGACGACAACATGCCGGGCGGGAGCCGGGTCGAGGACCGCATGGAAATCGTCGCCTATCTGGACCAACGCGGGCTCATGGACTACATGCCGATCAAGACCGGCAGCTATTACGACTGGGCGCGCGTGATGCCGACCTTCCTCTACGACAAGATGCAGGGCCCGCCGCTGGCCGCCGCCATCCGTTCGGTGGTCAAACACGCCAAGATTCAGACCGAAAGCCTGGTCAGGACGCCGGCCAATGCCGAACAGGCCCTCGCCCGGGGCTGGGCCGACATGGTGAGCCTGGTACGCGCCCAAATCGCCGATCCCGACCTTGCCAACAAGGCGGCGGCGGACCGGCCCGAGGACATTCGCCCGTGCATCTCGTGCAACCAAGTCTGCGTCGGGCGACGTTTTCGCGACTACTGGCTGTCATGCCTGGTCAACCCGGCCGTCGGGCGCGAGACCGACTGGGGCAGAGACAAAATTCGACCCGCCCCGGCGGCGCGCCGCATCCTCGTCGTCGGCGCCGGACCGGCGGGCCTCGAGACCGCCCGGGTGGCGGCCGAGCGGGGCCATGCGGTGACCCTGGTCGACCGCAACGAGCGCATCGGCGGACAGTTCCGCCTGGCGGCGACGCAGCCCAAGCGGGGCGAGGTCGCGGAACTTCTCTACGGGTATTACCAGGGGCGGCTGGAGAAGCTTGGCATCGACCTCCGCCTGGAGACCGATTGGACCGCCCGGGCCGTCAAGTCCTTCGGCGCCGACGCCGTCGTGCTGGCCACCGGATCCAACCCCGCCATGACCGGCGCCCAGCGGGCGCTGCCACATGTCGACCACTTGCCGGGGGTGGACGGAGACAACGTCTATTCCATCAACGACGTGCTCACCGGTGACGAGACTCTGGGTCACAGCGTGCTGCTGCTCGACGACATCGACGGCTGGCTGCCGGCCAGCGGAACGGCGGCCTTTCTCGCCCAGCGCGGCCACGCCGTGACCCTGGTGACGGCGTCGGCCGCGCCACTCATGGCGCTCGCCCGCTCGTTGGCCGACGGCCCCATGCGCAAGCTGTTCGCCGAACTGGAAATCGAAACCATCGCCGACACCGTCGTTGTCGCCTGGTCGGGTACGGATGCTAGACTAAGGAACGTTCTTGATGGCGAGGAGTGGCAGCGCACGTTCGAATCCTTGGTTCTTGCGACCCCCAACATGGCGGAGACGAGCCTGCAGCAGGACCTCTTGGGCAGCGGTCTGGAAGTCCACGCGGTCGGCGATTGCGTCGCCGCCCGAACCGCCGCCATGGCCATCTACGAAGGCGCCCGCCTGGGCCGCATCCTGTGAACCGGAGGTCGTTTCAATGGAACTCGGAATTGCCGGTCGCCGCGCCATCGTTTGCGCCGCCAGCCAGGGTCTTGGTCGCGGCGCCGCCCGCGCCCTTGCCGGCGAGGGCGTCAACGTCACCATAAACGCGCGGCGATCCGCGCTCCTCGAAGAAACGGCCGAGGCCATCCGTTCGGAAACCGGCGTCCGGGTCACCGCCGTCGCCGGCGACATCGCCACGGAAGACGGCCGGGCGGCGGTGCTGGCGGCCTGTCCCGAGCCCGACATCGTGGTCAACAATTGCGGCGGCGCGCCGCCCGGCGACTTCCGCGACTGGTCGCGCGAAGACTGGATCGCCGCTTTCGACGGCAATGCGCTGTCGGCCATATTCATGATCAAGGCGACGGTGGACGGCATGATCGAACGCCGCTTCGGGCGCATCGTCAACATCACCAACTTCGCCATAAAGGGGGGATTTCCCGACCTTGGGCTGTCGGTCGGCGCGGTCGGCGCGCTGACCGGTTTCGTCGGCGGCCTGGCGCGCCAGACCGTGCGTCACAACGTGACCATCAACAATCTGGTTCCCGGGCGCTTCGATACCGACCGCCTGCGCTCCAACATGGAGGTGACGATGCGCGAAACCGGCCGCTCCTTGGAAGACGTTCGGGCCGAGCGCGTCGCCCGGGTGCCGGCCGGGCGCCTCGGCGATCCGGCGGAACTGGGCCATGCCTGCGCCTATCTGTGCAGTACCCGGGCCGGATATATCACGGGACAGAACGTCGTCCTCGACGGCGGCGAGTATCCGGGGACGTTCTAGGCTGAATCGACATTCATCGCATCCATAGCATAACGCACGCGAGGAGGATGAAGGCTTTGAAGTGGACGGCAAG
>JASLLZ010000145.1 GCA_030746775.1 Rhodospirillales bacterium | reverse complement strand
GGGACAATGGCCGCGACGCGGTAGCCGGGGTCCTTGAACGCGCGATGGCATCCGCTCCGTAATTTCCGCCGTCATCTGGCCAGCAGCAACAACACCCGTCAAAAGGCCAGGAACTTGGCCTGCAGCACGTCGGGCAGGGCGCGCACCTTTTTCACCACGTCCTCGCCGACCGCGTCATCGACCCCGATCAGAGAGATCGCCTCGCCGCCGCTTTCCGTCCGCCCCAGGTTATAGGTGGCGATGTTAACCCCGGCCTCGCCAAGGGTCTGGCCGACGGTGCCGATCAGGCCCGGCCGGTCGCGGTTGGTGACGATCAGCATATGCGGTCCCAACTCGGCGTCCATGGAAATACCCCGGATCTCGACGATGCGCGGCCGGTCGCCGGCGAACAGGGTGCCGGCAACGGTGCGCGACTGGGCTTCGGTGGCCACGGTGAGACGGATCAGGGTCTGGTAGTCGCCGGCCCGGTCGTGGGTGACCTCGCTGATGGCGATGTTGCGCTCCTTGGCGATCAGGGGCGCGTTGATGATGTTGACGGTCTCCAACAGCGGCGCCAGAAGCCCCTGCAGGACGACGCCGGTCAGGGCCCGGGTGTTGAGCGCCGCCACGTGGCCGTCGTATTCGATGGTCACCGCCTTGATGGCGGTCTCGGTCACCTGTCCGGCGAAACTTCCCAACTGTTGGGCCAGGGTCATGTAGGGCTTGAGCCGGGACGCCTCCTCGGCCGTCACCGAGGGCATGTTGAGCGCGTTGACGACGGCGCCGGTAAGCAGATAATCGGCGATCTGTTCGGCCACCTGTTCGGCCACCTTCTCCTGCGCCTCCGAGGTCGAGGCGCCGAGATGCGGCGTCGCCACCACGTTTTCCATGCCGAACAGGATGTTTTCGCGCGCCGGCTCTTGCGGGTAGACGTCGATCGCCGCCGCCGCCACGTGGCCGTCCTCCAGGGCCGCCTTGAGATCGGCCTCGACGACCAGGCCGCCGCGCGCGCAGTTGATGATGCGCACGCCGGGCTTCGTCTTGGCCAGGGCGGCGGCGTCGATGATATCGCGGGTGGCGTCGGTGAGCGGCGTGTGCAGGCTGATGAAATCGGACCGCCCGAGAAGCCCGTCCAGTTCCACCTTCTCGACGTTCAAGGCCTGCGCGCGTTCGGGCGTCAGATAGGGGTCGTAGGCGACGACCTTCATCTTCAGCCCCTGGGCGCGGTCGGCCATGATCGAGCCGATGTTGCCGCAGCCGATGACGCCCAAGGTCTTGCCCATCAATTCGACGCCCATGAAGCGCGATTTCTCCCACTTGCCGGCGTGGGTCGAGGCGCTGGCCTGGGGGATCATCCGTGCCAGGGCGAACATCAGGGCAATGGCATGCTCGGCGGTGGTGATCGAGTTGCCGAAGGGCGTGTTCATGACCAAGATGCCGCGCGCCGTGGCCGCCGCCACATCGATGTTGTCGACGCCGATGCCGGCGCGGCCGATGACCTTGAGCGCCTCGGCGCTCTCCAGGGCCTCCTTCGTCACCTTGGTCGCCGAACGCACGGCAAGACCGTCGTAGGCGCCGATGCGGGTCTTGAGCTGGGCCTCGTCGAGGCCCGCCTCCACGTCGACCTCGATGCCGCGCTCGGCCAGAATGTCGGCCGCGCGGGGGCTCATCTTGTCGGCAATCAGGACCTTGGTCATGGCATCCTCCTCATGGCGCGGTCTCCGCCTTGACCGCCGCATAGGCCCAATCGAGCCACGGGAACAGCGCCTCCAGGTCGGCCGTCTCGACGGTGGCGCCGGCCCACAGGCGCAGGCCCGGCGGGGCGTCGCGATAGGCGGCGACGTCGAAGGCCACGCCTTCTTCTTCCACACTCGCCGCCAATCGTTTGGCAACGCCGCCGCGGCGCTCGTCATCAAGGCCGATGAACCACGGATCGACGATTTCCAGGCACACCGAGGTCGGCGAGCGGGTCTCGGCGTCACGGGCCAGGAAACCGACCCACGGCGTTGCCTCGACCCAGGCCGCGATGGCGCGGGCGTTGTCGCCGACCCGATCGATCAGGGCCTGACCGCCGCCGATGGACTGGGCCCATTTCAGGCCGTCAAGCGCATCCTCGACCGCCAGCATCGACGGCGTGTTGATGGTTTCACCCCTGAAAATGCCTTCGATCAGCTTGCCGCCCTTGGTCAGGCGGAAGACCTTGGGCAGGGGCCAAGGGGGCGTGTAGGTTTGCAGCCGTTCGACGGCGCGGGGGCTCAAGATCAGCACGCCGTGCTGGGCCTCGCCGCCCATCACCTTTTGCCACGAATAGGTGACGACATCGAGCTTGTGCCACGGCAGGGCGACGGCGAAGGCCGCCGAGGTGGCGTCGCAAATGGTCAGACCGGCGCGCCCGTCGTCGATCCATTCGCCGTCGGGTACGCAAACGCCCGACGTGGTGCCGTTCCAGGTAAACACCACGTCGCGTGAGAAATCGACCTGGCCGAGGTCGGGAAGCTCGCCGTAGTCGGCCTCGATGATACGCGCGTCGTCGAGCTTGAGCTGCTTGACGACGTCGCTGACCCAGCCGGCGCCGAAGCTCTCCCAGGCCAGCATGTCGACGCCGCGCTGGCCCAACAGCGACCACAACGCCATCTCCACCGCTCCGGTGTCGGACGCCGGCACGATGCCGAGGCGCCAGTCGTCGGGCATGTCAAGCATCTCGCGCGAACGCTCGATGACTTCGAACAGCCTGGCCTTGCCGGCCTTCGAACGGTGCGAGCGCCCGACCAGGGCATCGTTGAGTGCCGCCGCCGACCAGCCGGGCCGCTTGGCGCAGGGACCTGAGGAGAAGTTGGGTGAGGCCGGACGCCGGTCCGGCCGCGCGGGGATATTCATGACGTCGTCTCCCTTCCTTGCAGAAGGGTCGCGGCCCGTTGGGAGGCCGTGGCCCACCGACCTTATAACGACGCCCTTGGCCGGGCGTCAATCGGCAATCGGCGTGGCGCGCCTCACAGGCCGTAGTACCACGGCGCGAAGAGCGAGAAGACGATCCACATCAGGAATATCAGCGGTACCCCGGCGCGGCAAAAGTCGGTGAAGCGGTAATGTCCCGGCCCCATGACCAGAAGGTTGGTCTGGTAGCCGATGGGCGACGCAAAGGAGCAGTTGGCGGCGAACACCACGGCCACCGCGAAAGACTCGGGCGCGACGCCGAGCGCCAGGGCCAGGTCGACGGCGATGGGCGTGAACAGCACCGCGCAGGCCTTGGTGCTGATGAGGTTGGACAGCCCCGCCACGAGAAGAAAGAAGAACGAAAGCACGACCGCCGGCGCCGCCCCATGCAAGGCATCGGAAAGGATCAGGGCGAGATAGCCGGCGCCGCCCGTCTCCTGCAAGGAAATACCAAGGGCCAGGGCGGCGACGATGGTGGTGACGATGTTGGGTTCGATGGCGCGCGATGCCTGGCGCACGTTGAGCACCCCCATCGCCACCATGGCGACAGCGCCGCCCAGTGCCGCGACGACCACCGGCAGGACGCCCATCGCCGCCATGCTGATCGCGACCAGAAAAATGAGGCTGGCGCTGGGCGCGTGATCGAGGGCCGGCAGCTCCTGGGCCGACCATTCGATCAACACCACGTCGCGGTCCGCCTTCAGGCGCCCCACGTCGTCGGGCCGTCCCTGGATCAACAATTCGTCCCCGGCCTGGAGACGGATTTCGGTCATGCGGGTGCGAAACATGCGCGAGCGCCGCTGCACGCCCAGGACGATGCATTTCGTGCGATAGCGAAAGCCGATCTGGCGCAGGGTCTGGCCGATGAAACGCGAGGCCGGCGCCACCATCACCTCGGCCAGCATCTGATCGCCGGCTTCCCAGGGCCGTTCGTCGTCGGTTTCCGAAACGCGGCCGTCCTGCAGGTCGGGAAAGAGCAAGCCCCGGTCCTTGCCCAGGGCCTCGGTCAAGGCCTGGCGCGTCGCCGCGACCACCAGGACGTCGCCGGGCCGGGCCGTATAATTCTCGAACGGCGGCAAGATGGGCTGCTCGCCCCTTTGCACCATGCGCACCGTCATGTCCGCCAGGCCGGGGAAGATGCCGCCCGGCGCGCCCTTGCCCACCAACTCCGAATCCGCCGCCAGCGTAATCTGGGCGATGAACTGTTTGCCCCGGCCCTCGAGAAGCACGTCGGCAAGGGATTCCCGCACCGGCAGCAGGCGGGGCGCGACGAAGACAACATAGACCAGTCCGGTACCGGCCAGGACCAGTCCCGGCACGCTGAATTGGAAAAACGAGAAAGGCGGCTGCGCCATTTCGATGAGGGCGCTGTTGACCAAAAGGTTGGTGCTCGATCCGATAAGCGTCGTCATGCCGCCGAGAACGGCGGCATAGCTCAAGGGAATCATCAGCCGGCTGACCGACTGGCCGAAGCGCGCCGCTAGGGCCTGCATGATGGGGATGAAGATGATGACGACCGGAATGTTGTTGAGAAAGGCGCTCACCACCAGGACGGCCGTCAGACTAAGAACCAGGGGCAGCCAGGCGCCACCGCCGCCCAGGCCCAGAATCAGGCGTGCGCCGCGGTCCAGCACGCCGGTGCGGACCATGCCCTGGCCCATGATCAAAAGCGCCACCACGGAAATGAGGGCTGGATTGGCGAAGCCGAGCAGGATACGCCGCGCCTCCAGCCGGTTGGCGCCGTCTTCGCCGGCAACCGGGAAGAAATGGAAAAACAGCAACAGAACGCATATCACGCCGACCGACGTCACCTCCATGGGGACGCGTTCGCGGGCATAGAGCGCCAGGGCCCCGACGATGACGGTGAATACCACCCACATCTGGAATGTCGGCTCGATGGCGGCCATGGTGAAACCCTTCCCCCTCCCCGCGCCTTGGTCGGCCCGGCCGAATTCGTTAACTCGCGATTATAGGGCAACAAGCAGCGCAGGCGCCAACCTGGTCTCAGCCCGCAACCGCCTGGACCAGAACCTCGCCCATCTCGCGGGTATTGGCCGTGCCGCCCATGTCGCGCGTGCGGGTGCCGCCGTCCGCCAGCACGCTTTCGATGGCGCTTTCCAGGGCCGCCGCCGCCGCGCCCTCGCCCAGGTGGTCGAGCATCATGGCCGCCGACCACACCTGGCCGATGGGGTTGGCGATGCCCTGACCGGCGATGTCGGGCGCCGAGCCGTGCACGGGTTCGAACATGGAGGGATAGTCGCCCTCGGGGTTGATGTTGGCCGACGGCGCGATACCGATGGTACCGGTCACCGCCGGGCCCAGGTCGGACAGGATATCGCCGAACAGATTCGAGCCGACGACGACGTCGAACCAGTCGGGATGGGCGACGAAGTGGGCTGTCAGGATGTCGATGTGGTACTTGTCCCAGCGCACGTCGGGATAGTCCTTGGCCACTTCGACGACCCGTTCGTCCCAATAGGGCATGGTGTGGATGATACCGTTCGATTTGGTGGCCGAGGTCAGGTGCTTCTCGGGACGCCTCTTGGCGAGATCGAAGGCGTAGCGCAGCACCCGGTCGACGCCCTTGCGCGTAAAAACGCTCTGCTGCACGGCCATTTCCTCGGCCGTGCCCTGGTAATGGCGGCCGCCGATGGCGGAATATTCGCCCTCGGTGTTCTCGCGCACGCAGAGGAAATCGATATCGCCCGGCTTGCGGTTGGCAAGAGGCGTCGGCACGCCTTCCAACAACCTCACCGGACGCAGGTTGATGTACTGCTGGAAGTGCTGCCGGATGGGAATGAGCAGGCCCCAAAGCGAGATGTGATCGGGAATTCCGGGCCACCCCACGGCGCCGAAGAAGATGGCGTCGAAGACCCGCAGCTGCTCAAGGCCGTCTTCCGGCATCATGCGCCCGGTCTCCTGGTGGCGCTGGCAACTCCAGTCGAACTCGCTCCACTTGAAGCCGATATTGAAGCGCCGTCCCAGGGCCTCCATAACCGCCAAACCCTCGGGCACCACTTCCTTGCCGATGCCGTCACCGGGAATGACGGCGATTTTGTAGGTTTTCATGGGTGGGGTTCCTCCGGGTCAATCTATTCGTCGCGCAACACGGCGAAGCCGATGATGGCGTTGGGGTCGGCCTGGCGGGCGTTGTTCTGCGCCAGGGCATCGGGCACCGGGGCATAGTCGTGCCACACCTTGAGGGGGCCGAACCACGACTTGTGCCAGCGCGGCCGGAAGTTCCAGTTGAGCGGCAGGACGTAGGGCACGAAGCCGGTGTCGTCGATAGCCTTGGCGAACCCGGCCTGGTCGTTCAAGGGCATCTTCACGTAGTCGCCCCCGGCCTGGAAGACGATGCTCGAATCGAGATGGCCGACGAGGTCCGTCCAGGCCTCGAAGACGGGCCGGGCCTTTTTTGTGAAGAACATGACGCCGGTATTGTATTCAACCACATCGCCGGCCAGGCCGCCGTAACGGCGCGCCCACGGGCATTCGCAGATACACAGCGCCAGGCCGACCTCGCGCCCCTTGCGAAAGCCGAAGTCGAGGTTGCCCATGACCACCGTATCCATGTCCAGAAAGAGGGTCTCTTCGAAGGGCGTGAAGTCCAACAGCCGCGCCTTGTCCAAGAGCGTGGCCTCGTCGGGCAAGTGCTCAATATGGACCGGCAGGTCCGGGTGGTGAGCCTTCAAGGACGCGATGGAACGATCAAGGATCGTCTTGTCGACCTTTCCCCAGACCACGTAGACGGCGCCTTGTTTGGACATTATCGAAACCCATCCTCTTTCGGCCGGCACCGCGTCTTATGTCACGGATGACCGGCCTCTGTCACGGGGCGCCACGTCTTGTTCTAGCCCGGCCCGGATGACATCATCGCCCCTCGCCATCGGGGCGCGACGGTTGGAACCAT
>JASLLZ010000144.1 GCA_030746775.1 Rhodospirillales bacterium | reverse complement strand
ACATTCACACCGACCGAATGCCAAAATTACTTCGCTGCCGCAGGATATGACCTCGAATGATCGGAAAATGCTCTAGCTCCGTGATGGGGGGCCATAAATGGCGCCCGGATGATGATTTTTTTGGCGGCCCGGTCCCGTCATTGGTGTATGATGACGGGGATGGGATTGGGCAAAGGAGCGTGACATGCCACACTTGGTAATCTTGGTGCCGGTCGATGGTTCGGATGCGGCGAAGCCGGCCATCGAAGCGGCCATTTTGGTAGGCAAACGTTTTTCGTCCCACGTCGTTGGGTTCCACGTGCGGGCCAATTCGAAGGATGCCGTTCCCTTGTTGGGCGAAGGCATGTCGGGCGCCATGATCGAGGAGATCATCGAGCTTGCCGAGCAGGAAGCCAACAAGCGGTCGAGCAAGGCCCGGCAAATGTTCAACGACCTGTGCTCCGAAAGGGACATCCCCATGGATGACAGGGCGCCCGGACCCGAACATGCCTCGGCGGCCTGGATCGAGGAAACCGGGCGCGAGGACGAGGCCGTCGCGCGGCGCGGCCGGCTTTCCGATCTAATCGTCGCGGCGCGCCCCACGGCGGAGGCCGAATCGCCCTCCTCGCTGACCCGCAACGCGGCCATCTTCGAGACCGGACGCCCCGTCCTGGTGGCGCCACCCAAATTGCCGTCCGTTATCGGCGCCAACATTTCCATCTTCTGGAACGGCAGCGCCCAGGCGGCCCGCGCCGTGGCCGCCGCCATGCCGTTTATCACCGATGCCGATACGGTGACGGTGATCAATGCCGAAGGCGAGGGAGAGACGTCGTCGGGGCCCGCCGATCTGGCCACCTATCTGGCGTGGCGCGGGGTCACCGCGGACACGCGCACGGTTGCGCCCGGCTCGCGGGGGGTGGGCGAGGTGCTGCTCGACGCATGCGCCGATTGCGATCTGCTGGTCATGGGCGCCTATACCCATAGCCGGGTGCGCCGGTTGATCCTTGGCGGTGTCACAAAACATGTGCTGTCGAACGCCGCCATGCCGGTCCTTATGGGGCACTGAAGGCTTCGGTGCCGGAAAGCGGCGCCGCGTCGCCATGGCGGCCGAGCCAGGTAGGCTGATTTTCGTTACGTTGTCAGGAAACCTGTCATGACCGGCGCCGGTGGAGTTTCGTTCGTCCTTACGGTTTACAACAAGGAACGCCATCTGGAGGCGACGTTGCGGTCCGTCCTCGGCCAGGAAGGCGATTTCGCCCGTCAGGTGATCGTCGTCGATGACGGTTCCAAAGACCGGTCGTTGGAGATCGCCAGCGACATCCTCGCCGATCAGCCGGACGCCCGGGTAATCCAACAGGCCAACAGAGGGCCGGCGCGGGCGCTCAACGCCGGCGTCGCCGCCGCCACCATGGCCGTGGTCAAGCCCTTTGACGGCGACGACCTGATGACTCCCGACGCAACACAGCGCCTGTTGGCGGGCCTTGAGCGGCCCGACGTGGTCCTGGTCCGCGGCGACCGCAAGCCCTTTCCCCATCCCGGGGCGACGCTTGCCATCGACCGTCAGGGCCGGGCGCCCGAATTCCGTTACATGGAGGACCCGCTGCCCTTCGCCATCCGCCACAGTTTCGCCGGCTGTTCCGACATCTTGTTCCGGCGCCCCGCCTTCGTCGCCTGCGGCGGCTGCGACGCAAGCGTTTTCGTGCAGGACTACAGCCTTGTCTGGCGCCTGGCGATCGGCAACGTCTTCGCCATCACCGACGACATCATCGCCTTCAGCCCGCCCGAGGACGAGAGCAACCTGAGCAGTAATCGCGCTCAAGTGGAACATGACCGCAACGCCGCCCTTCTGGGCCTGGTGCGCGACTACCCCGACCTTCCCCATGCCCTCAAGAGGACGGCGCTACGGCGCGCCGCGGGACGGGCGTGGAAGTGGGCGCGGCGTATCAACGCAAGCCCGTGGGGGATGGACAGGGCTTTTTGGATTAGCCTGCTTTCGTATTTGCCTTGGTTGCCCGGCTACGAGGGATGGCTCGGCGCCACCTTGGCGCCGTATCGGGTGTCGGGCGAAATCCGGCTGCCCAACCGCGAGGACCAACATGACGGGGTCTAGCAAGCGCCGTGGCTGGCCCAGGACCGTCGCCATCAATGTGGGAATGGTCTTGTTCATTTTATTCGCCGCCGAGGTCATATTCGGCGGCTGGGTATTCGGTCCTCGCTACGGCAGTCTGATCATCCCCAAGGACTTCCAGCGCCGTTTCGATACCACCCGTCTATACGCGGGTGGCGGCATCGTTTACTACAAGCGCGACGAGCATGGATTGCGCGGCGCATACGACGATCCCTCCAAAATCGACATCCTGGCCGTCGGGGGAAGTACCACAAACGAGCTTTTCATCGACGATGAGCAGACCTGGAGCGCCGTCCTGGGCGAGGAATTTCGCCGTCACGGCCGCCCCATGGTGGTGGTCAACGCCGGCGTCGATGGCCAATCGACTATCGGGCATATCAAGAATTTCGATTTGTGGTTTCCCTTGATTCCCGACCTCAAGGCACGCTTCATCCTTGTCTACGTCGGTATCAACGATCTTCTGACAATGGACCAAGGTTACTTCGCCGAGAGCGACAGCCTGTTTGCCTGGTCGCATCACACCAAGCGCTTCTTGATGAACACCAGCGCTCTCTACGGCCTGTTTAGAAACATCCGCGGCATGGCGCGGGCGCGCGACGCCCGGTTGACCCATGCCAGCGGCAGTTTTAACGGCCTTGAATGGCGACAGCCGCCGCGCCCGCCTGACATCGCGGCGGCGGAACGCAAACACGCGGCCAAGCTTTCCCTTTACGCCGACCGTCTGCGCGAACTGGCGTGGCGCATCCAGGCGTTCGGCGCCCGGCCCATCTTCGTTACCCAGCACCGGGCTGATTATCGCGTCGTTGATGGCCGCGTTCTGAGCCCGGTGATGAAGGACGGCACCCTTCATGCGGGCCGCTACGCCGACATGATGGCCATCAACCGCAAGACCATGCAGGTCTGCGGCGAGCTTGGGGCCGTCTGTATCGACCTTGCCAGCGATCTGTTCTTCGGCGAAAACGACACCTACGACTTCTTCCACACCACGCCGCCGGCCTCGCGGAGGATCGGCCTCTACCTCTACGAAAGGCTCAAGGATATCGTCCGTTGAAGGGGCAGACTGTCGAAGGCTGCAATCGGTCGTGGAAAGAGCCTTCTTTTTCGCTTAACGTCGAGCCATGAGCGACGAACGCAAGACGGTCATCGTCACCGGCGCCAGCCGGGGTATCGGGCATGCCGCCGCCATCTGTTTCCTGCAGCGCGGCTGGCGCATCATCACCTGTTCGCGTGACGAGGCGCCGGCGGAATGCGAGCGCGACACCAATTGGACGTCGCACATCGCCACCGACCTGGGCGACGAAGCGAGCCTCGCCAGGTTCATCGAGACAGCCAACGCGATGCTGGGCGATGGTCCCCTGCATGGTTTGGTCAACAACGCCGGCATGTCGCCCAAGACTCCTTTCAAGGAAAGGCTGGGATGTCTGAACGGCGATATTGAGGCCTGGCACGAAGTCTTCGAATTGAACCTCTTCGCGCCGCTCAAACTGGCGCGCGGTTTCGCCTCGGCGTTGCATCGGGGCAAGGGGGCGATCGTCAATATCACGTCCATCGCCGGTCACATGATTCATCCCTTTGCCGGCTCGGCCTATTCGATCTCCAAGGCGGCCCTGTCGGGCATGACCCGGGAAATGGCCAACGAGTTCGCCGAGCTGGGGGTGCGGGTCAACGCCGTTGCCCCGGGCGAAATAGAGACCGAAATGATCGAGCCCGAGTATGAATCCCTGATCCCGCGCATCCCCATGGGCCATATCGGCACGCCCGGCGACGTAGCCTCGGCCATCCATTACCTGTGCAGCGAGGATTCGGCCTATGTCACCGGCACCGAGATCTGGGTGACGGGCGGCCAGCACATGGTCTGAGGGTCGTGTCACGACCGCAAGATTTAGTGACCCATCGTCGTTTGCCGCCCAGATGTGGATGATGTATCATACTGCGCCCGCTTCCGGGACCTGGTTTCCGGGGGCTTGAAGGGGATGCCATGGCCAAGCACGAGAGCGACAGCGGCAAGGCGCGGGAGCGGTCCGCGCAAGATACCCATGACCCTGATGGCATCGGCCTTGGGGACGACGGGACGTTTGCCCTTTCCATTGGGCAGGATTCCAGTCGGGCGCAGGCGTCGAGCGCGGACGACGGGCTTGATGAGTCGGGCCCGGCGGCACCCTCCGCCAGCGCAGAAATCGGCCCTGAAACCTGGACGCCGCCGTTCTATTTGCGCTACCGGCTGGCGACGGCGGGCGGCGTGGTGCTCAGCGCGGCTTGGCTCGGCGCCTCAGCATACTTCGTCGACCGCCATATCCTGTGGACCGACCTGATGGCCCTTCTGCCCCACGAAATGGGGGGGCTGGCGGCCGGGGTGCTGACACCGTTGGCCCTGTTGTGGATGGTCATCGCGTTTTTCGAACGGGGCCGCCAGCTGCGCCACGAGACGCGGGCTCTGCACTGGTATTTCGCGCGCCTCACCTATCCGTCGGACCGCGCCGAATCGCGGGTTTCCCAGGTCACCGAGAGTTTGCGCCGCCAGGCACGGGATTTGAGCCAGGCCTCGTCCGAAGCCGTGACCCGCTCGGAGGCGATCAACGCCCAAGTGCGCGATCGCGCCGTCGAACTGTCGCAGGTTTCCCACGACGCCGACCTCAGGGCCCAAGCGATCGCCGAGGCCCTGCGCAGGCAAACCGAGGTTCTGGAAGCGGCCGCCGAGAAGGCAGCCGAGCGCGCCCGCGAGGTCGGCGACGTCCTCTACCGCCAATCCCAGGCTCTGACCGCATCGGCCGACCGCTCGTCGGCTCGGAGCGAGGATATGTGCGAGATTTTGCGCCGCCGCGGTGAAGAGCTGAGTGCCGCCGCCGACGAGGCAAACCTGCGCGCCCGCGACGGTGCAAAAGTCTTTCTGGAAAGCTCGAAGGAATTGACTTCGGCCGCGGCCGAGGCCACGGCGCGGGCCGAAAAGGTTGGCCACACCTTGACCGGGCGCGCGGACGATATTCTCAAGGCGTCCGACGCCGCCGCCGAGCAGGTCCAGGTCAGCGCCGAGGCGCTGCGCGGCCATGCCCAGGATTTGACCCGGCGTTCGGATCGCGCCAAGACGCAGGCCGATGCGATGGAAGAGATTTTGCAGCGCCAAGGAGAGACCCTGACCGATGTCGCCGATCAGGTGGCGGCCCGCTCGGCCGAGATCAAATCGACCTTGGGTCAACAGTCTCGCTCGGTTCTTGAGATCTCCGATTAGGTGACCGAACGGGTGAAGACGGTCGGCGAGACCTTGCAGGCTCAGGCCCAGGATCTGGCTTCGACCTCGGAACTGGTTTCGTTGCATGTCAAGGCCACGGGCCAGGTTTTCCATCAACATGTCGAGGAACTTTCCGAGGCTTCCGAGCGCAGCGAAACACGGACCCGCGCGATGGGCGGCAATCTCCGGCAGGCATCGCGGGAGCTGGCGGAAATTTCGGAGCGGGTCGTGGCCCAGGTCGAACAGGCGGGAGAGGCGCTGCAACGCCGCTCCACCGACCTTTCCGAGGTTTCCGAAAAGGCGGTTGCCACGGTGGACGAAACGGCCGAGGCCGTGAGCAAGCGCGCCGATCACGTGGCCCGGCTGTCGAACCGAAGCATCCTGCGTCTCGGGGCCGTCGATACGGCGTTGCGCCAGAGCACCGAGAGCCTTTCCGCCGCCTCCAATGCGGCGGCTTCGCGCGTTCAGGATTTGCTGCAAATCCTCCAGCAGGGTGCCCAGGACGTGACCCTATCGGCGGAGAAGGGGATCACCGGAATTGACGCCACCTCCCAGGCCCTGAGCCTGAGCATGCAGGCGGTCGATCACTCGGCCCAGCGGGCCGGCGGTTATGCCGAAGACTTCCGCCAAAGCCTGACCGACATCGCCGATGCCTCGGAAGTCAGCGCTTCGCGGATGAAGGACCTGGGCGGCGAGATGCAGGAACGCTCGCAGCAAGTGGCGAGCGTGTCGGAAGAGGCCGCCGAGCGACTGGGTGGGGTCTCGCGGCTGTTGCGCGAACAAGCCGAGAAACTGGCCCTGGTTTCAGAGCGCACGGCCAAGCTGATGAACGGTATCGGCGACGTTTTGCGCGACCGCGCCGATCATTTGGAAGACACCTCGGCGCGCACCGAATCGCGCCTCAGGACCGTCGGTGAAGAGATGCGCCGCGCCTTGCACGATTTGATGTCGTCGTCCGACGACGCGGCGGCCAACATCGAAGGTGTGGCCCAAATTCTTCAGGATCAGTCTCAAGGATTAACGGGTGTTTCGGACGTAGCCGTCGATCAGGTGGGCAAGGCGGGCGATTCGCTCTTGGCCCGGTCCCAAGAGGTGGCGGCGGAATCGGACCGCGCCGCCAAGCTGATCTACTTGGTGGCCGACGCCATGCATCGTCAGACGGGCGATTTGACGTCGGCCTCTGAACGCGCCACCGGCCACATCAACGCGATGGGCGAAACCTTGCGCTCAAACGCCGACAGCCTGGGTCGCCTGACTGACGAGGCCGTCGGTCAGTTGCGCGAGGTGCGACATAGCATGGGCGAGCAGTCCGACGACCTGGCGTCGACATCGGAAGCGGCGTCATCGCGAATTCGCGACGTGACCGAGGCCTTGAAGGAGGGCACCCGCGAATTGTTCGATGCCTCGGAAGCGGCGTCGGCCCGTATTCGGGCAACCGGCGACGATATGCAAGAACAGGTACGCGATGCGACCGGCGCTTCGGATCGAGCCGTCGTTCGCCTGCAGCAGATGGCGACTTCGTTGCGTCAGCACACCGGTGACCTGG
>JASLLZ010000143.1 GCA_030746775.1 Rhodospirillales bacterium | reverse complement strand
CTGCGCGGCCGTCTGGTGCGCCTCGGCGGGGCCCTGGACGCGGCGTTCGAAAACCATGATTACCCCTTGCCGGTGACCGCCCTGCTGGGCGAGATCCTGGCCTTGGCGGCGGTCCTGGCGAGCGGCCTTAAGTACGACGGCGTCTTCACCTTGCAGACCCAGGGCGACGGTCCCATCCCCATGACCGTCGCCAACGTCACCAGCGACGGCGATCTGCGCGGCTATGCCCGCGTCGAGGAAGGGGCTCAGGCAAAGGCAAAGGAGGCCGGAGGCGCCCCGGTGCCCGGCCTTCTGGGAACCGGGCACATGGCCTTCACCGTCGATCAGGGCGCCGACACGGAACGCTATCAGGGCATCACGGAACTGACCGGCGACACCCTTGCCGATTGCGCGCGCAACTACTTTCGCCGCTCCGAGCAGTTGGACACCGCCATCGCGCTTGCCGCCCGGCCGGCAAACGGCGGCGGCGGGGCGCGGGCGGCGGCGCTGGTCATCCAGCGCCTGCCGCCGGACGCCGGCGCCACCGGGGACCAAGACCAGGACTGGCGCCATGCGGTGACCCTGATGAGCAGCGCAACGGCGGCCGAGATGCTGGACGGGACGCTGATCCCGGCCGACCTTCTTTACCGGTTGTTCCACACCGAAGGCGTGCGCGTCTTTCGCCAGCGCCGCCTGCGCCACGCCTGCCGCTGCTCGCGCCAGCGCGTGGCGACGACGCTACGTTCCTTTCCCCGCGCCGAGGTCGAGGCCATGGCCGAGGACGGCCGCATCGCCGTCACCTGCGAATTCTGCAAGGCGCCCTATGTGTTCGAAGCAACCGACGTGGCCGGTCTCTACGCGTCTTGAACCGCCCGACGGCACCGTGCCACAATGACTTTCATGGCATCTTTTCGGTTCTTGCGATCGGTCCTTTTGGGCTTGGTGGTGCTGGCGATCGCGGCGTGCCAGACGCCGCCGCCCGTGCAACGCCTGCCCACCCTCACCTATGGCCATCTCGACCGCCTGCACCTGGACGCGGCGGCGATCGAAGTGATCTCGGAGTTTACCTCGCCGATGAAGGCGCCCAATGTCGAGCACCTCTTTCCGACGCCGCCCCAAACGGCCTTGGAACGGTGGGCGGCGGACCGTCTCGAGGCGGCGGGGCGCAGGGGCATCGCGCGCTTCATCATCAAGGACGCCCGCGGCACGGCGACGGCGCTTGCCATCGACAAGGGGCTCGCCGGAGCCTTCAAGAAGGAACAGTCGGTGCGCTATGCGGCAAACATCGAGGTGTTGCTGGAAATCGTCGACGAAAGGGGATTCCGCAAGGGATTCTCCAGCGCCCGCGTCAGCCGCACCCGCACCCTGGCCGAGGACGCGACGCTGAATGAGCGCGACAAGGCATGGTTCGAACTCACCGAGGCCTTGATGAACGATTTTAACACCGAGATGGAAAAAAACGTCCGCCAATACCTGGGCGGCTTCCTGTTTTAGGAAATCTGTTTTGATAAGGTTCGGCACCGGCCCGCACCCCCTCCCGGCCGCTCTTGGTATGTTTACGGCACCAGCCCTCACCCCCACCCGGCCACCCAATGCCATTGTATGCTGTGGGTGGCCGGCTGGGGATGAGGGCTGGTGCCGTACTAAAAAAATGAACCGGAAGGAAACCGATGCCTGACGCGGTTGTCGCCGTCGATCCGTTGCGGCGCTTCGTAACCGACCTCTTTGGCGCCCTGGGGCTGCCGCCCGGCGATGCCGAGGTCCAGGCCCACTGTCTTCTGGAGGCCCATTTCCGCGGCTTCGACACCCACGGCGTCGGCTGCATTCCGTCCTACGCCGAGTGCCTCGTCGAGGGACGCATCAAGGCCAGGCCCGCCATCCGCATTGAGCGACGCATGCCCTGGGTGGCGCTGGTCGACGGCGATAACGGCATGGGCCACGTGGTCGCCAGCCGCGCCATGGCGGCGGCCATCGAGGCGGCCCGCGAGATCGGCATCGGCGCCGCCGCCGTGCGCCGCTCCAACCATTTTGGCGCCGCCGGCGTCTACCCGGCGATGGCGCTCGACCATGACTGCGTCGGCATCGCCATGGGCAACGCGGCGCCCAACGTGGCGCCGTGGGGCGCCAGGCAGGGGCTGCTCGGCACCAATCCGCTGGCCGTCGCCGTCCCCGCCGGACGCCATCCTCCCTTCGTCATGGACATGGCGACCAGCACGGCGGCGCGGCGCAAGATCCGCCAGGCCATGGAGCACGGCCAACCCATCCCCGAAGGCTGGGCCATCGACCGCGACGGCCGGCCGACGACCGACGCCAAGGCGGCCATCGAGGGCGTGGCGCTGCCTTTCGGCGGCGCCAAGGGATCGGCCATCTCCATGCTCGTCGATATCCTGGCCGGCGTCCTGCCCGGCGCCGAGTTCGCCGGCACCGTGGTGAGCTTCGTCAACAATACCGGGCGCGAGGCCGGCTGCGGCGCCTTTTTCATGGCCTTCAAGGTCTCCGCCTTCATGCCCCTGGATACGTTCAAGGCGCGCATGGACACCCTGATCGACCGCCTCCACGCCCTTGAGCCGGCGGCCGGCTTCGACGCCGTCCGGGTGCCCGGCGAGCGCGGCGCCAGTCTGGCCGCCGAACGGCGCCGCGAAGGCATTCCCCTGGCGCCGGGCGTCATAGACAAACTCGGCAAACTCGGCGCCGACTTGGGCGTCACCTTCCCCGCCTGACGGCCGGCCCCTCTTACCACACGTCGGCGGGCTGGGTCTGGCCGGCGCGGCGGGAGTGACGCTTCTCGCGCATCTCGAAGGGATTGTCGTGGATGTCCCGCAGCGCGGCGCCGGCTCGATAGACCGCCCGCTTCGCCGTATGGACCATGGCGGGATGTCCGTTCACGAATACCCGCCAACCCGTCAGTTCGGGATGGTCCCCCAGGGCCACCAGGTCGGCCCGCCCGGCCCGGTGGTCGCGCCGTTTCCTGACCCCGGACAGACAGGTCTCGAAGTGAAAATTGGGATGGCGCCGGGCCAGGGCGCGCAAGGCGCGCACCGAGTAGAAGCCGTCGGGCTGGCTGCTGCCATGATAGAAATGTATGGCGCCCCGGTGGCCGGCGTTGAGGGCGTCGCGGACGATGGCGGCAAGCGACCCCAAGCCGGTCCCGTTGCCGATCAGGAGAAGCGGCTGATCGGCCCGCCCCGGCGCATAGTAGTTTTCACCGCAAGGGCCGTGAAAGTCGATCGTGTCGCCCACCGCCAGGCGATCGAATATCTATCCGCTCATGTGCCCGTCCGGGGTCCTTCTCACGTGGATGTCCAGGTTCCTGTCCAGGGCCGGAACGCTGGCCAGGGAATAGGCGCGGGCCAAACCGTCGATGCGGCGCAAGAGGATGAATTGTCCGGCGTGGTAATAAAGCGGCGCCGAGGGCCTGAGCGTTACCCGGCACACGTGCGGCGCCAGGCGTTTCTTGGCGACGACAATGGCCCGGCCATAGACCTTCGTCGCCTCGGGGGGTTCCATGGTCAGGTCCGTCAACGGCCGGCAAAGACAGGGCAGAAAGTAGCCGCCTTTGCGAAGGTCCTTGTCGATTCCGGCCTGCGCCGCCGCGGGGGCCGCGCCGGCGGTGGTCCGCATCATGCATTCCAGGCAAACGCCCTTGCGACAGGAAAAGTTGAAGGCGACGCCGTGGCGCAGCAAGGAATCGAGAACCGTCTCCGAATCCCAGCAGTCATAGTCCGATCCGCGATAACGAATATTGGCGCTCATGGTTCGACTCTCATCGGTCAAATCGCCTGGAACGCCGGCGCCGTCCCCGACCGTCCTCATGGTGAAATGTAGGATTTCCGGCCGCCGGTTGCGATAGAATTTCTTCGCCGCGTGGCGGCGGCGCGTCGTTCCGTGCTATTACCACAGGGTGGTGATGTTTTGGAAAGGGGGTGACGATCATGCGAAAGACACTGCCGAAGAAAGGACGCGGCTGGCGCGATCTGGAAACGCGCATGGGCCGCATGCGCAAAGGCGACATGGACTGGCGGCGCGGACGCCATTCCTTCCATGTGTGGTACGGCGGCGACGGGCTGTTCGAGATACAAAAGCGCGCCTACGCCATGTTCATGCAGGAGAACGGCGGCGGCGTCGGGCGTACCTTCATGAGCCTCAAGATCATGGAAGACGAGGTCATCGACTTCGGCGCCGGGCTGCTCAATGCCCCAAAAGCGGTGGGCCACATCACGTCGGGCGGATCGGAGAGCATCTTCGTCGCCATGAAGGCGGCCCGCGACTGGGCCCGCGTCAAGCTTCCCGGCGCCCGCCGCCCGGAAGTGGTGATCCCCTATTCCGGCCACCCGACATTCAACCGGGCCGCCGATTACCTGGGCCTGACGATCAAGCGGGTGGCGGTCGGAAGCGACTATCGGGCCGACGCGGCGGCGATGGAAAAGGCGATCACGCGCAACACCATCGCCCTGGTCGGCTCGGCGGTGTGCTTTCCCTTCGGCGTCGTCGACCCGATCCGCGACCTGGGCCGGGTCGCCCGGCGCCACGGATTGTGGCTGCACGTCGATGCCTGCGTCGGCGGCTACACGGCGCCGTTTGTCAAGAAGCTCGGCTACCCGGTTCCCGATTTCGACTTCAAGGTGCCGGGCGTGTGTTCGATGTCGGCCGATTTGCACAAGTACGGGTTCTGCGCCAAGGGCACGTCGACGGTGTTCTACCGCAATCCGGGCCTGGCCAAGTACCAGCCCTTCGACTTCAAGGACTGGCCCCAGGGCCGCTTCGAATGCCCCAACGTCGCCAGCACCCGGCCCGGCGGTTCGATCTCGGCGGCCTGGGCGGTGATGAACCATCTTGGCGAGGAGGGCTATCTCAAACTCAACAAGCGGCTCATGCGCATGCGCCAGCGCTACATCAACGGCATCAAGGCCATCGACGGTCTGTACATCCGCGGCGAGCCCGAGCTTCTGATCGTTTCTTACGGTTCCGAGGTTATCGACATGGGGGCCGTCGCCGAGGAGATGCAGCGCCGCAAATGGTTCGTCGGCAGCCAAGTCAGTCCGCCGGGTATCATGATCGGCCTGTCCCTGCCCCACGAAGCGGTGGTCGGCGAATACCTCGACGACCTGTCGCGCTCGGTGACCAAGGCCAAAAAAGCGGGTAAGGGCAAGCGGCGGCGCGCCGTGCGTTCGGTTTATTAGGAGGGATGGGGCGATGGCAAACCAGACCATGACAAAATTCGGTTATCCGGACAGCGTCGTGGGTGAAACTACGTATTGGTGCGCGTTGTTGCGGCCCAGGCAGCTTACGGCCGGTTGCCTTGTCCTGGTTTGCAAGGAAGACGGCATGGGGCTGGGCGAAATCTCGCCCGAGGCCGGAGCCGAACTCCCAATGGTCGCTTCAAGGATCGAAGCGGCCGTTGGCGCGGCGTTCAACCCCGAAAAATTCAACTATCTCGCGCTCATGATGAACGATCCGCATGTGCATTTTCATGTCATTCCGCGCTATTCCCGGATCGTCGAAGTCGGGGGAGCGGAAATTCCCGATCCGACATGGCCCAAGCCTCCCGACATGGGGGCCGCGGCGGACCTGACCGACGACCAAATGGCAACCATGCATGAAACGTTGAAGGACAATTGGCCGCGCTGATCGCCACGGGCGCGTTCTCTTAGCCGGGAACAATTGCACGGACGCTGCTAGCGCAATCATTGGGGCGAACGACATGGTCTATTTTCCGGCGACCGATGAGGCGTGGGAGCGGGCCGCGGCGGCCGCGTCCGGTTTCGATGAGGGACGCCTGGCCGCCGCCTTGGCCTTCGCACGCGCCCATGAAACGTCGTGGCCGCGCGACCTTGAGAAAGCCGGCAACGTTCCCGGCCTGAGCCAATTCGAAAAACCGCCCTGGAACGAGGCCCTGGGGCCGTTCAAGCCGTGCGGCGGCGCCAGCGGCCTGGTGCTGAGGGGCGGGCGCATGGTCGGCCGATGGGGCGATGTCGAGCGCGTCGATATGACGTTCAGCATCGCCAAGAGCTATCTTGCCGTCCTTGCTGGCCTGGCCGTCGGCGACGGGCTGATCGGCGACGTCGATGATGCGGTCGGCGAAAGCGTGCCCGGCGAGACCTTCGCGTCCGAGCACAATCGGGCCATAACGTGGCGCCACCTCCTCACCCAGACCAGCGAATGGGAAGGCACGCTGTGGGACAAACCGGACCTGGTCGACCGCCATCGCCAGGTCGGTCCGGGCTCCGACAACAGCCGCAAGGGCGAACATCGCGATCTGCGCCCGCCCGGCACCTACTGGGAATACAACGACGTTCGCGTCAACGTCCTGGCCCTGGCGTTGCTCCACGTCTTCCGCCGTCCCCTGCCCGAGGTCCTCAAACACAGGATCATGGATCCGATCGGCGCCTCCGGGGATTGGCGCTGGCACGGCTACCGCAATTCCTTCGTCGAGATCGACGGCGAACAGATGCAATCGGTGCCCGGCGGCACCCATTGGGGCGGCGGCATGCAGATCAGCACCCTCGACCATGCCCGCTTCGGCCTTCTTTTGCTCCGCGGCGGGGTGTGGGCCGGCCGGCGGCTTCTGCCCGGGGGCTGGATCGATGCCTTGCGCGCGCCGTCATCGGTCAATTCCGGATACGGCTATCTGTGGTGGCTCAATACGGGCCGGCGGACGTGGCCGGCGGCGCCCGAGGCAACCTACAGCGCGTCCGGCGCCGGCAACCACCTTATTTGTATCGACCCGGACCACGATCTGGTCCTCGTCGCGCGCTGGATCGACAAGGACGCGGTCGCCGGACTGGTAACCCAGATCATCGAAGCGCTGGCTTAATACCAAGGATCGGGGATAAAGACCCCTAGGCTCTGTACTCAATTAGGGGATTCACAAATTGGTTTTGATGTGATTCAAAGTCTCTAACGAGAAGGAG
>JASLLZ010000142.1 GCA_030746775.1 Rhodospirillales bacterium | reverse complement strand
CATATGGTGGATTAATTGAGTCTGGAGCCTAGAGCAAATCCCGAGCGGATGGAACCATCCGCGACGACGTATTTGCGGTTAAAAAAAGAATCAGGGACTCATGACGCAACGCCAGTGATGTCTGCTCGCGGAGCCCTTGCAGCCATGATGTTGCGTGCTGCAATAGGGGCGAAAATAGCTGAGGCTGTTAAAGAACCCTGATCTTCGGCTGTTTCCCTGTGTCCGCTTTTACTTGCGCTTCACGTCGCCGCCCGTTCATGGGCCCGCGGCCTGGACCGCCCCGGCAAAGCGGCTGCTGTCGAAGGGCGCGATGGGAACGTTGGTTGATCCTTCCGCCATCAAGTCGGGGATGGGACCGCCATCGCGGCGGGGTTGGATCGGGGCCTGTCCGATCGGGTCACTTAATCGGCCGCCTTGGTTTTGGGCTTGGCGCCCCAGAAGCGCTCCTGCCAGAAGCATTTGTCGCCGTCATTGAACGCGCCGTGAAGCTGCGGATGGCCGATTTCGTGTTTTTCGGGATCGCAGAATTGGCCACCGCCCGGCTGGCGATCCTTATCGACATTCTTGAATCCGAAAACCCTGAACGACATGCAGCGGCGCTGCTCGCCCCCGAAAACGTGCAGGGCGGGACGCAGGTTGCGCCACATGCCGAACGTCCGGTCGAGCATGGTTTTCGGTTCCTGGTAGATGTCGTCGATCCATTCCAAAAGGCTGCCCGATAGGAGCAGACCCTTGAAGGTCCGTTCGCGCGCCTCGGCGATGGGATTGAGCATCAAGGAATGGAAATTGACCGGGCATTGGCCGGGACTACTGTTCCGGCCGCGCATCATCTTGAGCCGCAGAACCCAGGGCACCGACTTTTGAAAATCGCGGATGCTGCTCACCGCGGCCATGTAGACGATGTTTTCGTAAGGCAGCCCGGAAAACGAGGGGATCAGTTCGTTGAGAACGATGGTCCCCATGCTGTGACCGATCAGGGTCAGGCTGAATTCCTTTTTTCCCGCCACCTGGCCTCGGTAAATGCCGCAATCGTCATAGGCGTATAGCGTGCCGCCATCGCTGGTTGTCGGCCCCTTCGAGTATTGTTGCAGCGCTTGGAAGAATTTGGCGAAAACCCCCGTGCCACGGGGGAAACAACGGACTTGTTCGGCGAAATCCTTGCCCCGCAGCTCCGTTTGGTGTTCCCACACGGTGCGCACCGTCGTTCTGGTGCGCCGAACCATGTTTTCCCACGCCGTCTTGCCCATGGCGTCCAATATCGGCGCCGTTGCAAGGCGTACCGGCATGCCGAGACCGTGGAGGAGTTCCCTGGCCGCCAGGTTGCCTTCTTTCTCGTGCGGCTCCTCGAAGGTTACGTTCCTGTACAGGGGATATTTTTCGGGATCTTTCGCTTTTTCGATGTCGTCGCCGACTTCGTACTGAGGTTCGACATTGGCCGTCGATTCCCAATACCGGATGACGGAATTCCACAGCGTGATGGGGCTGCGGATGATCCCCTCGCCGACATCACCGGCCAGGTAGAGGGGAAAGGATACCTGCAAGTTGTTTTTCAGCTCGCCGTTGCGAACCCGTGTGATTTGTTCGAAATAGGTGTCGAAGGCTCCGGTCTGCCAAACCAGGAACACCGGAAAATATCCATCCCGGATCATGCAGGGAAGTTGATTGGCGGCCTGTTTTCGGACGGTGCGAAGCGAATTGAGGCCGCCGTTCACATAGATCAGAATCTTGCTTTTTCCCGATGCCTCATAGGCGGTCATGATGGAGGTGAACTGGCGGCGGAACTTTTCTTCGAACGATTCGCTCCTCTCGCCTTCGATGTCGCCGTTGTCCTGGGCCACAAGGGTGTGCCGATCGACGAATTCCCGAACCTCGGCGTACGTCCGATCGTTTTTTGCCGTGCATTCGGGATCCCCTTCCCGTCGAATAGAATCAAGAACCTCGAGGCGCTGCTCGGTCCTCAGGCGATCGCGCTCTTGCTTGGTCACGGACCGGAACGTCGGCTGGTTCAGCGCCGCGCATCCCGAGCCAAGAAGCGCGAAGAAGATCAGTAAAATGAATGCTGCAGCTCGCCGCCGACTCTGATGCATCTTCCCCTCCCCATCGGATCGCGATCAACCGCCATTCACCAATCCGTATGTTTAGAAATTAGAATAATAGTGCTGGTTGTATTTTCAATCGCAATATCCAAGAGAGGAATTATTCCCTCGGCATCGGAAAATTCGATACCAATCCCACCCCATCGCCTTTTCAAGAGTCTGCGACCTCCATCGGCTCCGCCGGTGCGAGCCGTCAGGCCTGGCAGATATAGCTGACGGTCCTGATCCGCCGTTCCGTCAGGTTGCGGACCAGGTTGCGCGCCATCTCGGGGAATTCGCCGCCAAGAAAGACTTGGAACGTCACCGGGGGCGGGCCCGATTTGGCCATGCGCGCCGTCATCGCCTCGAACCAGCTTTGGCTCTCTTCGGTCGAGTCGCGGATTTCCAATATCTTGAACCCGGCGTCGGCCAGAAGCGATTGCATCTCCTCGGGTGTCGCCAAATGACTGATCGCGGGGTCTCGCGCCCAGGGCGCGGGGTACAATACGTCGCCGCCCTCGCCCTGAAGCACGTCGTAGGCGGCGAAAACGCCCGCCGGCTTCAAGACGCGCCGGGCCTGTTCGTAGACCTTGTCCTTGGCCGCAATGTTCATCGCGGCGTGAATGGTCATCGCGGCATCGAAGTGGTTGTCCGCAAAGGGTAAATCCGTTGCATCCCCTTGTTGGAACGCCACCCTTTCGCCCAGCTCCACCCAATCCGACAGTGTCGCCGCGGCATCGCAAAATGCCTGCGTCAGATCGAGGCCGGTTACATGGCAACCATATTCCTCGGCCACGGTGCGCGCCGGTCCACCCAAGCCGCTGCCGATGTCGAGGACGCGCGAGTCCCGGCTCAGCATCATTCGCCCGGCCAATTCCAAGGTCGCCTTTCGGCCCCGGATGTGAAACTCGTCGACGGTTGCCAGATCGGCCGCCTTCAATTCGTCGAGGTCCTTGCCGGCGCTGCGCAAGCTGTCTGCGATCGCGTCGGCCAGACCGCCGCCGCCGTAATAATGGGCCGCCACCTGATCAGTCATTTACCCTGCTCTTTCATCAGCCCGTGACCCCGGCCCCTTCGGCGAAGCGGCCGATGTCGAAGGGGGCGATGGAAACGTTGGTCGAGCCCTCCGTGATCAAGTCCGCGATGACGGCGCCGACGCCGGGGCTGAGCTGGAAGCCGCTGGCCGAGAAGCCGAAGGCATGGAAGACGCCGGGCGCGGCGTGGCTCGGGCCGATGACCGGCAGGCCGTCGGGAGTAAACCCCTCGATCCCCGACCAGCAGCGCATGACCGGCACATGGGCGAGATGAGGAAAGACCTCTGCCACCATGCGCCCCTTGGCGGCCACCGGCGCGAAGGTGACGGGCGCGGTGCCGCTGGCGCGGTCGGCCGGCGTGCGCATGCCGCCGCCGACCAGTACGGTGCCCTCTTCGGTCTGCTTGACGGACAGCACGCGGCTGGCGAAGCCGACGACGGGTTCGATGAAGCGTGCCACGCGCTCGGTGACGAACATCATCAGGCCGACCGCTTCCAGGGGCACCGGTTCGCCCAGCCAGTCGGCGACGCCGTCGGACCAGGCTCCGGCACAGTTGACCACTAGCGGCGCCTCGAAGCGACCGCCTTCGGTCGCCACCCGCCACATACCGGCGCTCTGTTCGATGCCGACGACGCGGCACTGCTCGCGGAAGACGACGCCCAGGCTCTCGGCCTTGGTCTTGAAGGCGCGGACGGTGCGCGCCGGATCGGCGAACCCGTCGCGGCGCGCGATCAGGCCGCCGGCGACGTTGGGCGTCGTCGGCACCAGTCGGCGCGCCTCGTCGGGCCCGATCATTTCCTCGTGGTCGAAGCCAAGGTCCCGGACCAGCCGCGCCCGTTCCTCGAGGATCGCCATGTCCCCGGCGTTTTCCGCCAGCTTGAGAATGCCGCTGACGCGAAAGCCACAATCGTCGTCGACCAGACCCCGGATGCCGTGCCACAGCTCTTGCGAGGCCTCGGCCAGGGGTATCTCGGCCGGATGGCGCCACAATCGGCGCACCGCGCCGCCGTTGACCCCCGACGCATGGCGCCCGACGGTGTTCTTCTCGATGACCAGGACGCGGCGGCCGCGCAGAGCCAGGCGCAGGGCTGCCGAGCAACCGTGCAGGCCGCCGCCGATGATGATGACGTCGGGCGTCATGGATTTCTCCTTAGGCGATACCCTAACGCCCCCCTCGCTGATCGTCGATGGTTGCAAAGCGGCGGGCGAACCGGCACCATCGGCATATATAAAGGATCAAAGGGAGGCCAGCTATGGACGTCAAGGCCGCCGTCGCCTTCGAGGCGGGCAAGCCGCTCAGTATCGAGACCGTGCAACTCGAAGGGCCCAGGGCTGGCGAGGTGCTGGTCGAGATCAAGGCGACCGGCATCTGTCACACCGACGAGTTCACCTGCTCGGGCGCCGACCCGGAGGGGCTGTTCCCGGCCATTCTGGGCCACGAGGGCGCCGGGGTCGTCGTCGAGGTCGGCCCGGGCGTGACCAGCGTCAAGGCCGGCGATCACGTCATCCCGCTTTACACGCCCGAGTGCCGGCAGTGCGAATACTGCCTGTCGGGCAAGACCAACCTGTGCCAGGCCATCCGCGAAACGCAAGGGCAGGGCCTCATGCCCGACGGCACCAGCCGCTTCTCGTTCGAGGGCAAGCCTCTGTTTCATTACATGGGGTGTTCGACCTTCGCCAACTTCACCGTCCTGCCCGAGATCGCCCTGGCCAAGATCCGCCCCGACGCGCCCTTCGACAAGGTGTGCTACATCGGTTGCGGGGTGACCACCGGCATCGGCGCCGTGATCAACACCGCCCAAGTCGAGCCCGGCGCCAACGTGGTCGTCTTCGGCCTCGGCGGCATCGGCCTCAACGTCGTCCAGGGGGCGCGTCTGGTCGGTGCCGACCGCATCGTCGGCGTCGATATCAACCCGGCACGCAAGGCCCTGGCCGAGCGGTTCGGCATGACCGATTTCGTCAACCCAAGCGAGGTCGAGGGCGACCTGGCCTCCCATCTGGTCGATCTGACCGGCGGCGGCGCCGATTACAGCTTCGAATGCATCGGCAACGTCGACGTCATGCGCCAGGCGCTCGAATGTTGCCACAAGGGCTGGGGCGAAAGCATCATCATCGGCGTCGCCGGCGCCGGCGAGGAAATCCGCACCCGGCCCTTCCAGTTGGTCACCGGAAGGGTATGGAAGGGCACCGCCTTCGGCGGCGCCAAGGGACGCACCGACGTGCCCAAAATCGTCGATTGGTACATGCAGGGCAAAATCAACATCGACGACCTGATCACCCACACCCTGGACCTCGACGACATCAACACGGCCTTCGATCTGATGCACAAGGGAGAATCGATCCGCAGCGTCGTCGTCTTTTAGAATCCCAACCGAAATTACTGGAGAACGCCATGACCATCACCCGTACCGCCGGCCGGGCCGGGCGCAGCAAGGCCGTCCAATTCGACGGAACCATGACCTGCGTCGCCACCGCGCCCGAGACCACGTCTTCCAGCATGTTGGTTCAGACCGAACAGGCCCTGGCCGTGATCGACGAATGCCTGGCCGAGGCCGGCACCGATAAGTCGAAGGTCCTGAACGCGACCGTCTATCTTGCCGACATGAGCCGCTGGAACGAGATGCAGGAGGCCTGGACGGCCTGGGTCGATCCCGACAACTGCCCGACCCGCGCCATCGCCGGCGTCGAGCTGCTGCCCGGCTTCCTGGTCGAGATCGTTATTAGCGCCACGGTGTAAACGCTTCTACAGCTTTGTTGTTTGCCACCCCTAACGACCGCTTCCGGGCTTTCGTCGCGGTGCTTACTTGTGCATTGCGGTGCCGAAGGTCTTTAATGGTTGCAACGAGCGAGGAGCCGACACCATGACCTACGACGATCCGGGATGCGCCTATTGTCCGCCGACGGTGCGCGCTTGCCGCCAGGGCGAATCGGAAGACCGCGGGCCGGGATTTTGCCCGTCCAAGGTCGACCCCGAAACCCTGGCCGCCGCCCGCGCCCTTTACGACGACCCCGAGGTGGCGCGCATCGCGCGCAACTCCGCCATCGTCGAGGCCGAAGGGTACTGCAAGTGGTGCCGGGTCGAGGAGATCTGCGCCTTCGCCAAACGGATTGGCTACAAGAAGATCGGTATCGCCAGCTGCATCAGCTTCGTCGATCAGGCCCAGGTGCTGAGCGGCATCCTGGAGAGTCACGGCTTCGAGGTCTCCTCGGTGGCCTGCAAGACCGGCGGCGTGGCGAAGGAGGAAATCGGTCTCGCCGACGACCAGAAGATCCGCCCCGGCGGCCACGAATCCATGTGCAACCCGGTTTCCCAGGCCGAGCTTCTCAACCGCCACGGCTGCGAATTCAACGTCGTCATGGGGCTATGTGTCGGTCACGACAGCCTGTTTTTCCGCCACGCCGAGGGGTTGACCACGGTGCTCGTCACCAAGGACCGGGTGCTGGGCCACAACCCGGTGGCGGCGCTCAATCTTGCCGATACCTATTACAGCCGCCTCTGGGGCCCCGAGCGCCCCGAAAAGCCACCCAACCTGCCCGCCCAGGGGCGGCGCAAGGACTGAGCCCGATTCTTCTGGCGGCGGGCCTACCCCCCCCCACCCTGACCCTCCCCCGCAAGGGGGGAGGGAAGAAGATTGCAGACGCCGGATGATTCGCCTCCCTCCCCCTTCGACGGGGGAGGGTCGGGGTGGGGGTGTTGACTGCGACGCGATCCAACGCGCAAGAACAACACCCTAGGCTCTGTACTCAATTAGGGGATTCACAAATTGGTTTTGATGTGATTCAAAGTCTCTAACGAGAAGGAGGC
>JASLLZ010000141.1 GCA_030746775.1 Rhodospirillales bacterium | reverse complement strand
GCCGCGATGCCCTCGATCTGGGTCAGGACCTGGCCTCCATTGCCTTCCACCAGGCCCTTGGTGCCGCCGATGGCCTCGATGGCGAAGACGCCGGTCAGGACGGCGCCCGTGATGCCGCCGACGCCGTGCACGCCGAAGGCGTCGAGCGAATCGTCATAGCCCAGCATGCGCTTCAGCCCGCCGGCGCCCCAGTAACAGGCCGGCCCGGCGACCAGGCCGATGATCAGGGCGCCCATCGGATCGACGAAGCCCGACGCCGGGGTGATGGCGACCAGGCCGGCGACGGCGCCCGAAATGACGCCGAGCACGCTGGGCTTGCCGCGCAGCACCCATTCGGCGGTCATCCACGCCAGGGCCGAGGCCGCCGCGGCGACCTGGGTGACGGCCATGGCCATGCCGGCGGTGCCGTTGGCGGCGCCCGCCGAACCGGCGTTGAAGCCGAACCAGCCGACCCACAGAAGCGACGCGCCGACGACGCTCAGCACCAGGTTGTGGGGCGCCATGTTCTCGCTCCCATAGCCGCGCCGCCGGCCGAGCACGATGGCGGTCATCAGGCCGGCGACCCCGGCGTTGATGTGAACCACCGTGCCGCCGGCGAAATCGAGAACCCCGGCGCTGTCCAAAAAGCCGCCGCCCCACACCCAATGAGTCACCGGCGCGTAGACCAAAATCATCCACAGGCCGAGGAAGATCAGCATGGCGGAGAACTTCATGCGGTCGGCGAAGGCGCCGGTGATCAGCGCCGGGGTGATGATGGCGAAGGTCATCTGAAAGGTCATGAAGACCGATTCGGGGATCGTGCCGACCAGCGAATCGGTGCCCATACCGATCAGAAAAACCTTGTCCAGGCCGCCGACCAGGAAATTGAGTCCGGCGCCGTCGGAAAAGGCCAGCGAATACCCGACCACCATCCACAGCACCGACATCAGGCAGGCGGCGGCGAAGCTCTGCATGGCGGTGGCCAGCACGTTCTTCTTGCGCACCATGCCGGCGTAGAAAATGGCCAGGCCCGGTATGGTCATCATCAGGACCAGCGCCGTCGAGGTCAGCATCCAGGCGGTGTCGCCGGAATCCAGCGCCGCGTCCTGGGCCACGGCCTCGCCGGCGCCGCCCAGAGCCAGGCCCACGGCCGCCAATAGGAACTTGCCTCCGCCCATGCCTGAAATCTCCTCCTTGGTCCCAACCGGGACGCTCTCGGGTGATAACCAGGGGTAATTACAAGAAACGTGCCAGGTGACCGGAATGACCAATAATCTCCAATATTCAAGGGTTTGCCGAAGTTTTCCGAGCTGGATCCCGGTTCGCCTCGAGGTCCAGCCGTCTAATAAATAGGCAAAGCTATCAACATGCTTAATTATTAGGCGCTGAGGCGTGGAATAGCTCCGCGCCGGGCGCCGCCACGCGGCCGGACAGGTTGGGTCTGGACTCCGCCCGTCTTTCGCGCCAGATGTATGTCCCATGACTGTTCGAACCCGTCCCGCCGAGACCCTCGACGCCGACGTTTTGATCGTCGGCGGCGGGCTGGTCGGCGGCACCCTGGCTTGCGCCTTGGGCGCCGCCGGCATGGACGTCGCCGTGGTCGACCGCGAAGATCCCGCAACCGCCCTCGACGCCGCCTTCGACGGCCGCGCCTCGGCCATCGCGCTTGCTTCCCAGCGCCTGCTCGGCGGCGTCGGGTTGTGGGAGGAGTTGAAAGTCCGGGCGGCGCCGATCCTCGACATCCGGGTCGCCGACGCATCGTCGCCTCTGGCGCTTCACTACGACCATGGCGCCGTCGGCGACCGGCCCTTCGGCTACATGATCGAGAACCGCGACATCCGCCGCGCCCTGGCCTTGCGCCTGGCGGAGTTGAAGAGCGTGCGCACTCTGGCCCCGGCGGCGGTCGCCGGCCTGCGCCGCTCGCCGGGCGGTGTCGAGGCCGCCCTGGCCGACGGGCGCCGGGTCCGCGCCGCCCTCGTCGTCGGCGCCGACGGGCGCGGCTCGCAAACCCGGAGCGCGGCCCAAATCCGCCTCACCCGGTGGTCCTATGGGCAGACCGCCATCGTTTGCACGGTGGCCCACGAGAGGCCCCACGGCAACATCGCCATCGAACGCTTCCTGCCCGCCGGCCCGTTTGCCATCCTGCCCTTGACCGGCAATCGCTCGTCGCTGGTGTGGACCGAACGCGCCGATCTGGCGCCCGCCATCATGGCCCTGGACGAGGCCGATTTCGGCGCCGAGCTGGGCCGCCGCTTCGGCGACTTCCTGGGTCCCCTGAAGGTTGTCGGGGGGCGCTGGTCCTATCCCTTGTCGGCCCAGTTCGCGGTCTCCGCCACCGCCCGGCGTCTGGCCCTGGCCGGCGACGCCGCCCAGGCCATCCACCCGATCGCCGGCCAGGGACTTAATTTAGGGATCAGGGATGTGGCCGCCCT
Source organism: Rhodospirillales bacterium (assembly GCA_030746775.1). Classification (GTDB taxonomy): domain Bacteria; phylum Pseudomonadota; class Alphaproteobacteria; order Rhodospirillales; family JASLLZ01; genus JASLLZ01. Next base: position 4,517 of record JASLLZ010000141.1, on the reverse strand, counting down.
GGCCGAGGTGGTGGTCGACGCCCGGCGCCTGGGGCTCGACATCGGTGCCGCAATGGTGCTTGAGGACTACCGGCGCTGGCGGCGCTTCGACGCCACCGTGATGATCGCCGTTACCGACGGCCTCAACCGGCTGTTTTCCAACAACATCCCGGTGCTGCGCCTGGCCCGCGGCCTGGGCCTGGCCGCGGTTGACAAGGCGCCGCCCCTGAAAAAGGTGCTGATGCGCCACGCCATGGGGGTGCTTGGCGAGTTACCGCGTCTGATGCGCGGCGAGGCGCTGTAAGAGGGCTTGGTGTTTTCGCTCACGGCGGCGGACGAGAGGGTCCGCGCCTGCGCGGGCGCGCCAGACGGCCGGCGGGCCGCGGTCGCGGCCTTGACGATGCCTAACCATCACGGGTCGCGGCTTAGGCCCTGGGTATCCAGATCGTCCAGGTAGGCACGCCAGATTTCGTCCTGGCGCCGGCCCAGATCGTAAAGAAAGGTCCAGGTGTAGATGCCGCTTTCGTGCAGGTCGTCGAAGACGATGCGGATGGCATAATTGCCTACCGTCTCGATTCTCATGATGCCGACGTGGCGGCGCCCGGCCACGGTCGTCTTTTGCCCCGGGCCGTGGCCGCGCACTTCCGCCGACGGGCTTTCGACGCGCAACAGCTCGGCCGCCAGGCGAAAGGCCCGGCCGTCCTCGAAGTCGATTTCCAGGACCTTTTCGTCCCGTTTCAGGCGTATCTCGATCGGCTTGACGCGGGTGCCGGGGGCACCGTTCATGCGTCCGGTGCCTCGTCGAGGGAGCGGGCTTCGTCGACCAGCATGATCGGAATGCCGTCGCGAATGGGATAGGCCAGCCTGGCCTGGTCGCTGATCAGCTCCTGGGCCTGGCGGTCGAAACGCAACGGCCCCTTGGTCAGGGGACAGACCAGGATTTCAAGAAGCTTGGGGTCGATCTCGTTGTCCGCCATGGCAACACCTCATTGGTTAGGTAATGCTACAGGTCGCCGTTCGGGACCGTCAATAACGAGCGTCAATGACGGGCGTCGGTGGCCGACCCGCCGCCTTCCAGGACCGCCATCTCGATAAGCCCGGTCAACAGCTCGGCCCTGGCCCCGAAGCCGTCGGTTTCCAACAAGGCCTGTTTCTCCTCGGCCGCCAGGGGACAGATCATGGCCAGCGACGTGACCAGCGCCTCGTCATCGGTCTTTTCGATGGCCTCCCAGTCGGCGTCGAGTTCCTTGACCCGGAAATAGGCGCGCAGGGCATCGATCAGGCGCGGACGGTCGGCAAGCACGCCCTTACCCTCCTCCCCGTCGCCCGCGAAGGGGCCGAAGTCGGCCTCGACGCGGCGGTATCCGCGCACCGGATCGACCTCCCGGTCGATGCGAAACCGGCTGACGCCGGTCAGGGTGATGAGCAGACGGCCGTCGTCGGTTTCGGAATACTGGGTGATGCGCCCGGCGCACCCGATGTCGTGGACCGGGGCGTCGTCCGCCACCGGATGGGGTGCGGTGCCCTTGGTCTGCACCATGCCGATGACGCGCCGGTTGCCGAGCGCATCAAGCGCCATGTTCACATAGCGCGGTTCGAACAGAACCAGGGGCAGGCGGCCGCGCGGCAGCAAAAGCACGCCGGGCAGGGGAAAAATAGGCATGATGGCGGGCGGCGTCTCGGCAAAACTTATGACCGAACCGCTCATGAAAAGAGGATCGACGAAAGCCTGCGGCGGCCCGAAAGGGTCAGTTCATGGGTCGGGCCGAGGGCGTCGAAGATCTTGATCAGCTGAAGCCGCCCCGCCCCATCGTTCCAATCGGCGGCGCGGCGCACCAGTTCCAAAAGGGCATCGACGGCGTCCTCGGCCTGGTCGGCGCCGTACAGGGCGATGGCCAGATCAAGGCGTGCCTGATGGTCGTCCCCGTCGGCCGCCAGACGGTCGCGCAGGGTCTGGGTATCGGGTGGCGCGGCGCCGCCTTGCTCGGCCAGCTCAAGGGCCGTGATCGCCGCCGCCACCGCGCTGTCGGCGGTCATCGCCTCGGTCAGGCCGGCCACCAATTCCCGCGCCCCGGCCATGTCGCCCCCGGCCATGATGGTGCGCAGCAGGCCGGCGACGGCCGGGGCGTGATCAGGCTCCTGGGTCATGATTTCCAGATAAAGCGCCTGGGCGGCGGCGTGATCGCCGCTGTCGAGGGCCGCCTTGGCGGCCTCCAGGGCCTGTTCCAGGGGCGGCTTGGCGCCGGCCAGCAGACGGTCGATGAAGCTGCGGATCTGGGTTTCCGGCTGCGCGCCGACGAAGCCGTCGACGGGCTGGCCTTTCTTGAAGGCGTAAACGGCGGGGATCGACTGGATGCGCATCTGCGCCGCCAGGTCCTGGTTGTCGTCGATGTTGATCTTGACCAGGCGGACCAGGCCCCCGGCCTGGCGCACCATCTTTTCGATCATCGGCCCGAGCGTCTTGCACGGACCGCACCACGGCGCCCAGAAATCGACGATCACCGGCACCTCGTTCGAGGCCTCGATGACGTCGGCCATGAAGTTGGCCGTGTCACTTTCCTTGATCGATTCCGAAGGCGCGCCGCCTGCTTGCCCGTTTTCGCCGCCGCCCGGCGTTCCGTCCGGATTGATGATGAGTGCCATGATCGCCCTACCGTTTCCTGCCTTTGAGTTTATTAAAGATGGACGCGCCTCGCCGGCACCGCAAGGTCCTGCCCGATCACAGGGCCACGATGCGCGCCTCGCGGCCGGTCGAGACAATGAAGGCAAGCAGGCCGTCTGGCGTGATCGTCGTCGTCGCCTCGTTGGTCAGGGGATGATAATTGAGCCGGTCCCGGGCCATCATCTCGGCGTCGAGGACCACGGTGACGCGGCCTTCAGCGTCGTTGATCAGGCCGAAGGGCGTGACCGCGCCGGGCGTCACGCCCAGAACCTCGGCCAGCAGGTCCGCCTTGCCGAACGACAGGGTGGCGGCGCCGATGCGCCGGCGCAGGTCCTTCATGTCGATGGCCCGGTCCTCGAGCGCCACCACCAGCCACAAACCCCCCTTCTTGTCCTTGAGGAACAGGCTTTTGCAGTGGGCGCCGGGGATGTCGCCGCGCAGGGCCTGGCTTTCGGCCACCGTAAAGACGGGCGGGTGGTGCCGGGTCGTCGTCTCGACACCCAGTTCGGCGAGGCGCAGGGACAGGTCTTCGGGCGTGGCGGGCATGGGCGCGAGATTATCCCGAGCGCGACCAAATCCTCAAGACCCAAGGACGGCGGAGGGCGGCGGGATTTTCTTGCAAACCCCTGGCCAAGTCTTATGATCGCCAGCGCGCCGCCGACCGGCGCGTCTCGCGGGCGTAGCTCAGGGGTAGAGCGCAACCTTGCCAAGGTTGAAGTCGTGGGTTCGAATCCCATCGCCCGCTCCATTTTTTCACGTTAATTCAATGCGATATGCTCAAACCCGCGAAGGGCTGCGAGCCGGCCTTTTCTTGGGGAAGCACCAGGGAAGCATCCGAAGGAAATTGAGCCCCTCCGGTGGTCAGGTGCCCGCGCACCCTGAGACGGGCACCAGCGGGCCGGAAACGGGCTTGGAGGAACATTCTGGGTAGAGGGCTGGCAGGCCCGTGTCATTGTCCACCAAGTCCCTGATACTTGCCTTCTCGGGCTTGGCACATCGGGAACCTTCCTCGTGACACAGGCGGCCCGAAGTAGCATGGTACGTCGGGGACGGTTCGTCGATGGCCGACAATGGATCAGGTTGTTTTTTCGCTCTTGTCGTTAATGCGGCATGCGGGACCATTTTGTTTTTCGTCTCCCGGTTTTTGCTGAGTTGGATTTCTGAATTCGTGAAGATGGAATCAACCACAATCACCGCAGTTGCGGTGATTATCAGCATCGGGGGGATCGTGGCCCTCAACAATACTATCTTCAAAGACTAGCCGGCTTAGGGCGCCGGCGGTTATGCGCTGCAGCAGCTGCGTCGCACTATTGGACGAGAAGCTGTGGCTCTTTTGCGTACGGAATACGAAGTCACTGCGCGAGCGCACAGTTACGTGGTCAACATAGCGTTTGATCTCCTTGCGCATACGCATGGGCACGAACACCACACGTGCACGTGAGCCCTTGGTCTGTTCAGCACCAAGACGCAACTCGCCTTTGACCTCGCCATTGTCGTCAATCACGTTGCTGACACGCAACGCCACAACCTCGCCAATACGCATTCCACATAAATGCGTGAACAGCAGCATGGCACGATTGCGTTCGCTGTGACGCTCACACGCATCGTTGTAGTCCAAGACGCGCTTGAGCTCTCGCTTGTTGAGTGTTTTTGCTTGTGCCATCGATCACCTCAAAATGTAATGTTTTCACACACACATTGTGTTTTCTGATGTTCTATTTGGGCAAGAGAAGAGATGGCACGAAAGAGATTCCATAGATCAAGGGGTTACGCAGAAACATCAGAGATTACTAATAATCTGAGGGGCTGTCCCAGATAACCCATTTGGGGGGTTATCATGGGAGCTATGCGGAAGAGCCGTCTCAGCAGGTACAAA